>NZ_JBVVPV010000005.1:0-134923 GCF_055811735.1 Mesorhizobium sp. WSM4850 | reverse complement strand
GGCAGGCGGACCGGTATTCGACATCTCCAAGGTTCGTGATGTGAGCCCCGAAGCACGCGCGGCGGAGCACTGGCAGACTTATGTGTCGCGACTTGAGGCCCAACCGGGAATCATCGTCGCCCAACAAAGGGCGAGTGGCGGGCATTTCTATATCTCCGGCCTGAGAGACCCGCAGGCCGCCGACCCGCAGGCTCTGCTGTCCGGAACAGGGGTTGATCCTGCTCGCGTCCATTCGCAGTGGCAATTCTATCAGAGCCTTGATCCGAAGTTCGTGCTGAAGCGGCTGGAGGCGTCGCTTGCTCCGCCGAAATCGGTTCGGCTTACGATCATCCAGGATCGCATCGTTGCCATGGGTGAGGCTCCTGCCGCCTGGATAGATCGGGCGCGGGTCGCCGCCCAACAACTGGCCGCGGACGGACTCTCTCTAGAAATTTCCGAGCTGCGCGAGGTGACCCCTCAGGAACTCACGCATTTGAGGGAGGCTATTCAAGCGGTCGACATTTTCTTCGATTCTGGCAAGGCTGTACCGGGACCAGAGCAACTGCCAGTTCTCGACCAATTGGCGAATCAATTGAAGGAATTGGCCAAGGACGCCCGCAAGGCAGGCGTAACAGCACAGTTCATGTTGACCGGCCATTCGGACGCCGTGGGCCGTGAGACGGCCAACGCGTCGATCAGCGCCGCCCGCGCCGAGACAGTTCGTGCGCTTCTCAAGAAGCGCGGCGTCGCTCCGGAATCGCTTTTGGTTCGCGGCGCGGGCACTTTTGAGCCGGCGGAGACTGAGAATAGCCGAACCGGGAGCTCCGCCAATCGCAGAGTTTCGGTTACGGTAAACTTCCACTAGGGCCCAGGTTATTGCAAAAAAAGATCTGCATGTTGGGCGGGTTCGCTGTCGGAAAGACGAGTCTGGTTCGCAGGTTTGTGCAAAGCATCTTTTCAGAAACCTACTTGACCACGGTGGGAGTGAAAATCGACAAGAAGAGTGTTGTACTGCCGGATAAAACCGTGGATCTGATTTTGTGGGATTTGGCCGGCGAAGACGATATCGGCTCATTCCGCGTCAGCTATGTGCGAGGTGCGAGCGGGCTCGTGCTTGTCGTCGATGGAACCCGCGCCGCTACTCTTGCCGTGGCGCTCACGCTGCGCGAGCGGGCCGAGGCCGAATTCGGCGCCATGCCGTTCGTATTACTGTTCAACAAATCCGATCTGGCCGATCGGTGGGCAATACCGGATAGTGAGATTAACGAACTGAGGCAACTTGGATGGCAAATCTATCTGACAAGCGCGCTTTCAGGTGAACATGTTGATGATGCATTTCGTCAGCTTGCTTCGATGGTCACCAAATAGACCATGCATGGATTGCCAAGAGAAGTCAGAAGCTGGATTTACGATTTCTTCTCCAACGAGCACTCTGTCGCATATCTGAAAATTGATGCCCAGCTTTGCATCGCTGAGAAGGGCGGCAGTGTTGAACATTACGGCCTATCATCACTTTGCATTGGCAAGCCCGTTGCCGAGCAGCTTGCGTTCATGGAAGGTTTGCTGCCTTGCCCGGAGCTTCCATATCATATGGCCATGGTCGAACTGCCCAGCGGGCGTGTCGCGGACCTTCATCTTTTTGCTGGCAATGCCTGCGTATGGCTGCTCTTTCTTGACGCCACTGCCGAACGCGACAACAGGCAGCGGCTTCAACAGAAGGCTTATGAAATGACACTCCTGCAAGAGAGGGAGCGTCAACTCAACGAAAAATTACAATTGACGAACGAGGCGTTGAGGCAGAGCCAAGAGGGATTGTCGCGTGAATACCAGCGCGCCGAAAGCCTGCTCCTCAACATTCTTCCGGCGTCGATCGCGGAGCGGTTAAAAGCGGACGAACAAATTGCAGACAACCACGCTGAGGTGAGTGTGCTTTTTGCCGACATCGTCGGCTTTACAGAAAGAGCGCGGAGCGTCGGAGCCGAGACGACGCTCGCTATGTTAAATTACTTCTTCAAGGCGGCGGATCTGCTCTCGGAACGATACGGCTGCGAAAAGATCAAGACAATCGGCGATTGTGTGATGGTGGTCGCTGGCCTGCCCGCCGCGCGATCCGATCATGCAAAAGCCCTTGCGCACTATGCACTTGAACTGCGGAAGGCGGTTAAGCTCGAACGCTTCGCGGGACAACCGCTAAGACTCAGGATTGGAATTCACTCAGGGCCAATCGTCGCGGGCGTCATAGGCAAAAGGCGGTTTGCCTATGACCTTTGGGGCGAGACCGTTAATCTCGCCGCACGTATTCAAACGTCAGCGGAGCCCGACGAAATCCGTATTTCGGATGCAACTCGCAAACTGCTTGGACCAAATTTTGCTTGCGACCCACTCGCGGAAACGGAATTGCGTGGTACAGGTCGTGTGCGAATGTGGCGGCTCCCGGCCTGATTTGCCGGGCTACTTCACGTCCGATTTAATAAACTGCTGCAGTTCCGGGGTCTTCGGCCTGCCGAAGAGGCCCCTCTTCCCAGATCTTTCCGTGATGCATGAAAATCGTTGTGGTCGCCACCCGGCGGGCAAAACCCATCTCGTGGGTGACGAGCAGCATGGTCATTCCGTTACGGGCGAGCGTTTCCAGCACGTTCAGCACCTCCTCGGTCAGTTCCGGATCGAGCGCCGACGTCACCTCGTCGAACAGCATCACCTTGGGACGCATGGCGAGCGAGCGGGCGATCGCCACGCGCTGCTGCTGGCCGCCGGAAAGCTGGTCGGGATAGGCGTCGAACTTCTCCGACAGGCCAACCATGCCGAGAACTTCCTCCGCAGTGGTTTTGGCTTCAGCTTTCGACACCAATTTGACGATCCGCGGCGCCAGCATGATGTTTTCGCCCACCGTCAGATGCGGAAAGAGATTGTAGCTTTGGAAGACGATGCCGACATCGGTGCGCAGCTTGCGCAACTCTTTCGGGTCTCGGCCAACGGCGTGGCCGGCAACTTCGATGCGGCCGGAATTGATCTTTTCCAGTCCGTTGATGCAGCGCAGAAGCGTGCTTTTTCCGGAACCGGAGCGGCCGATCAATGCAAACACATCGCCCCGATTGACGGACAGCGAGACGCCCTTGAGGACTTCGACAGCTCCGAAGCTCTTGTGGACATTATCAATAAGCACTTCCGGCATGGAGCCTCCTTTCCAGCAGACGCGACAGCTGGGACAACGGATAGCAGACGACAAAGTAGAGAGCCGCGACTGCGAGAAAAACGCGGAACGGCTGGAACGTCGCGTTGTTGATGAGTTGCCCGAGGCGGCGAGCGAGCCTTACGAAGCCGGCTGGGCGCGGGAAGCGATCATCTTCGTGCGCGCGCTGAGGTCGCCGGTCGGACGCGCTCCGACAGCCTGGGTCGAAATATCGCCCGACGGCATGCACTGGGTGCGCGAAGGCACAAGCCTGGAAATGCCAACCGCCAAGGACGGTGTTGCGGCTGCCCGTCTCGGCCATTTCGGCAACTGGCTGCGGCTCACCGCTCGTTTCGAAGAGGGTGCCGAAAGCACTGTTTTGGTTACGCTTCATCTCAAGGTGTGAGCCTGCTTCGTCTGAGGAGGCAGGCCTGTAGCCTATGCCTCTGTAGTGATCTCGCACCGGCCTCAAGGCGCGAGCAGCAAGACCCGCAATGGCTCACCTTTTTTGAATTCAAGGCGAGGAAGGTTGGTTAAACAGCTGACTTTTGCTGCTCGGCAAGACGCAGCAATTTTGCTAAGATCGGCTGTGGGAGGAGACGGGCATGCAATCGATGCCGATAGCCCATCCTGGCGTAGCCAAGACGACGGCCGACGCATCGCTTCCACTCGCCTATTCCACCGCGACGCTCTGCTGGCTCCTGTCCGCCGGCGTCTACATCGCAGCCAAGTGGGTCGCCCCCGAGATGCCGCCTTGGGCGCTCTGCTTCTGGCGGCTGGTGCTCGCCTGCGCGATCCTGCTGCCTATCGTCCATCATCATCATGGGGCGATGCTTGCACTGATCCAGTCCCGGGCGATCGAGGTGCTGGCCATCGGCGCCATCGGGCTGACCCTCTGTCAGGGCATGATCTACACGGGCCTCAATTACACCGACGCGACCACCGCCGGGATTATCATGGCGCTGTCGCCGATCATGACCATGGTGCTTGCCCGCTTCGTGCTCGGCGAGCCCCTCGGCATCTGGAAGGCACTTGGCGCGCTGCTCGCTCTGGTCGGGATGGTGGTGATCGTGGCGCGCGGCGACCTTGCCTCGCTGATGCGGCTCCAGTTCAATCCCGGCGAGTTGTGGATCGTCGGCAGCGCGTTTTGCTGGGGCCTCTACACCGTGCTGCTGCGTCGCGCCAAATTCGCCATCGAACTGCTGCCGACGGTAGTCCTGCTGCTGGGGGCCGGCGCGCTGGCCGCACTGCCCCTCTATCTCTGGGAGCTGTTTTCCGGCGAGCGTTCGGCGCTGCATGCGAACGGCCTTCTGGCACTCGCCTATGTCGCTGGCCCGGGCGGCGCTCTGATGTATTACCTCTACAACCGCAGTGTCGAGACGCTTGGCGCGGGGCGCGCCAGCATGCTGCTCTATCTGCAGACTGTTTTTGTCGCCGTGCTCGCTTACCTTTTCCTAGGCGAAAGCTTGCACGACTACGACCTCGCCGGCGCCGCCTTTATCGTCGCCGGCCTGCTGCTCGCCACCGCGATCAAGCCGAGGCAGCGCACGGTGCATGTGGCGTAGGGATACCTCTCCCGCTACGCCTCTCACCTTCTGAGATACAGCCATAGTGTCGTCGGCGCCAGGATCGCGGTCAGCGCCACCGGCGCGATCAGGGCGAAGACGACCTGACTGAGTGTCGCCCCGCCACCCATCAACCCGCGCAGCGCCGTCGTCATCAGCGACACCGGATTGACTTCGACGAAGGCCCGCAGCCAGTCCGGCATGGTCCCGGGGTCGACCATGATGTTTGAGGCGAAGACGAGCGGGAACAGGAAGGTAAAGCCGAGCGTCATCACTGTGGTTGGCGTGCGGATCAGCAGGCCGAGCACGATGAATACCCAGCCCATGCCGAACCCGATGGCGATCAGCATGGCGAAGGCGGCAAGCACGCCGAGGATGCCCGCCTCCGGCCGGTAGCCGAGGATCAGCCCGATGATGAGAATGATCGAGGCGGCAATCAAATGGCGCAGGATGTCGCCCACCATCAGACCGGCGAACGGAGAGAGCGACCAGATCGGCAGCGATCGGAAGCGGTCAAACAAGCCCTTGCCGAGGTCGGTCGACAATCCCATGCCCGAATAGACTGCGTTGAACACCACGGTCTGAACCAGGATGCCGGGCAGGAAGAACTGCAGGTATTCGCCAGGCGAACCGGCGAGCGCACCGCCGAAGACGAAGGTGAACAGCAGCGTGAACATGATCGGAGTCATCACCAGGTCGAAGAGTTGCTCCGGCACATGCTTGAATTTCAGCACCGCGCGCCATCCGAAGACCAGCGCGTTGGAAAGGGCTGATGGGGACCTCGGTCGGGCGACCCTTTGCAGCCGCTGCAGGGATGTCGTGTCGATCATGGCTTGTCGTCCTTCCGGCTTTCACCCAGGCTCGGCTGGCCCGTCAGCGCGAAGAAGACCTCCTCAAGGCTGGGTTGGCCCATGGAGAAATCCGACAGTTCGATGCCGGCAGCGACCAGATCGGCGAGCGCCTCGTTGGCGGCCTTCGCCGTGCCGGCAAGGACGGAGAGTTCGGCGCCCTCGGCACTGCGTTGGACAGGGTGCTCCAGCCGGCGTTCCAGGATCGACGCCGCCTGGTCCAGCCGCGCAACATCAGCGAGCGCGACATGGAGAAAACCGGAGCCGGTGGCCGCCTTCAATTCGCGGCTGGTGCCCTCGGCAATCTTCCTGCCGTGGTCGATGACGGCGATGCGTGCCGCGAGTTGATCGGCCTCTTCGAGATATTGCGTGGTGAGCAGGATGGTGACGCCGGCCTCTGCGAGGCCGCGGATCATGCCCCAGACATCCTTGCGGGCGTTCGGATCGAGGCCTGTGGTCGGCTCATCGAGGAACAGCACGCCCGGCGTGACGATCAGCGAGGCGGCTATGTCGAGCCGCCTTCGCATGCCACCCGAATAGTCCCTCACCTGCTTCGTCGCCGCTTCGGACAAGCCGAAAGCCGCGAGCAGGTCGTCCGCGCGGGCTTTCGCGGCGCGACCGCGAAAACCCCAGAGTCGGGCGAGCAGGACGAGGTTCTCCCGGCCCGTCAGGTCCTCGTCGAGCGAAGCGAACTGCCCGGTTATCGCGATTGCCGCACGGACCTCGTGCGGGGCCTGCACGAGATCGTGCCCCATCACGGTCGCGGAGCCGGCGTCGGGGCGCGACAGCGTCGCAAGCATCCGCATCAGCGTTGTCTTGCCGGCGCCGTTCGGACCCAGGATAGCGAAAATAATGCCGCGCGGCACATCGAGGTCGATACCATCGACGGCACGCAGCTTGCCGAAGGTTTTGACCAGGCCGCGGGCGGAAATGGCTGACTGGGCAAGGCCCGTGGCGGGCACACCCATAGGAGAAGTATCGTTCATGCAATCATCCGGCAGTCGCAAATGAAGGCCAGCCTCGGCGCAATGGCTGCGTCGCCAGTTCCTCTGCAGGCGCATGAGCTTACCGTCTGGCTTATCCTCATGCCAGAGGCTCCGACCATCTGCCTGGCCGCCGAACTGTAGCGCCGGTCAGACCATATGTCGGCTACGCCCTTGGGGTTTTCTCACTCGATCACGGCACAGGCCTGACGTTTTCCGGCATCACCGGCAGGCTGGCTTTTGTAGTCGTCCTGCCCACCATGGATCATCAATGCCTTGCCTCGTATCGCCGTTTCTCCACCATCCAGCTTGACCATGCTGTTGAAAACCTGAGCACGCAAAACGCCGTCGGCGCCGACCCGCTGATTTGGCATATCGCCCGCGTGCGGGCCTTTTCCGGCGAGATATCCATGTTCGGCATTCGTCGGATTGAAGTGTCCACCGGCCGAGTCATGGCCGGTCTGATGATCGCACTTTCCGGTCTCATGAACATGGAACGCAACCAATTCGCCCGCCGGCAGTCCCGTCACCTGCAACTCTATCAGCACACCCTGCGCCGTCTCGGTCAGCGTGGCCGTTCCATTCTTCTCGCCAGCCATGTTGACGAATTCGGCTTTCGCGGTCGCGGCGTCCTGCGCCGCTGCAGGCATCGCGACCGCCAGTGCCAACCCTGCTGTTGCAACCAATTTTCTCATCGACTCGGCCTCCGGTTGTCCAAGGCATCCAAACAACAATGGGGCCTCTTCGTTCCATTTGGGATTTGAGTTTTTGTCTCCGGCACGGCCGTCAGGGAATCGACGCCGACAACTTTTTCGATGTGCCTCAGTTACACCAATTCGAAAAGTTGCGCGGTTTGCCAGCCCGCCAGCAGTATGATGAGAGTGCCAACGAGCCTGAGAAGCGTCTTTTCTGCGATCGACTTCACCATCAATCCGGCCATCGGCGCTGCGATCACCCCGCCAAGGACCAAGCCGGCAACGGCGATCAGATTTTCTGCCAGCGCTCCTGCCTCCGCCCAATGGCCGGTCAATAACGCAAACAGGAAGGTCAGGGACACCGACAGCGTGGTAAGGAACTCGGTGGCATTTACCGTGCCAATCACGTAGCGGGGCGTCCCGCCAAAACCGAGAAGGCCCGTCGTCACGATGGGTCCCCATCCGCCACCCCCTGCCGCATCGAGAAATCCACCACCAAGCCCAAGCGGAGGCACCGCGGCTGCAGGGACCGGCTTGCTTGGTATCCGTCGGAAGGAACGGAACAGGAGCCAACCTCCGACGAGCGCAAGATATGTGGTCACATAAGGCTTCATGATGGCCCCCTCAAACGAGGTGAGCACAAAAGCGCCGAGAACGCCGCCGAGCACGCCAAACGGCATCAGCCGCCAGAAAAGCTTCCAGTCGATATTGCGGTGATAGAGGTGAGCCGAACCCGAGGCCGCCGTGGTAAACAGCTCGGCCGCGTGAACTGAAGCCGAAGCATGTGCAGGAGACACGCCGAACCCCAGTAGTGTTGTCGAGCAAATCACGCCGTAGGCCATGCCGAGAGCGCCGTCCACAGCCTGAGCTAAAAACCCTACGATCGCAAAAAGAAGGAATTCCTGCATCTGGCTCTCCAACAAGGCGCGGATGTACTCGATAAAAGAGGAACCCGCCGCCTACAACGCATGCAATCTTCATGCTTCCACAACTCACCAAACGCCTGGCATCGATAATGGGACGACGAACGGGAAACTGTCCACCCGCACCCTTCGAGCGATACAGCCTTCCACGGCGGCGCGTGGCGGTGCTTACTCACGACCAGTCGCGGCTCTCGACTGCCGTGATGGCTTTGTGTCGCGCTTTGGCGTCAGTTCCGCCCCGGTTTGGTCGTTCAATCGTTTCTTGAGGATGTCAATGAGGCTGACGGTGACCGCGATCACCGCAGGGCCGAGGACAAGCCCGGATGCTCCGAAAAGGACGATGCCCCCGATCGCGCCGATAAAGGCGACCACTGTGTGGAGCCGCAGCCGGCTCCCGACAAGCATCGGATAGAGCAGATTGTCGATGCCGGCGACGACGCCGCCGCCCCAGACGGTCAGGATCGCTGCGCTCGCCCAAGCCCCTTCCAGCGCGAGATAGATCGCTGCCGGCACCCAGACCAGGAATGCGCCAAGCACCGGCACGATGGCAAGAAGCCCCATTACCAGGC
Source organism: Mesorhizobium sp. WSM4850 (assembly GCF_055811735.1). Lineage (NCBI taxonomy): Bacteria > Pseudomonadati > Pseudomonadota > Alphaproteobacteria > Hyphomicrobiales > Phyllobacteriaceae > Mesorhizobium > Mesorhizobium sp. WSM4850. Next base: position 126,192 of record NZ_JBVVPV010000005.1, on the reverse strand, counting down.
CCCAGAAGACCGGAGTCGGCAGGCCGAGCCACCAGAACATCAGACCGCCCAGCGTTCCTTGCACGACGGCGATGAGCACGGTGCCTATCAGGATCGCATGCACCGTCTCGGCAAGGCGGGACAGCAAATATGCCATCTCCGATGCGCGCAGCGGCGACAGACGCTCGATCCCGCGCAGGGCCGGTTCACGGTCCCGCAAGAAATAGAACAGCAGATAGAATGTCAGCACGAACATCACGGCCTGGTTGATCGAGCCGCGCAGCAGCGAGGCACCCCTACTGCCAAGCCGCTGTCGAGTGTGACGAAAATGGTCGGGACATTACGCGCTCAGTGGGCTGTTATGCCGGTGGGCGCGCCCGTCCGGGCTGCCAGCACCACGGCCTGCCGGGCGTGGGGGCTCCGACCTACGGCGGTTTTTACAGCTCGCTCGCGGCAGCGCAGCTTCACAGGGCGGCCAAAAAGAAAAAAGGCCGGACTGTTAAGGTCCGGCCAGGCATGAAGGTTCAAAACCTCCAGAGGGGAACGCGCCGGACGCAATGGGAGGAAAACATCCGACGCAATGCGCATATGGGTCGGCACGGATGACGTTTCAACGACATGGGCTGGGCCACATCAGCCGCCCTATAGAGCCACCCGGGCTCGGTGCTGCCACGAAACGAGCCCTGGCGTTCTCAGTCGATGTCGAAGGACACGCCTTGGGCCAGCGGCAGCGCCTTGGAATAGTTCACCGTGTTGGTGGCGCGCCGCATGTAAGCCTTCCAGGCGTCGGAACCGCTCTCGCGGCCGCCGCCGGTCTCCTTCTCGCCGCCGAAGGCGCCGCCGATCTCGGCCCCCGACGTGCCTATGTTGACGTTGGCGATGCCGCAGTCGGACCCGTCGACGCCGAGGAAGCGCTCGGATTCCTGCAGGTCGCGGGTGAAGATCGACGACGACAGCCCCGCTCCGACCGCATTGTGCTCGTCGAGCACGGCGTCGAAGTCCGAGTATTTCATCACGTAGAGGATCGGCGCGAAGGTCTCTTCCGTCACCGGCGAGACCTGCTTGGGCATCTCGATCAGCGCCGGACGAACGTAATAAGCGTCGGGAAGGCCGTTCTCGACTCGCACGCCGCCGGTGGCCTTGCCGCCTTGAGCGGCGGCTTCCTTCAACGCGTTCTGCATGCTGTCGAAGGCTGCCTTGTCGATCAACGGTCCGACCAGCGCTGATGTCTCCAGCGGATTGCCGACAGAGACGCTTTCATAGGCCTTTTTCAGGCGCGGAACGAGTTGGTCGTAGACGCTCTCATGCACGAACAGGCGCCTGAGCGTCGTGCAGCGCTGGCCGGCGGTGCCCATGGCGCCGAAGGCGATGGCGCGCAAGGCCATGTCGAGATCGGCCGTCGGGCAGACGATGCCGGCATTGTTGCCGCCGAGCTCCAGCACGGCGCGGGCAAAACGCTTCGCCAGCCGTGGACCGACATCCCTGCCCATGCGGGTCGAGCCGGTGGCCGAGACCAGCGGCACATCAGGATGATCGACCAGAATTTCGCCAACGGCGCGATCGCCGATCAACACCGAAATCAATCCTTCCGGAGCATCGCCGAAACGTTCTCCCGCACGCTTGAAGATCGCCTCGCAGGCGAGCGCCGTCAGCGGTGTCTTTTCCGACGGCTTCCAAACCACCGCGTCGCCGCAGACCAGCGCCAGCGCGGCGTTCCACGACCACACCGCGACCGGGAAGTTGAAGGCCGAAATCACGCCGACGACGCCCAGCGGGTGCCAGGTTTCCATCATGCGATGACCCGGGCGCTCGGTGGCGATGGTCAGGCCGTACAATTGCCGCGACAGGCCGACGGCGAAATCGCAGATGTCGATCATCTCCTGCACTTCGCCGAGCCCTTCGGACGGGATCTTGCCGACCTCGATCGACACCAGCCGGCCAAGCTCTGCCTTGTGCGCGCGCAGTTCCTCGCCTAGCAGCCGCACCAGCTCGCCGCGCTTCGGTGCCGGCATCAGCCGCCATGCCTGGAAGGCTTTATGCGCCCTTTCGATGGTCTCTGCCGCATCGGCCGGCGAGATCGTCTTCAGCGCGGCGATCTGCTCACCCGTCACCGGACTGCGCACGATGAGATCGCCGCCCGAAAGCGCAGCCTCGGCAACGCCCAGTTTCGCCAGCAGCCCGGCTATTTCCTTCGCAATCGTCATTTTCTTTCCCTTTCAGACCCGTCGCTCAATTATGCATGTCGCCCAAAAGCATGCCCTCGGGCCTGACCCCAAAGTGCGCAGCGGTTTTGGGACATGCACCCTTGCGCCATGCCGTCCCTGCACCGATCGGCACATCAGGCGCTGTCATGGCGTGGCATTACTCGTTTCAGGGAAAAATCGCCACCCCGGCATGGTCTAAGCCAAAGGCAGACCGTTGAACCAGCGAGTCGTCTCAGCGCGCTGCCTGCGCACCCCGCACGGCGCCTTCCTTCATCAGGCGGTCGATGTGCATGCGGATATGGGCGGCCTCGGCGGCCGTATTGGCAAGCGCAATGGCGCGGTCGAAGGCGATTCGCGCCTCCTCACCACGACCGAGCTGCATCAGCAGGCCACCCCTAAGGCCGAAGAAGTGGAAATAGCCGGAAAGCCTTTGTTCCAACGGCTCGATCATGGCAAGTGCGGCTTCCGGCCCGCGCACCTTGGCGACCGCGACGGCGCGATTGAGCGTCACCACCGGCGACGGCTGCATCTGCTCGAGCAGGCTGTAGAGCAGCTCGATCTCGTTCCAGTCCGTGTCCTCGGGCCTTTCCGCGCGCGCATGCAGGGCGGCGATCGCCGCTTGCACCTGGTAGGGACCGGGCTTGTGGTGGCGCAGCGCTTTGTCGACCAGCGCCAGCCCCTCGTCGATCATCTTGCGGCTCCACAGGCTGCGGTCCTGGTCTTCGAGCAGCACGATGTCGCCGTTCTCGTCGAAACGCGCCGGCGCACGCGCATGCTGAAGCAGCAAGAGCGCCGTCAGGCCCATGATCTCCGGCTCGGTCTGGAACAGCCTCAGCAGCAGCCGGGCCAGCCGGATCGCCTCTTCGCAGAGCGGCGCGCGCGCCGGTGCCTCGCCGCTGTTGGTCGAATAGCCCTCGTTGAAGATCAGGTAGACCATGGCGGCGACGGCGGCGAGCCGCTCGGAGCGCTCGACCGCGCCGGGCGTCTCGAACGGCACGCCGGCATCGGCGATGCGCGCCTTGGCACGGGTGATGCGCTGCTCCATGGCGCTTTCACCGACGAGAAAGGCGCGGGCAATCTGCTTGACGCTCAGGCCTGAAACGATGCGCAATGCCACGGCGATCTGCTGCGTCGCCGGCAGGTCGGGATGGCAGCAGATGAACAGCAGCCGCAATATGTCGTCGCGGTAGTGCGCGCCGTCCAGCCGTTCGGCGATATCGGTCTCGGCATCTTCCAGATCGGAGATCTGGTGCTCTTCCGGCAGCGGCGCCTGTTTGGCACGCTTGCGCACCGCGTCGATGCCGCTGTTGCGGCCAACAAAGATCAGCCAGGCCGCCGGATCGCGCGGCGGGCCGTTTGTCGGCCAGTTCTTCAAAGCTCGCAGGCAAGCGTCCTGGAAAGCTTCCTCCGCCGCGTCGAGATCGCGGAAGTAGCGCAACAGCGCGCCCATCGCCTGTGGGCGGGCGGTGCTGATCGCTGTGCTGATCCAGGTAAGGTCGGTCATGCTGAAACCTTGGCGGGATTGAAGAGCGAAACCGGCCGTATCTCGTAGGAGCCGCCGCTCGGGTTGACCTCGGAAAGCTCGCGCGCAAAGTCGACGGCCTCATCGAGATCGGCGCATTCGAGCGTGTAGAAGCCGAGGAACTGTTCCTTGGTCTCGGCAAACGGGCCATCGATGACGACCGATTCGCCCTTGACCTTTCTCAGCGTTGTCGCAGCGGTCGTCGGCAGCAGCCGCGCCACCGGGCCAAGCCGGCCGGCCCGAGCGTATTTTTCCTGCACGCCCAGGAGTTTTTCCATGACGGCATCGTCCTGTTCCTTGCTCCACGAGCAGACGACGTCTTCGGAGGCATAGCAGAGGATTGCGTAGAGCATGGGTGTGTCCTTTTCTCTGTCAAAGGACGAAACAGTAGGACCGATCCCGACACAACGTCGATAAAAAAATCACGTCCTGCCAGCACAATGAAGGCCTTTGGTTGCTCTGGTCGGTTCAGCTTTCCTGCGCCTTCAGCCATCTCAGAACGACGGCTTCTTCATCATCAAGGCCGGCTATCGATCGCTTCCGCTTGTTCGCATCCGCCATTTCGCCGAGCAGCCGACCTTCGGACCAGGCTTCGAAAACCTGTGGGTGGATATAACAGCTGCGGCAGATGGCGCGCGTGTTGCCCAGCCGCTCGGCCACCTTGTCGATGACGCCGTTCATCACCCGCTTCTGTTGTGCCTGGCTTTCGGGTCGTTCGGTTTGCGCAAACAACGACGCCGCATGGATGGTGCCGCCCCAGGTTCGGAAATGCTTCGAGCTGAAATCTGCCCCTGCCGTCTCCCTAATATAGCGGTTGACGTCGTCGGAGCGGATTGGTCGCCTGCTTCCGTCCTCGTCGAGATACTGGAACAGCTTCTGGCCCGGCAGATCCTGCGCCCCGCGCACGATCCTGGCGATCCGGCGATCGACGAGCTTCAGCTTCCATTCCTTGCCGGACTTGCCCTTGAAAGCGAAACGCAGGCTCGAGCCTTTGATGTCGACATGGCGGTCGCGCAGCGTGGTCAGCCCAAAGCTGTTGTTGTCGCGGGCGTAGGCGGCATTGCCGACGCGAATCATCGTGTTGTCGAGCAGCCAGACCACAGCGGCGACAACGCGTTCCAAGGGCAGGCCGTGACGGCGCAGATCGGCGTCGATCTGGCGTCGCAGTTCAGGCAGACTCTCTGCAAAGGCAACCAGGCTCGAATATTTGACGCCGTCGCGCTCCTCGGCCCATTGCGGATGATAGCGATATTGCTTGCGTCCGCGCTGGTCTCGGCCTGTCGCCTGGATGTGACCGTTGGCATCCGGCGCGATCCACACATCCGTCCACGCCGGTGGGATGGCGAGCGCCTTGATGCGGGCCATGGTGTTCTCGTCGACGCCCTGCCCGTCAGGTCCTTTGTATGAAAATCCCCTGCCGGTCCTGAAACGGCGGATACCGGGCTCGGTATCGGTGACATAGGTGAGCGAGGCTCGATCGGCCGAGGCCTCTCCGCCATTCTTCGGCGCCCCGTTTTTTGGTGCACCCTCCTTGGCAGCCGACCGGCCAGTCGACGATCCGGATTTGTCCAGCATGTCCTCTCCACGAGAAATTTTCCCGTAGATAAGCGCAGGAACGGCTGCTGGTTCCGCGTGTGGCTTTCAGAATGATGTCAGCGCACCGCATGTGCGTTCGACGGGCCGTCTCTCTGTCTACGTTCGGCGCCTACAAATCGATCGCAGCCTCGCTTGCCGTCATGCCTTTTCCAGCACGACCGGAATGACGTCGACCGCCTGCTCGCCGACCTGTCCGCCCGTCGTCTTCAGGACGCCGACGATCGGCGCTACATCCGAATAGTCGCGGCCGTGGCCAACGGTGATGTGGTCATTGCTTGCCCGCATGCCGTTGGTTGGATCGAATTCCTGCCATCCGGTGTCGCGCCCGCACCACACCTTGACCCAGGCATGCATGGCGTCGGCCCCTTCCAATCGCGGTTTTCCGCGCGGCGGAATGGTGCGCAGGAAGCCGCTGACATAGCCGGCGGGGATACCGAGGCCGCGCAGGCCGGCGATCATGATGTGCGAAAAATCCTGGCAGACGCCCCGCTTCAGGCTGAAAGCATCGCTCGCCCGGGTCTGCACCGTGGTCGCCTCGCCATCGTAGGTGAAATCGCGATGAATGCGATTGCACAGGTCCATGGCGGTACCGACGACAGAACTGCCGGCACTGCTCCGCGCATACCCCGTGATATCAGCGTCAATGCCGACATGGTCGCTGGCGGCCAGAAAGTGATGCGGTGTATCAGGCGACAGCGACCGCACCGCTTCGAGTTGGCTCCGCAGCCGGCGAATGTCGGGCGACACGTCAAGCCCGGGTTCCGGCCGCGAGACGGCGACGCGCGCGCTCATCCTGATGTCGAGCGCATCATGGGCATCGCGAAAGGCGATCGACGTGACATTGTTGCCGAAGAAATCGGAAAAGTCGGAGCGTTCGCTCGGCGCCGGCGCGAAGGACAGCGAAGCGGCGATCACCCGCTGCACGCCCGATATCGTCGGCGGCAGCACGCGCACCTGATGGCGGCCGCCGCCGGCTGCAGCATCATAGTCGTAACGCAGATTGAGTCTGATGTCGTAGAGCATGCCAGCCTCCGGGTCCCGTCCTTAGCCGAAATAGGCCTTACCCGAAATAGCCCTTGGCGAGGCTGTTGTAGAGGCCGCCGATCTCGGTGGCGAGATCGTCCAGGGCCTTCGCCGTCATGTCCGAGGGCTCCTTGATGGCGATTGCCGTATTGAGCTGCAGTATCTCTTTCGCCGCCGGGGACATATGCCCCTCGCCACCGACAGCAGGCAACAGCGCGATCTCGGCCTTCAGCCGCTCGAGCTGGAACAGGATGGAGCGCGGGTTGAGCGGATCGAGCACCAGGAGGTCGATCACCGTGCGCCTGCCGGCCTGCACCGGATACTGCCGCCGGTGGGTCATCACGCTGTCGCCGATCTCCAGCATCATGTCGAGCGCGCCTTCGGGCGCCGCAGCCCCGGTCAGCCGGGCAAGCGTGCGGGCGATCTGGATGCCGCGTTCCAGCCGCCGGCCGATCTCCAGGAAGCGCCAGCCGGTGAAGCGGTACATGTTCTCATGCAGCAGGCCGGAAAACCCGGCGAGCTTGCGCAGGATGACCGTCATCGCCCGCGTCGCATCATCGCCCGGCGCCACCGTTGTCGCGAATTGATGGATGGTCTTCGACAGATCGTTCAGCGCCAGCCAGCCGTCGGGCGAGAAGCGGTCGCGGATCTGCCCGGCGCTGTAAACGGCGCTGTCCAGCGTTGCGATCAGCCCCGGCGGGATCGCCGCTGCGACGTCGATGCCGAACGGTTCGAGATGGTCTCTGATATCGGCAAGCAAAGGCATGTCCGGGTCGGACGCCTCGGCCAGCCGCACGTGATAGGCGCGCAGGATGCGCACCGTGTCTTCCGATCGCTCGATATAGCGGCCGAGCCATGTCAGGTTTTCCGCAGCGCGGCTGGGCAGGCTGCCTGGCGAGGTGCGGATGAAACTGTCGTGCTCCTGCGGCAGCAGCGTCTCGCGCTCCACCGGCCTGTCGCTGACCACCCATACATCCGCCGCCTGGCCGCCGCGCTGCATGGCGATAGCCGTCGGATCGAGCGAAAAGCCAACACGGGCAAAGCCGCCGGGCATCACCGTCCAGCCTTCCGGCGTTCGCGCCAGATAGACGCGCAAGGCTGCCGGCCGCGGCTCCAGCCGGCCGCCGACATGGACCGGCGTGGTCGAAAGCGTCACTGCTTCCTGTCCGACGAAGGCGCCGCCGTCGCGTTCGATCCGGGCTATCAGTTCGGCCCGTTCCCCGGCAACCAGCGCCGAGCCCAGCCTGGTGCAATCGTCATCCTCGAAGGCAAGCCGCGTCGACAGCGCCGGGCCGATCACCATGCGGTCGAGGTTGGCCAGCACATGGTCACGATCCTTGTCCCGCCCGCACCACCATGTCGCGACGCTTGGCAAGAGAAGCTCCTCGTTGCGCAATTCGCGCGAAATTTTTGGCAGGAAGGCGAACAGCGCCCGCGTTTCCATTAGCCCGGAGCCGAGCGCGTTGACGGCTGAAACAGCCCCCCGGCGGATCGCCTCGACCAGCCCTGGCGTGCCGATCTGCGAATCCGGTCGCAGTTCCAGCGGATCGGCGAAGGCGGCGTCGAGCCGTCGCCACAGCACGCTGACCGGCGCCAGCCCGGAAACCGTGCGCACCATCAATCGACCGCCGGAGACGGTCAGATCCTCGCCTTCGAGCAGCATGATGCCGAGATAGCGGGCGATATAGGCATGCTCGTAATAGGTTTCGTTGAGTGGCCCCGGCGTCAGGATGGCGACACGGCCGCCTGATGCCTTGGCCATGCGGTTAAGCGCGTCGCGAAAGCGACGGAAGAAGCCGGCAAGGCGGTGCACATGCATCTCGCCATAGATGTCGGACAGCGCACGCGTGGTGGCGACGCGGTTTTCCAGCGCAAAGCCGGCGCCTGACGGCGCCTGCGTGCGGTCGCCCAGCACCCACCAGCGGCCATCCGGTCCACGGCCGAGCTCGAAAGCGCAGAAATGCAGGAAATGGCCGCTGGCCGGTCTGGTGCCGACGACGGGGCGCAAATATTCCGGGCTGGCCGCGATCAGCCCCGCCGGCAGGATGCCTTTCTCGACCAGGCGGTTCGGCCCGTAGATATCGGCAATCGTTTCCTCGAACAGCTCGGCCCGCTGGACCAGGCCGGCACTGATCGCGGCCCATTCCTGCTCCTCTATCAGGAGAGGCACATGCGCCAGCGGCCATTCGCGCTCATGGGCGCCGGCCTGATCGTAGAGACGGTAATAGACGCCGGCGTCGCGCAGATACTGGTCGGCGCGGGCGAAGCGCTGGGCGAGCTTTTCAGGCCCCAGATCTTCCAGCGCCTCGATGAACTCCTTCCAGACCGGACGGGGATTGCCTGATGCATCGACCATCTCGTCGACGACGCCGTCGATCGGCTGGTAGTGCTCCAGCAAATTATGCGGCCTGCCGCGTATTTCCTGGTGATTCCCCTTTGCCATGGCTGATCAGAGTCTTGCAGGCCGCCGCAGGTCAAGGGTCATCGGGAAATCCTCAGAGGCTTGTTCGCCGCGCAGCACGTAGGCGGACGGCGTATGGCCGCGCGGCTCGAAGCGGGCGAGCCGCCGCGCCTCCGCTTCGTTGCCGTTGACCGGGAAAGTGTCGTAGCTGCGCCCGCCGGGATGCGCGACATGGTAGACGCAGCCGCCGACCGCCCGGCCCGACCAGCGATCATAGATGTCGAAGACCAGCGGCGTGTTGACCGGCAGTGCTGGATGCAGCCCCGATGACGGCTGCCAGGCCTTGAAGCGGACGCCGGCCACCGCGATCTCTCTGGAGTCGGTCACCTTCATCGGCACGATGCGGCCGTTGCAGACGACCGCATGACGTTCCGGATTGAGCCCTTCGGTCTTCACCTGCAGCCGCTCGACCGAGGAATCGACGAAGCGCACGGTGCCGCCGATCGCGCCCTGCTCGCCCATGACATGCCACGGCTCCAGCGCCTGCCGCAGCTCCAGCTTGATGCCGGCATGCTGGACTTCGCCGCAGAACGGGAAGCGGAATTCAAGCTGCGCGTCGAACCATTCGGGACGGAACTCGAAGCCGTTCAGCTTGAGGTCGTCAAGCACGTCGAGAAAGTCAGCCCATACATAATGCGGCAGCATGAAACGGTCATGCAGTGACGTGCCCCAGCGCACGAAGCGGCCATCGAGCGGGTTCTTCCATGCGCGGGCGATGATGGCGCGCACCAGCAATTGCTGCGCCAGGCTCATGCGCGCATTGGGCGGCATCTCGAAGCCGCGGAACTCGACCAACCCCAGCCGGCCGGTCGGGCCGTCGGGCGAAAACAGCTTGTCGATGCAGATTTCCGAACGGTGGGTGTTCCCCGTCACGTCGGTCAACAGGTTACGGAACAGCCGGTCGACCAGCCACGGCAACGGGGCGCTGCCACTGTCCGGATGCGGCACCTGCGCCATGGCGATCTCAAGCTCGTACAGCGAATCGTGGCGCGCCTCGTCGAAACGCGGCGCCTGGCTGGTCGGGCCGATGAACAGGCCTGAGAACAGATAGGACAGCGACGGACGGCGCTGCCATTGCAGGACAAGGCTCTTCAGCAAATCGGGGCGGCGCAGGAACGGACTGTCGTTGGGTGTTGCGCCGCCGACGACGACATGATTGCCGCCGCCGGTGCCGGTATGACGGCCGTCGATCATGAACTTGTCGGCGCCAAGCCGCGTCTGCCGCGCCTCCTCGTAGATCGCTGTGGTCGTCGCCACGCAGTCCTGCCAGTTCGCAGCCGGATGGATGTTCACCTCGATGACGCCGGGATCCGGAGCCACGCGGATGACGTTGAGGCGCGGGTCGTGTGGCGGACCGTAGCCCTCGATATGCACCGGCAGGCCGATAGCCTTTGCCGCGTTCTCGGCCGCCGCGACAAGTTCGAGATAATCTTCCAGCGCCTCGACCGGCGGCATGAATACACAAAGCCGTCCGTCGCGCGGCTCGACCGACAGCGCGGTGCGCACCGCGCCACCGATCTCGGTAATCTCCTGTTCGACACGGTCCTGCTGGCCGGTCGCTGCGGTGAAGGACGCCGCCTGCTGGCGGCGCGCCATTTCGTCAGCGCCTTCAAGTTCGGCCGGGGCAGCCTCCGGCAAAGAAGCGGCTTCAGGCAAAATAGCCTCGCGCGCCGGCAATGGTCCGCGCGGCAGCGAAGGATCGACCGGCACGATGTAGGGGAACTGCGCCGGCGGCACATGGGGAAGCGTGCCGAGCGGCAGGCGGTAGCCGACCGGTGAATCGCCCGGCACCAGGAACAGCCTGCCGCGCCGCGTCTTCCACTTCTCCGAACGCCAGCGCGGTCCCGACGCCTGGCTGTTCCAGCGCTGGACAGGCAGTACATAGCCCGACGGCTTGGTCAGGCCGCGTTCGAACACCCGCGCCATGCGGCTGCGCTCCTCGGGGTCGTCCAGCTTCGAATTGGACGGATCGACATTGTCCGGCAGCTTGCCTTCCTTGAGCAGCCACTCAGCCGGGTCCTCATAGGCTTCGCTGACCATTGACTTGTCGATGCCGAGTTCATCGGCAATCGCCGTCAGCAGGCTTTCAGCCTGCTTCGGCCCGACATCTGCTTCGCTGTTCTCCCGCGCGATCAGCGACGGGTCGCTCCACACCGGCTCGCCGTCGGCGCGCCAGTACAGCGAGAAGGTCCAGCGCGGCAGGCTTTCGCCCGGATACCACTTGCCCTGCCCGTAGTGCAGGAAGCCGCCCGGCGCGAAACGCTCACGCAGCCGGCGGATCAGCGCATCGGCCTTTTCGCGTTTTGTCGGGCCGACGGCGGCGGTGTTCCACTCCTCCGCCTCGAAATCATCGATCGACACGAAGGTCGGCTCGCCACCCATGGTCAGCCGCACGTCCCCGGCTTCGAGCGCGGCGTCGACCTGCCTGCCCAATGCGTCAAGCGCCTGCCAGCTTTCGTCGGAGAATGGCTTGGTGATGCGGGGGTGCTCGGCGATGCGGTCGACCCGCATGTCGAAGCCGAACTCGACATTGGCGAAGCTCGCCATGCCGGAAATAGGCGCGGCGTTGCGGAAATGCGGCGTGGCCGCCAGCGGCACATGGCTTTCGCCGGTGAGCAGGCCGGAGGTCGGGTCGAAGCCGATCCAGCCGGCCCCCGGCAGATAGACCTCGCACCAGGCATGAAGATCGGTGAAGTCGACGGCGGTGCCGGGCGGTCCGTCAAGCGCGACGAGGTCGGGCTTCAACTGGATCAGGTAGCCGGAAACGAAGCGCGCGGCGATGCCGAGGTTCCTCAGGATCTGTACCAGCAGCCAGCTCGTATCGCGGCACGAGCCTTTCTTGGCGGCCAGCGTTTCCTCCGGCGAAAAAACGCCGGTTTCCATGCGCACGATATAGGCGACCTCGCGCTGCAGGCGGGCATTGAGGTCGACGACGAAATTGACGGTATTGGTTGGGTGGCGATCGATGGTTTGCAGGAACGCCGACAGCAGCGGTCCAGCCGGTTCCGGCGTCCGGTAGATGGCGAGATCGTCGCTGATCTCTTCCGGGTATTCGAACGGCAAGGTCTCGGCCGCCGGCTCGACGAAAAAATCGAATGGGTTGTAGACCGTCATGTCGGCGACGAGGTCGACCTCGATCTTCAGTTCCGTCACCGGTTCCGGAAACACGAAGCGCGCCAGGAAATTGCCGTAGGGATCCTGCTGCAGATTGACGAAGTGGTTCGCCGGCCCGACCTTCAACGAATGGCTGAGCACCTTGGTGCGGGAATGCGGCGCCGGCTGCAGCCTGATGATCTGCGGGCCGAGGACGACCGGCCGGTCATATATGTAATGGGTCAGGTGGTAGACGGCTGCCAGAATTGCCATGGGACCCCGAAAGTCGGCGTTTCAAACGAACTCGCCGAACCCTGACACAAATGCTGGCCATTCTCCAAGCAGAGATGTTGCGGTGCAACTAATTTAAGCAGCGTTGCTGGCCTCGGGGCCGGCTTAGAAAAACGCCTGCAATTCGGTCTGCGCCCGTCCGAGGATCAGCGCATGCACGTCATGCGTGCCCTCATAGGTGTTGACCGTTTCCAGGTTCTGCGCATGGCGCATGACGTGGTAGCCGATCTGGATGCCGTTGCCGCCATGCATGTCGCGGGCCTGGCGGGCGATGTCGAGCGCCTTGCCGCAATTGTTGCGCTTGACGATCGAGATCATCTCGGGCGCCATCTTGCCCTCATCCATCAGCCGCCCGACCCGCAAGCTGCCCTGCAGCCCCAGCGCGATCTCGGTCTGCATATCGGCGAGCTTCTTCTGGAACAGCTGCGTGCCGGCCAGCGGCTTGCCGAACTGCTTGCGGTCGAGGCCATATTGGCGGGCCCGGTGCCAGCAATCTTCCGCCGCGCCCATCGCCCCCCAGGAAATGCCGTAGCGCGCCCGGTTGAGGCAGCCGAACGGCCCCTTCAGGCCCGACACGTCAGGCAGCAGCGCGTCCTCACCGACCTCGACGCATTCCATCACCACTTCGCCGGTGATCGACGCGCGGAGACTGAGTTTGCCGTCGATCTTTGGCGCCGACAGCCCCTTCATGCCTTTTTCCAGCACGAAGCCGCGAATCTCGCCGTCATGCGCGCCCCCACTCTTGTCGGACAACTTTGCCCAGACGACGAACACGTCGGCGATCGGCGCGTTCGATATCCACATTTTCGAGCCGGAGATCCTGTAGCCGTTCGCCGTCTTCTCGGCCCGCGTCTTCATGCCGCCAGGGTCGGAACCGGCATCCGGCTCGGTCAGCCCGAAGCAGCCGATCCATTCGCCTGACGCCAGCTTCGGCAGGTATTTTTTGCGCTGCGCCTCCGAGCCATAGGCATGGATCGGATACATCACCAGCGACGACTGCACGCTCATCATCGAGCGATAGCCAGAATCGATGCGCTCGACTTCGCGCGCCACCAGGCCATAGGTGACGTAGTTGGCGCCGAGCCCGCCATATTCTTCCGGAATGGTGATGCCGAGCAGACCCGCTTCGCCCATCTCGCGAAAGATCCCGGCATCGGTCTTTTCCTCGAGATAGGCTTCCTCGATCCTGGGGGCGAGCTTGTCGGCGGCGAATGCCGCTGCGCCATCGCGCACCATCCGCTCGTCTTCCGACAGCTGGTCCTCGATCAGGAAAGGATCATCCCAGACGAATGCGCTCTTGTCGGCGGCCATGGCCTCGGTCTCCCAACTCTTGCATGTCGCCCAAAAGCTTGCCCTCGGGCCTTACCCGAAGGTGTCCGGCGGTTTGGGATAACGACATGCACAAACAACATGAATTGGGCGGCTTATCGGCTTCCGGTTCGAAAAAATCAAACGAAATTGCTTCGCCAACCAATGAGCGTTAGTAATGAATCATGAACGTGCAGCGCCGCCTTTTGCCTGGTATCAGCGCCCTTGCCGCCTTCGAGGCGGTGGCCCGGCTGGGCAGCTTCACCGCCGCCGCAAGGGAGCTCGATCTGACCCAGGGCGCCGTCAGCCGCCAGATCAGACTTTTGGAGGACCAGTTCGGCCGCCAGCTGTTCGAACGCGACAGCCGCAATGTCAGGCTGTCGACGGCCGGTGAGATCTATGCCGAAGCCGTGCGCGCCGCCTTGGGTCAATTGCGCGACGCAGCGCTTGGATTGATGAGCAATCGGCATAGTGGCATCTTGAACCTTGCGATCCTGCCGACCTTCGGCACACGCTGGCTGATGCCGCTCATCCCGGATTTCGTCGAAAGCAACCCTGATATCACCATCAATTTCGTCACCCGCATCGGCCGTTTCGACTTCGCCCGCGAGAGGCTCGACGCCGCCATCCATTACGGCCTGCCCGACTGGCCCGGTGCCGACTCGACGCTGCTGGTGCGCGAGACAGTGGCGCCGGTTGTCTCGCCCGAATTTCTGGCCGGCCGCGCCATTGCCACGCCTGCCGATATCGGCCGCCTGCCACTGCTGCATATGGCGACGCGGCCCGGCGCATGGACCGAGTGGTTCGAGCATCAGGGATTGAGCGTACCGACCGGGCCCGGCATGCAGTTCGAGCAATTCGGCACCGCCGCCCAGGCCTGCATGGCCGGGCTCGGCGTGGCGCTGCTGCCGCAGGTCCTCATCTCAGGCGAATTGCAACGGGGCCAGTTGGTGCCGGCGCCGGGCCGGCCGATGCAGAGCCGCAGCGCCTATTACCTCGTCGTGCCGCATGACAAGCGCGGCCATCCGCCGGTCGCCAGTTTTCGCGACTGGCTGCTGCGCCATGTGCCGCCGGAGAAGTAGCTACTTACGCTTCAACGCATCGGCCAACGCGGCGCCGAACGCCCCTTGTTGCACCGGGCGCTCCGGCTGGCGCTGCGGCGCCGGCGCTCGGGGCGCCGGTCTGTTGCCATTGTCGCGCGGCTTCGGTGTACCGCCGTCACCTTCCCTGCGCATCGACAGGCCGATGCGCTTGCGCTTGATGTCGACCTCGACGACACGCACCTTGACCACGTCGCCGGCTTTCACCACCTCATGCGCATCCTTGACGAAACGGTCGGCCAGTTGCGACACGTGCACAAGTCCATCCTGGTGCACGCCGATATCGACGAAGGCGCCGAACGCGGCGACATTGGTGACGGTGCCTTCCAGCAGCATGCCTGGCTTCAAATCCTTGATGTCGTCGACGCCGTCGGCGAAGGTCGCGGTCTTGAAGCCGGGGCGCGGATCGCGGCCGGGCTTTTCCAGTTCCGCCAGGATATCGCGCACCGTCGGCAGGCCGAACCGCTCATCGACGAACACACGCGGATCGAGCGCCTTGAGAGCGGCACTGTCGCCCATCAGCGAGCGGAGGTCGCGTCCGCAGGCCGCAACGATTTTTTTCGCCACGCCATAGGCTTCCGGATGCACGGCCGAGGCATCGAGCGGTTCGGTGCCGTTGGCAATGCGCAGGAAGCCGGCGCATTGCTCGAAGGCCCGGGGTCCAAGGCGCGAGACCTTCAACAGGTCACGTCGGCTGGCGAAGGGACCCGCCGCGTCACGGTGCGCAATGATCGCCTCGGCCAGCGATGCGCCAAGACCCGAAACCCGCGCCAAAAGCGGCGCCGAGGCGGTGTTGAGGTCGACGCCGACGGCATTGACCGCGTCCTCGACCACCGCTTCCAGCGAGCGGCCGAGCCGGTACTGGTCGACGTCGTGCTGGTATTGGCCGACGCCGATCGACTTCGGCTCGATCTTGACCAGTTCGGCCAGCGGATCCTGCAGCCGCCGCGCGATCGACACCGCGCCGCGCAGTGACACGTCGAGGCCGGGGAATTCCGCCGCTGCTGTTGCCGAGGCGGAATAGACCGAGGCGCCCGCCTCGCTGACGATCACCTTGAGCGGCTTCGGCCCGGACTCGGCAGGCATGTCGGCCAGCATGTCTGCGACCAGCCTTTCCGTCTCGCGGCTGCCGGTGCCGTTGCCGATGGAAATCAACTCGACCTTGTGCAGGCGGATGAGTTTTGCCAGTTCGGCCTGCGTGCCGCGCACGTCATTCCTTGGCGGAAACGGATAGACCGTCGTCGTCGCCAGCAGCTTGCCGGTGCCGTCCACCACCGCCACCTTGACGCCGGTGCGGATGCCGGGGTCGAGCCCCATCGTGGCGCGCGAGCCGGCCGGGGCAGCGAGCAGCAAGTCCTTCAGATTGCGGGCGAAGACATGGATCGCCTCCTCCTCGGCCCGCTCGCGCAGATCCCGCATCAAATCGAGCGTCAGATGCAGCGACAGCTTTACGCGCCAGGTCCAGCCCGCCACCTCCATCAGCCAGCGGTCGCCCGGCAACTGGCGGCCAATGGCGTAGGCATCGGCGATCATCCGCTCGACCGGCTTCACCGGCGACGCGTCGTCGGCATCGACTTCGATATCAAGCGACAGCACCTCTTCGTTGCGGCCGCGCAGCATCGCCAGGGCGCGATGGCTCGGCACATTGGCCCAGCGCTCGACATGCTCGAAATAGTCGGAGAATTTCGCGCCGGCTTCCTGCTTGCCGTCGACGACGCGCGACCGCATGAAGGCGCGTTCCTTCATGTAGCTCCGCAGCCTGCCGACCAGATCGGCATTCTCGGTGAACTGCTCGGATAGGATGTCGCGCGCGCCCTCGAGCGCCGCCTTGGCGTCGGCCACCTCTTCAGTGATGTAGGCCAGCGCCAGTTCGCTGGGCGCCGCCGCGCGGTCGGCAAGGATGGCCTCGGCCAGCGGTCCCAGCCCACGCTCGCGCGCGATCTCGGCCTTGGTCCGGCGCTTCGGCTTGTAGGGCAGATAGATGTCTTCGAGTTCCGCCTTGGTGACGGCCGCCGCGATCTTGGTTTCAAGCTCTTCGGTCAGCTTGCCCTGCTCGCGGATGGAACCGAGAATGGTGTCGCGGCGCGCATCGAGCTCGCGCAGATAGGCTAGGCGCTCGGCCAGCAGGCGCAGCTGCGTGTCGTCCAGACCGCCGGTGACCTCCTTGCGGTAGCGCGCCACGAACGGCACTGTCGCGCCTTCGTCCAGCAGTCCGATCGCCGCCGCGGCCTGTTCGGGCCGGGCCGCGATCTCGGCTGCGATGATTGTTGCGATGCGCTCGGATGCCATGTCGTTCCTGCTGTCCTGTCGAAAAGAGCGGCGACCA
This sequence comes from Mesorhizobium sp. WSM4850, assembly GCF_055811735.1. Taxonomy (NCBI): domain Bacteria; kingdom Pseudomonadati; phylum Pseudomonadota; class Alphaproteobacteria; order Hyphomicrobiales; family Phyllobacteriaceae; genus Mesorhizobium; species Mesorhizobium sp. WSM4850. The sequence goes on along the minus strand of NZ_JBVVPV010000005.1, from coordinate 109,289 downwards.
TAGGCGCAGAGCGTCGCTCCGCCAACCGCGGCGTTTTCAACCGCCGGATAGTTCCACAGGAAAGTACGTGGAAATTCGCATGGCAGAATGCGCCCACGCCTGGATTTGCCCGTGCCCTTCAGACGTGCGCGCTGCCCCTCATTGCCCTGCCGGGCATTTCTCCCCGTATAGTGACGGGGAGAAAGACGCCTTCGCAATGGGTTTCGCCAACGACCAGCGTTGCAAAAAATAGCGCCGCGGTGCGGCCAGCCCCCTTCTCCCCGTCACTATACGGGGAGAAGGTGCCGGCAGCGGGGCAGCGCTGACATTGCCAGTCGGATACGATTGCCCTGCTAGACCATCCGGCTCAGCGCATCGAAGAAGGTGACCATATCGATACTGAGCGGCTCGTCGACCGGCTCAGGCTGCGACGACATCTTGGCGATAACCACCTCCGCCTTGGGATTGACGTAGAGCCACTGGCCGTGGATGCCGATACCGCAAAAAGCGCCGCTGGCCGCGCCGGTCTGGTACCATTTGTTGCGGTAGCGGCCTTGCGGGAAGCGGAACGCCATCGCGCCACGCTGCCAGGCGTCCGTGTCTCCGCCTGTGCTGACAGTGTCGCGCACCCAGGCTTCCGGCACGATGCGGCGGCCATGGGCGATGCCGCCCTGCCGCATCATCTCGCCGACCCGGGCCAGATCGCGCGGCGTCACCGAAATGCCGCCGGCCGTGCGCGCAGTGCCGGCCATGTCGACTGTCACCGAGGCTTCGGTCATTGCACCAAGCGGCAGCCACAATTTCTCGTGCATCAACTCGGCGAAGCGCTGGCCGGACGCGCGTTCGAGCAGGATGCCGAGCAGGTCGGAATTGGGCGAGCGGTAGCGGAACGTCCGGCCATGCGGCTCGTCAAGGCGCTGCAGCGTCAGCATGAAGTCGGCCAGGCTTTCCATGCCGCCGCCCGGATTCCACAGCGTCGCGCGGCGATAGCGGGCAAAGGCGCTTTCCGGATCGAGATAGGCTTCTTCGAAGTCGAGGCTGACGCTCATGTCGAGCACATGCCGCACGCTGGCATCGCCATAGGCCGAGCCGGCAGCTTCCGGCAGATAGCGGGTCACCGGCGCCTGCGGATCGAAAACTCCCTCGCCTTCCAATATGCCGGCCAGAATGGCGGTCAGCGACTTGCTGATCGAGAAGATGATGTGGCGCGCGCCGAACTCCATATGCGGTGCGAACCAGTCGCCGACGAATTTGCCGGCTTTCGTGATCGTCAGCGCGTCGGTGTCGGAGCGCGCGAGAAAGGCCGCAACAGTCTCGGCACCGCCGGTCAGCGCGACCTTTTCGTCAAGCAGCCCGTCAAGATCTTGTGCCGGCGCCTCACTGCCGCTTGACGCTGCAGCGACACGTGCGCTCGGCACCAACTCGCCGACATTCTGGAACGACCACCGGCTGAGCGGGCTTTCGCGCCAGTTGCCGAGCAGCACCTTGTTGCGGGCAAAGCCATGTCTGGTCTCGAACGCGGTCTTACCGGTCATGGCTTTTCCTTCCGGTTTTTAGGAACTTAGAGACTGTTTCGAAATCAGATGGCCGCCAGAGTAGAGTTTCCAAACCGTCACTTAGCCAAGCGCGGCGGCGATCACGTGGACGGCTTTCATCGTCGCCACCGAAAAGGCGATGCTGGTGAAATCGGGGTAGCTCGAAAGCTTCACCACGACCATTCTCCTGTTCCAGTCGATATGGATCAGCTGCCCGAACACCCCCCGGCACATCAGCGCGCGCGAACGCGGGTCCTCGATCCAGAACTGGTTGCGGTAGCTGCCTTGCGGCAGGCTGGGATTGAAGTCCGGTCCGTGCCTGCCGGTGCGCGTCGCCTCGATCCAGTCGGCCGGCACGACACCGCCGCCATGGTCGAGGATCAGCTGGCCGAAACGGCCATAGTCGCGCAGCGTGGCGTTGAAGCCGCCATCGGCGATGGCGTAGCCGGCGCTGTCGACGGTGAAGCAGGCGCTTTCATCCGCGCCGAGCTTTTGCCAGAGTTCTTCCGAAACCAGTTGCGCCAGCCGCTTGCCGGTCACCCGTTCCATGATGAAGGCGAGCACGTCGGTCTCTATCGAACGATACTCGAACGCAGCGCCATGCGGCCGGCTTGTCTTCTTGAGCCGCAGGATCAATTCGAACATATGCGATGGCCACTCGAAGGCCGGGTCGCTGTCCGGCGGCACCGGCTTCCAGCTGCTGGCGACATCGACCTGGCCGATATCGGAATAGCGGTCGGTGTATTCCTCCGAAAAACGCACGCCGGTCGTCATATCGAGCACATGCTGCACGCTGGCGCCGGCCCAGCCGGTAGCTTCCAGCTCCGGCAGATAGGTCGTCACCGGCATGGCGGGATCGATCAGGCCGCGCCCGGCGAGTATGCCGAACACCGAGCCCGTGACCGACTTGGCCATCGACTGCGACAAATGCAGCGTGCGCTCGGTCATGCCGTTGCAATAGCGCTCATAGGCGATCTTGCCATCCTTGAGCACGAGGAACCCATCCGTATAGGTTTCGTCCAGCAGCCCGGCCAGCGTCGAAGGCTGCCCCGTGCTGCCGCCCACCGGCAGCGCGTCGAGATCGACCTCGGTCCGCTCGAAGCGGCGGCGATGGCCATTGCCGCGCCAGACTTCGACGGTCGGCAGAATTTCGCGGATGTGCTGGAATGCCCACCGATTCCAGGGTCCCCTGTCCCAGTCGAGCTTCGGCGGCACCATCTTGGGCGGTGAGCCCTGCATGATCGGCGGCGCCGGTTCACTATTGCGGTAGGAAGTCATGAGATGCGTCCCGGCAATATGAAAACGGACCCGGCGGCGCCCGCCGCCGGGTCCGTCAACGATGCGATCACTTCTGCAGTTCGGTCCAGATCCTGGTGTAGAGTGCCTGCACGTCGGGCGCGCAGGTCAGCATGAACGTGCCCTTGTCGGCGAACTCGGCGGGGATGTTGACCTCCGGCGCCGTTTTCATGTCCTCAGGCATGAAGGCTTCCGATCCTTTGATGCCGTTGGCGTAGCGCGCGAAAGACGAGATCATCGCGGCGTTCTCGGGAGCCATGACGAAGTTCTGGAACAGCTTGGCGTTCTCGACGTTCTTGGCGTCCTTCAGCACCGCGAGATTGTCCATGAAGATTGGATAGCCCTCCTTCGGATAGCCAAAGACGATATCTTTGTTCTGCAGGCGGGAGCGAAACGACGCGCCGTTCCAGTCGACGCTGGCGGCGAAGTCGCCCTTGGCGAACTTCTCGACCGTGCCGTAGTCCATGGAAATCCATTTCGGCTTTGCCGCCACCAGCACATCGCGCACCTTCTTCAGCACCTCCTTGTCGCCGGTGCACGGCTCGCCGCCGACATATCTGATGGCGAGATGCATGACGTCGGCCATTTCGGGAACGACGTTGATCTTGCCGACCAGTTCCGGCGGCGGATCCAGGAAGATGGCCGAGGTGTTGGGATCGCCCTTGTAGACTGCGGTGTTGACCGTGACGCCAGTCGTGCCCCACTGCCACGGCACGGTGTATTTGCGGCCCGGATCGAAGGGAACATCGACCCATTTCGGATCCATGTTCTTGAAGTTCTCCATCTTGTCCGGCTCTGTCTCCAGGAGCAGCCCTTCCTGGATCCAGATCGGCACGAAGCTCGCCGAGGGCACCACGACATCGAAGCCGCTGCCGCCCTGCCTGATCTTGGCCAGCGCGGTGTCGTTGGAATCGTAGTCGGTGACTGTCACCTTGACCTTGTATGTCTCCTCGAATTTCTTGACGAGCTCGGGGCTGGTGTAGTTGCCCCAATTGTAGATGTTGAGTTCGCCGTCGGCGCGGGCGAGACCCGCCGAGGCGAACAGCGCGGCGCTGAGCGCCGTCGCAGTCAGTTTCCACTTCATCGTATCTCTCCTGTCACTCGTGATCCTTTTTCCTGCTGATGAAAAAGAAGACGGTGACGATCAAGATCGAGATCAGCAGGAACACCGTCGAAATTGCGTTGATTTCCGGCGTGATAAAGCGCCGGAACTGGCCGAGCATGTAGGTCGGCAACGTGTCCTGGCCGCCGGACTTGACGAACTCGGTGATGACGACGTCATCCAGCGAGATGACGAAGGCCAGCATCAACCCGGCAAGGATGCCTGGCCACAGCAGCGGAAAGGTGACGCGCCTAAATGCCTTCCAGGGTGTCGCGTAGAGGTCGGCCGCCGCGGTCTCCAGCGACAGGTCCATGCTCTCGAGCCGCGCCCGGATCGGCAGATAGGCAAAGGGAATGCAAAAAGCGGTATGCGCCGCCATCAGGTAGCCCAGCCCCGAATAGCCGGTCCAGATCTTGATGCGCGAGAAGAAGATCAGCAGCGCCACCGCAGTGACGATCTCCGGCACCATCAGCGGCTGGTTGATGAAGGCGTATTTGAAGCCGAGGCCGGGATAGGGTTTGGTTCGGGTCGTGGCGAGTGCAGCCATGGTGGCGACGATGGTGGCGACAGTCGCGGCGACCAAAGCGATTTGCAGCGACCGGATGGCGGCATCGACGACCTGGTTGTTGTTCCAGGCCTGGTAGAACCAGCGCAGCGACACGCCTTCCCAGATCGCGATCGAATTGCCGGCGTTAAAGGCATAGACGACAAGCGTGACGATCGGCAGGTACAGCGCGAAGAAGCAGATCATGGCGATGGTGGTGAAGCCGGTCTGCCGGCGGATGTCGAAGCGGCTAGCCATGCGCACCACCCCGGCGCCCGACGGAGCGGACATACAACAGCATCGCGACCATCACGATCGCCATCAGCGACAGCGACAGCGCCGAGCCGAGCGGCCAGTTACGGCCTTGCCCGAACTGCAGCTCGATCAGATTGCCGAGCATCATATTCTTCGACCCGCCGAGCACGCGCGGGGTGACATAGGCGCCCAGCGCCGGGATGAAGACCAGGATCGAGCCGGCGATGATGCCGGGCTTGACCAGCGGGATGATGACGCGCCTCAGCACCTGGAAACGGTTGGCATAGAGGTCGTAACCCGCCTCGACCAGCCGGAAGTCGATCTTTTCCATGCTGGCATAGAGCGGCAGCACCATCAGCGGCAGATAGACATAGGTCATGCCGACCATCAGCGCGAAATCGGTGAACATCATCTGGATCGGCTGGCTGATGATGCCGAGCTTGACCAGCACCGTGTTGACGAGGCCCTCATTGCGGATCACCTCCTGGATGGCGAAGGTGCGGATCAAGAGATTGGTCCAGAACGGGATGGTGATCAGGAACAGCCAGATGTCGCGCTGGCGCGGCGGCCGTGTGGCGATGAAATAGGCGGTCGGGAAGCCAAACAGCAGCGTCAGGATCGTTGTCAAAAACGACAGCTTGGCCGAGCGCCAGAAGATCGACAGATGCGCGTCGGCGAAGGCCAGCGTATCGTCGAAGATGTCACGCTGCATCAGCACCGACAGCCAGCCGTCGGTCGAGAATTTCCACACCACGTCGCCATACGGCCCAGGCGTCAGGAAGGAATAGATCACGACGATCAGCAGCGGGCCGGTCGCGGCGAGAAAGATGATGATCAGTGCCGGCGCCGACAGCAGCCAGCGATCGCGGATCTCTCGCCGCTCGGCTTCCTCCGCGACTTGTTCTGCGCTCGCCATCAGTCCCTCAGCACTTGCGCGGCGTCGTTGCCGATCGAAATGCCGACCTTGTCGCCCCGCTCGAAACCGCAGCCGGCGCTGCGCGAGTTCTGCTGGCGCACGGTGAAGCTCTCGCTGCTGTCCAGGCGAACATGGATGTGCGTGTCGGTGCCCAAATAGACGATGTTTTCGACCGTGCCCGACAGGTCGCCCTTGCCGCTGGTCAGCTTGGCATGTTCGGGCCTGACCACCACGGTGGCATTGTCCTTCGGCAGGAAGCCCTCAGCCACGGTCGCGTCGATCGTCGCGCCGGATTTGAGCGTTGCGCGTGCCTTGCCGTTGCCCATGCCAGATATGGCCGCCGTCAGGAAATTGGTTTCGCCGATGAAGTCGGCGACGAAGCGCTCCGCCGGCTTGTCGTAGATGTCCCAGGGCGTGCCGACCTGCAGGATCTTGCCCGACGACATCACCGCGATGCGGTCCGACATGGTCAGCGCTTCTTCCTGGTCGTGGGTGACGAAGATGAAGGTGATGCCGGTCTCGTGCTGCAGCCGCTTCAGCTCGATCTGCATCTCCTTGCGCAGCTTGAAGTCGAGCGCCGACAGCGGCTCGTCGAGCAGCAGCACTTTTGGCTGCGGCGCGAGAGCGCGCGCCAGCGCCACGCGCTGCTGCTGGCCGCCGGAAATCTGGCTGGTGCGGCGGTTGCTCAGCGCCTCCATCTTGACCAGCTTCAGCATCTCGGCGACCCGCGCCCTGACTTCGGCCTTGCGCTTGCCGAGCATTTCGAGGCCGAAGCCGATGTTCTCGGCCACCGTCATATGCGGGAACAGCGCATAGTTCTGGAACACGGTATTGACCGGCCGCTTGAACGGCGGCAGCGGCGCTATGTCCTGGCCGTGCAGCAAGATCTCGCCGGCGCTCGGGAAGTCGAAGCCGGCGATCAGCCGCAGCAGCGTCGTCTTCCCGCAGCCGGACGGGCCAAGCAGCGTAAAAAACTCATTTTCGCGGATCGACACCGAAACCGTGTCGAGGGCGGCGACCTGTGACTCCCCGCTACCGAAGACCTTGCGGACGCCACGAACTTCAATTGCACTTTTACCCGGTTGTTCCGGCACGATTACCCCATTCTTGTGTCCGCTCTTCTGGCGGATCCAGTTCCCACTCGATTGTCAGCACACGGCGCATGGCTTGGCAAGCACACATCTGAATGTCGATCCAGAACGCAATTCCCGTGCCACCGTCAGGCCTGGTAGGTGATCTTGCCGCCGCAGATCGTCGTCACCGGCCGCACCGTATGCAGCGCTTCCGGCGCGGTCGCCTCGATGTCGGCTGAGAGCACCACGAGATCGGCCATAAAGCCTGCCTTGAGGCGGCCCTTGCGGTGCTCCATGAACTCGGCATAGGCGCCTTCCACCGTGTAGCCCGCTAGTGATTCATGCAGCGAAAAGCTCTGGTCGGGATCGCCCTCTGCCCAAGGTTTGCGCAGCACCGCCGCCTGAATGCCCAGGATCGGATCGATCGGCGACACCGGCCAGTCGGAAGCGAAGACGACATGCGCGCCCGCCTGCTTCAGCGTCCGCCAGGCATAGCTCAGCGGCCATCTTTCGCGGCCGATGCGCGAAAGCGTCGGCTCCAGCGGGAAGTCCATGGCGCCGGGCGGGTGCGGCGGCTGCATCGAGGCGATGACGGCAAGCTCTGCGAAGCGCGGTATGTCGGCGGCAGTGACCACCTCGATATGCTCGACCCGGTGCCGGCTGTCGCGCCTGCCGTTCTTCCGCCGCGCCGCCTCATAACCATCGAGGACCGCACGCACCGCGCCGTCGCCGATCGAATGCACGGCGACCTGCAGCCCGCGCCGGTCGGCCTCCACCGCCACCTCGGCGAGATGCTCCGGCGTAAACAGCGGCTCACCGCGCCAGCCCGGCCGGTCGGCATAGTCGTCGACCATCACCGCGGTCCAGCCTTCCAGCACGCCGTCGTAAAACATCTTGACCATGCCGGACGACAGCCATTCGCCCGCGTATCGCTCAGCCATATCAGAGGCTTTGTCGAGCATGTCGAGCGTCATGAAGTTCTTGTAGTGGAACGGCACCTGCACCCGGCACAGCAAGTCGCCCTCGGCCTCGATCTCGGACAGGAGTTCGAGCTGGTGCAAATTGCCGTCCATGTTCTGGATCGAGGTGATGCCGTGCCTGGCGCACCATTCCAGCCCGCGGCGCATGATCGCCCGGTCGGAGGCCTGCTCCGCCGGCGTCGGCTTCGGGTCCGGCTCGCCGCCGGTGGCCAGGCCGAGCCGCACACGCTCCTCGCCGGCCAGCGCGATCAGCGGCCCAAAGGCCTCGCCCTCGCGCAATTCGCCACCGGCCAACCCGTCGTCGCCCATGACGATCTCGTTGCCGGGACCAAGCCGCTTGCCTCCAAGCAGGCCGGCCAATTCCAGTGCCTTGGTGTTCGCCCACATTGTGTGGTGGTCGGGCGCCGCCATGACGAAGGGCCTATCCGGAAGGATGCGGTCGAGGTGATGGCGGCTGACCCGTTCCGTCGCCGACAGGATGGTATAGTCGGCGCCTTGCGCCTGCAGGACGGATAGATCCGGCCGCTTTGCGGCATAGTTGCGCACAGCATCGCAAAGCGCATCGAAACCGTGGACGCCCATCAGTTGGAGATGATCGAGTTCGGCCGCGCCGCCGAAAAGATGCATATGCGCTTCGATGAAGCCGGGAACGACGGAGCCGCGCTCGGCGTCTATGACGCGCGTGCCGGATCCCTTGTGCTCCAGCACGGTCGCGCGATCTGCGATCGCAATGATTTCGCCGCCCTTGATCGCTATGGCTTCGGCGCGGGGAGTATCGGGATCCATCGTCAATATGCTGGCGTTCTCGACGATCAGATCGGCCGATGGCGGCATAATTTTCTCCCGTTTGAGCTAAGGCTAGCAGAGTATTGGCGTCTGGCAAGCCGCCGCTGCCGCTCGCAACAACGATCCGGGAAAGCCTCTTGGCGGGGCTGAAACTCTCTGCCACAAAGCAATTCGTCAATGACGGATACGCAACCCGAAGAGCGAGCCGGCCGCCAAAATGAAGACTGTTTTTTCCCCTCTTCACGCCGGTCATGCCGGCAATTTCGAGCTCATTTCGGGCGCCATCGTACCGGCCTTCGAGAAGCCCTCGCGCGCCGAGTTCATCAAGGCGAGGGTTGAGAGCGAAAATCTCGGCCCGATCCTGCCATCCGAGACCCACGACCTCGCTGCCGCCAAGCAGGTGCATACCAGCGACTACATCGATTTCCTGCCGACCGTATGGCCGCTCTGGGAAGCGTCGGGCCGGACCGGCTCGGCCCTCCCCTTCACCTGGCCGACGCGCGGCCTGCGCGGCGATGTGCGCCCCCAAACCATCGATGCGCTGCTTGGCTTTTACTCCTTCGACGGCGGCGCCAGCTTCGTCAAAGGCACCTGGGAGGCGATCAAGTCGTCCTACGACGTGGCGCTGACCGCAGCCGCTCTAGTCAAGGGCGGCGAGATATCAGCCTTCGCGCTCTGCCGCCCGCCTGGCCATCATGCCGGTGCTGCGTTCATGGGCGGCTATTGCTACATCAACAACGCCGCGGTTGCCGCGCAATGGTTCCGCGACCAGGGCGCCAGGCGCGTCTCGATCCTCGATGTCGATTACCATCACGGCAACGGCACGCAGGAGATCTTCTACAGCCGCAGCGACGTGCAGGTGCTGAACCTGCATGGCGACCCGATGACCGAATATCCGTTTTTCCTCGGCCATGCCGACGAGCGCGGCGCCGGGCCCGGCGAAGGCTTCAATGTCAACTACCCCATGCCGTTCGGCACCGCATGGGATGCCTGGAATGCTTCGCTGGAGGACGCCTGCGCAAAACTTGCGGCTTACGCTCCCGAGGTCGTAGTCGTCTCGCTCGGCGTCGACACGTTCGAGAAGGACCCGATCAGCAGGTTCAAGCTGAAAAGCGCCGACTATCCCAAGATTGGCCGCCGCATCGCCCAGCTTGGCCTGCCGACGCTGTTCGTCATGGAAGGCGGCTACGCCGTCGAGGAAATCGGCATCAACGCCGTCGGCGTGCTGACCGGATTCGAGGATCGGTAATGCATGCGCCCAAAGGGCTGCCCAGGCGTTAGACCCGAGAGAGCGCAGCGGTGATGGCAGCTACGCCACTTGGCCGCCGATCGTCTGGAGCGCGCCACTTCCCCGGGCCCTCCCAATTCGACAAGCCTGGTTGACGGGAAACAGCGGATCGATCGTCATTGTCTGCTCTCCGGCGCGTAATGGAGGATGACAACACCTGACTTGAGCGTCCTCGTCTCGAGATGCTTCAGGCGTATCCGGTTCGCGCCGCCCTTGAAGAGCGGCGTGCCTCTCCCCAGAATAACGGGGTTGATCCCGAGGTGATACTCGTCGATCAGGCCGTGCTCCATCAGGGTCGCCGTGAGGTCGGCGCTGCCGAACACGAAGATGTCTCCGCCGTCCCTGGTCTTCAGCTTGGAGACTTCTTCCGCGACATTGCTGTTGAAGAGCTTCGTGTTGTTCCAGTCGGCGCTTTTCAGCGTGCGCGAGAAGACCACCTTCTCGATCTTGTTCATGAAATCCGCGATCCAGCCTTGCTCGGACGGCCAATAGGCTGCCATGAGCTCGTAGGTCACGCGGCCGAAGATCAGCGTGTCGGCCTTTTCCTGGGTCTCACGAATGTAGTTCTCGAGTTCTTCTTCAAAGACGAACCAGCTGATGTCCCTGTCCGGACCTTCGAAGAAGCCGTCGACACTCACCATGTCCCATATGATCAGCTTTCTCATAGAACCCTCCTCTTCGTGTATCCCTTTGTGAATTCTCGGCCTATCCCGTGAAGCGGAAGCGCATGTTGGTGATCTGCCCCGCTTCCCGAGCCCTCGGTCTTCTCCAGCCTGACCGGCTCCATGCCGTTCTGGCTGAAGCGGCGGATGCCGTCGCCGATGAGGTCTGGCGCGACATGGAGACCTCGTCGACAAGCCCTGATTCGGGCCGACGGGAAGTCGCAGCATTTCAGCGGGATGCGACGAAGCGTTCCAGTTTGCCGAGAGTTTGCAGTCCCAGTTCCACGGCACCGAAGCCCTTCGCCTCCTGGAACTCGGCAGCCGTGCTGAATACCATGCCCAGCGTTACCTTCGTTGCCCCGTCCTGATCCTCGAACGAGGCCCAGGCGTCGGCATGTTTCGGCCCGTTCTCGCCCCAATGCAGCGTATAGCCGATCCTCTCCTCGGGCCGGACCTCGTTATAGAGATGGTGGTTCGGGAAAACCGTGCCGTCAGACGCGATCATGTCGAATACCCACTCGCCGCCCGCTCGCAAGTCGATCCTCTTCGTTCGACAGGAGAAGCCTTCCGGCCCCCACCATTGCGGCAGCGTTTCACGGTTCATCCACGCGCCCCAGACGATGGACCGCGGCGCCTGAATCACGCGCTGCAGCACCATGGTTCGTTCGGCCGCGCCCGCGAGGTTGTCCAGGCCGGCACCGAAGCCCGCCCGGTAGCCTGCTTCCATGTCCTGCGCCAGTGAGCAAAGTTGCACCGTCACGACCAGCCGGCTGCGCTCGTGCGTGCCTGAGAGATCTGCCGTCACCAGCGCTGCTGATTGCGTCACGCCTTCGCACGAGACCACCTCGTAGTTCACGCTGCACACCGCCGGCTGCAACGCCAGCCAGCCGCACTCGCAGTGGATGTCCGGACGGCCCTCTGCCTTGCAGAGCGAGACCTCGCGTCCACCCACCCTGGTGTCGGCCTCCAAAAACTCCACGGTGACCGAGGGCGATGGCGCAGCCCAGATCGCCCGCGCGGCTGGGGCCGTCCAAGCCTCCCACAGCACGGCCAATGGCGCGGCCACGTCCCGTTCGAAGGTCAGCGTCGCAAAACGGCCCTTCCTATCATCGGGCACCGCACGGGTCGCACTGTTTGTAGCGAGGTTCTGTGTCATTCTGCGCGCTCCTTCTTCATCACATTCATCACAAATGCGTCCAACCGGTCGAGCCGAGCTTCCCAGATGGCCCGCTGTTCATCGAGCCATGTTCGCGCTGGATCCAGAGCCTCGGGTACGATGGCGCAGGTGCGTATCCGCCCGTCCTTGGACGTGGTGATCAACCCTGCCTCCTCCAGCACGGAAAGGTGCCGCATCACCGTGGGCAGCCGCAGTCCCGTGGGCCCAGCCAGATCCGTTACCCGCGCAGGTGTTTCGGCGAGCCGGGTCAGGATCGACCGGCGGGTCGGATCAGCGAGCGCGTGGAAGAGCAGCGAGAGATCAGGATCATGCTTAGCCATATCGCTAACTATCGCCCAATTTGCCGGTGGCGCAAGCGAAAACTTCGTCAAGTTGCTAAGTATTTTTTGCGCAACGCGCCGAGTTGTTGGAGCAGGCGGATTCTGTTGCTGGCTTGCTGGAGAAAGTCGTTCCCAGCGATGCTCGCACAGGCCGATGCCTGCAGTCGAAGACAAAATCCTGAAGCCGCCAGTCCGCTTCCCGGACGGAAGGTCGGACACCTCACCGAAGCGCTTCACGCGGCCTGCAAGAATGGCCGCGGACCTGCTCCCGCCACCGCTATCTTGTTGTTGGACCATGATCTTATTTGAAAAGGCGTTCGCCCTTTGCGAGGTCATGCTCTACTTCTAGGGGACGGCATGAGGGCACCGATTCTGGAAGAACGCAGCATTTGAAGTCGGGGAAGCATCGATGATCGACGACGAGCCGGACAGCGAACGCGTCTCGGCGCTGGCGCCGTTCCGACACGGCATTTTCCGCGCCGTATGGTCCGCCAGTCTGGTTTCGAATTTCGGTGGCTTGATCCAGGGCGTCGGCGCCGCCTGGATGATGACCACGATCGCCACCTCGTCCTATCAGGTTGCGCTGGTCCAGGCTTCGACCACCTTGCCGATCATGCTGTTTGCGCTCGTTGCCGGGGCCATCGCCGACAGCTTCAACCGGCGCAAGGTCATGCTGATTGCCCAGATCTTCATGCTGGTCGTCTCGGTTCTGCTGACCGTGTTCACCTATCTTGGCTTGATGACGCCGTGGACGCTGCTCGCCTTCGCCTTCCTGATCAACAGCGGCACGGCGCTTTACAACCCGTCATGGCAAGCTTCTGTCGGCGACATGGTGCCGCGCGCCAAGCTGCCGGCTGCCGTCGCGCTCAATTCGTTGGGCTTCAACCTGACGCGCAGCGTCGGCCCGGCGATCGGCGGCATCATCGTTGCCGCCGCAGGTGCCGCAGCGGCCTTTGCCGCTAACGCATTGAGCTATGTCGGGCTGATCATCGTGCTGGCCCGCTGGAAGCCGGAATTGCCGGCCTCGACACTGCCGCGCGAGACGCTGGGCGCGGCGATGGGTGCTGGCCTGCGCTACGTCGCCATGTCGCCCAATATCGGCAAGGTGCTGGTAAGGGGTGCGGCTTTCGGCTTCAGCGCCGGCGCGGTCCTGGCGCTGCTGCCGCTGGTGGCGCGCAATGTCGTCAAGGGCGATGCCTTGACCTACGGCATCATGCTCGGTGCTTTCGGCATCGGCGCCGTCGGCGGCGCGCTGATCAGCGTCAGGCTGAGGCAGATTCTGTCAAGCGAGACGATGGTTCGCATGGCATTCGCCGGCTTCGCGCTCTGCGCCTTCAATGCCGCCGTCAGCGATCAGGCCTGGCAAACGTCGCTCGGGCTGCTCATCGGCGGCGCCTGCTGGGTGGCCGCGCTGGCGCATTTCAACGTCACGGTGCAGATGTCGACGCCGCGCTGGGTGGTCGGCCGGGTGCTCTCGGTCTATCAGACGGCGACTTTCGGCGGCATCGCCCTCGGCAGCTGGATTTGGGGCGTCGTCGCTGATTCGCATGGCGCCGAGTTCGCGCTGATCGCGGCCGCCGTCGCGATGCTGGCGGGCGGCGCGATCGGCCTGTTGCTGCCTTTGCCGCAGCAGGCGGTGCTCAACCTCGATCCGCTGAACCGTTTCAAGGAGCCGCATCTTGCACTCGACCTGAAACTGCGCAGCGGGCCGATCGCCATCATGATCGAGTACATCATCCGCGAGGAGGACGTGCCGGAATTCCTGGCCACCATGGCCGAACGCGGCCGCATCCGCCGCCGTGACGGCGCCCGCAACTGGACGCTGGCGCGCGATCTCGAAAATCCCGCAATATGGATCGAGCACTATCACACGCCGACATGGCTCGAATACATCCGCCACAACAAGCGGGCCACCCATGCCGACGCCGTTGTCGGCGAGCGCGTGCGGGCGCTGCACAGCGGCGACGAGCCGCCGCGCGTCCGCCGCATGATCGAGCGTCCGACAACCGCCGGCACGACAATCGTCATGCCGAAAGGACCGATCGAGCATTAGGTTGACGTAGCGCTGTGGAAGAAGCACGCGCAAGCTCATTCGCTGGGCCCGCATTGCGCCCAGAAGCGGACGTTGTCGCCTGAAGCATTGCAAATGCTATTTCATTTCACCTTGATGACAACCTTGCCCTTGGCCCGGCCCTGTTCAATGTATGCCAATGCCTCGTTTGTCTGCTCAAGCGGAAAGACACGATCTACGACCGGGCGGATGACGCCCGTTTCGATGAGCGACGTGATTTTTGTCAACTGCCCGCCATTGGCCGCCATGAACAGGAACGAATATCGGACATCTGCGCGTTTCGCCCGTCGCCTGATGCCTGCGCTCAAAACGCGCATGACCAGGTTCAGCACCCAGTTCAGCCCTTTCTCCCTGGCAAACCCGGGATCGGGCGGACCGGAGATCGAAACGGCGACGCCACCTGGCTTCAACACACGCAGGGACTTTTCGAGGGTCTTGTTGTCCTGGCTATTCAGGACGACATCGTAGCCCGAAAGGACTTTCTCGAAGTCATCCTTCTTGTAGTCGACAATGACATCGGCGCCCAGCTTCCTGACCATATCCGTGTTCGAGGAGCTTGTTGTCGTGGCGACCGTCGCGCCGAGGTGCTTTGCCAATTGAATGGCGAATGTCCCCACTCCGCCGGAGCCGGCCTGAATGAAAACCTTCTGTCCTTTCTTCAGGCTCGCTCTTTCGACCAGCGCCTGCCAGGCAGTCAGCCCCACCAGGGGAATCGACGCGGCCTCTTCCATGCTGAGGTTTTTTGGCTTCAGCGCCACGTCCGCATCATCAATCGCGATGTACTCGGCGAAAGCCCCGATCCGACCGTCGCGCGGTCGCGCATAGACCTCGTCGCCCGGTTTGAACTGTCGGACCTTCGAGCCGACGCGAATGACCGTTCCGGCCACGTCATGGCCTGCAACGAAAGGCCGGCGATAGGGCAGGATTAGTTTGAATTCTCCGTCCCTGATCTTGGAGTCCAGCTGATTGAGACTGGCGGCATGGATCTGCACCAGCACGTCCTTCTCCCCGACTTCCGGCTCCGGAACGTCTCCGAGCCGCAGGGGAGCGTTCTTTGCGTATCGATCGATGATGAAGGCCTTCATGGCAGCTTTCCCAAATTGAGGGACCCGGAGTGACGCGCCCCTATTGCATTACGCCCATTTACTGATATTATGCTCATAATGCAATAGCTGATCGAAGGAGAAAGCAACATGCGCTACGAGAAGGGCAGGAAGGACGCATCGCGGCAGCGGATCATGGATGTGGCGACCGAACGGTTTCGCTCCGACGGCATCGCTGCATCAGGTATCGCCGGCATCATGGGCGAGGCGGGACTGACCAACGGCGCGTTCTATCCGCATTTTCCATCCAAGGCGGCGCTCGTGCGTGAGAGCGTGGCGGCGGCCCTGGAGGTTCAGGCGACCCAGATTCAGGAGGCGGTGGCTGCCGGTGGCCTGCCAATGGCAATCGACGCGTATCTGTCGGCGGAACACCGAGACAATCCAGGCCACGGTTGCGCTTCAGCCGCGCTGTTGCCCGAAATTGCGCGTGAGCCGGTCGAGACGCGCCAGGTTTACGCCGAGCACCTGCTCAAGCTCGTACGCCCGGTGGCGGCCGAACTGACACCCGACGCCCGCGACCCCGAAGATGTCGCGTTCGGCGTCTTCGCGACCCTGATCGGCACGCTTGAGCTATCGCGCGCGGTGAACGGGACCGAACTGTCCGATCGCATCCTTGCGGCTGGCGCGGCAGCGGCGAAGGCGCTGCTCCAGCCCCGCGACAACGACAAGCCGGAAGAAAGGAAACCATCATGAACGTGCATCAGCTGTCGCGACCTGCCGCGATCATCAAGCACGAGGACGTGCCGACAAAAACGGTCGACGTCGGCGGCACGAAATTCGCCTACCGCGAGCTCGGCCCCAAGTCAGGGGTACCGGTAATCTTCCTTACCCATCTGAGTGCAGTTCTCGACAATTGGGATCCTCGGGTCGTCGATGGCATTGCCGCAAAACGGCGCGTTATCACCTTCGATAACCGTGGTGTTGGCGCATCAGGCGGGTCCACTCCCAACACGGTGGAGGCGATGGCCCGCGACGCGATCGCCTTCGTCCGGGCGCTCGGCTTCGAGCAGGTCGACCTGCTCGGCCTCTCTCTTGGCGGCTTCATCGCCCAGGCGATTGTTCAGCTCGAGCCTGATCTGGTTCGCAAGATCATCCTCGCGGGAACCGGCCCAGCCGGTGGTACCGGCATCGACAGGGTGACATCAGTCACCATCTTCGACATGATCCGCGCCGCGCTGACCATCAGGGACCCAAAGAACTACCTCTTCTTCACCCAAAGCCCCAACGGCAAGAAGGCGGCGCGCGAGTTTCTGCAGCGCTTGAAGGAACGGATCAATGACCGCGACAAGCCCATCGCCCTCGGCGCTTTCAGCCAGCAGCTCAAGGCAGTCCGTGCCTTTGGCCTTGAGCGCCCTGCCGACCTATCGCGTGTCCGGCACCCGGTGCTCGTGGTGAATGGCGATCACGACAGAATGGTGCCCACCAGCAATTCCGTCGACCTGGCACGACGCTTCCCCAATGCCGAGCTGGTCCTGTACGAGGACGGCGGGCATACGGCCATTTTCCAGTATCACGGCGCCTTCGTGGAAAAGGCCCTGGACTTCCTCGAGGCCTAATCCGGCCGTGCCGGTGTGGCCAGTTGGTGGGCAAATGACGCTTCGATCCATGCGCTAACCTGACGGGCAACACCGTACACTAGATCGGGGAAGCCCTGAGGACGGAAGCGCACGCAAGCTAATTCGCCGAATCTGCGTTGCTTCGACAACGGACCTTCAGTCTGTTCCCGTAAAGCCAAGTGACACCCGTGCGTCAGGATGCGGCGCGCAGGCTCGTACGGACGCGCCGCCTGCTTGTGGCGCGGGACTTCTCCGCCACGACACCGGTGATCTCGACCACGCCGTTCTCATGCGGTTTGGCGTTTGTGACCTTGTGGAGACGCTCATAGGGCAATAATTCCTTGACCCGGGCGTCGAGCACCGCGACTTCGGCTCGCAGGTCCTCGCATTCCTGCCTCTGGACATCGAGCTGTATCTGTTCGGATGCCTGCTGCAGGGAAAGCTGCGAAAAATTCGCGCTCACGGTCGAGAGGTGCATCTTGTCGTTTTCGTTCTCCTTTCTGAGAACCGACAACCTTTCCTCCGCAATTTGCTTTTCGGCGACAGCGTCGCTCCATTGAGCCTTGAGATTGGCGATCTCGCTCGCGGCTTGATTGTTCTCGTTCGAGGCGACTTCAAATCGTGATTGGAGGTTGCGAATTTCAGAACGCAGGCCGCCGATCTCAGCGAAACTACGCGCACGCTCGGCTTCCCTGTCACCTTCCATGATACGGGCCGCTTCCGTCATTTCCGACAGCTTCGCTTGCGCGATATCGAGCGATTTCTGCAGCCGCATCTCCTCTTGTTCGCTCTTGCCGAGCGCAGACAGCAGTTCCGAAAGTCGCGCCGCGTCACTGGCATGAATCGTCGAGAGCTCGTCCAGCCGGTGCCGCGCCTCAGCTTCCCGCTTCAGCGCCTTGTCGAAGTCGATCGACAGGCTGACATGCTTTTCCCGCAATATCTCGTTCTCGCGCGCGCATCGGTTGGCCTCGGCCGTTCTGGCCGAAAGCGTTTTGACGAGGTCGCCGAACTCCGCTTCGCGTTCTGCGCTCGCATTGCCTGCCACGACGAGTTCCAGCTTTGCTGCAGCCAGCGCACTGCGAAGTGCCTCCTTGTCCTCTGCCAGGCTTATCTCGCGCTGCTGCAGGGCCTCGACGACGCTTTCACGCTCGCGCTGCTTTCTGGTCGCATCGTGGAACTGCTCCGATAGCACTCTTTGCTGCGTGGTCAGGCTGCCATTTGCCAGTTCCAGTTCGTTGGCGCGAAGAATGTCCCCGTGAAGCAGCTTCAGGAATTCGCCTGTCAGGTGATGCGAGGTCGTGATCTCCGACAGTTTCGTGTTGATCTCCTCCAGATACTCGCGCGCATCGTCAAACAGCCCCTCAACGGCATCTAGCGCAGCCAGGCGGGTTTGTGTGTGGGAGGTCAGCCGCCGTGCGATCTCGGGAGCGTCGGCATCGTCCTCGGGCTGAGAGTTGTCATTCCTTGCCGCGAGGTTCTCATCCGGAACGTTGTCCAACGGCGATTGGTCGTCCAGGTTGAGACACTCATCGAACGCATCCGCCAAATCGGCTTCGAGTTCCTTGAATGCCCTGTCCACCGTCTCGGCACGCTTGATCAGACTTCTGATTTTCATGACTGAACATCCCCTACTGTAACGCCATCTGGGGTCTTGATCCTCGCCTCCCGGATACGGGTTCATCCCCTTCCCCCTGATCGCGCGGTGGCGCATGAGGCGAGCCCACGCTAGGGACAGGCCTGGCCACTGTCCTCGTCTGTTTGAATGATGCAGACCTTGTAACTGCCAGTGTGGACAGCGCAGCTTCACTGCGGCGATAAAACCCATCATCATATCGGGAACCGCGTTGACGTAAACGTCAACCCGAAGCTATATGCGCCGGCGACCTTGATCGCGAAATGCGCAAGACGGCGACTTCGGGCCGGATCAAAGTGCCCCAGACCGAAGTGCCCCAGACCGAAGTGCAATGGGGTGCGACAAACGCAACGAGACGAGGAGAACGGCCATGGGCGTTCAGGAAATTGCCGACAAGATCAGCGCGCGCGTGGCGAGTGCCGGGTTCGATCGTTCCGTGAAATTCGACACTGGAGGCGACGGCGTCATCGTCATCGACGGCGCTCAAGTCTCGACCACCGACGCGCCGGCCGACTGCACGATAAAGCTTTCGCTCGACGATCTGGAATCGCTGATATCAGGCGATCTCAACCCGACCATGGCGTTCATGTCCGGCAAGATAAAGGTCGAAGGCGACATGAGCGTCGCCATGGCGCTGAGCCAGTTGATCGGCTGACCCATTCCAATCCTGGATGGAAACAAGCCGCCGCCCGATGGCAGCGGCTTGTTTCCGATCCGTCAGGCAGCGAGCGACAGCCCCGCTGTGCCTTCAGCTTGCGCCCGGCCGCCTTCAGCGTGCCCTGCGCGCCGGCGAGCACGCCTTCCACCAGCTCCCGCGCCAGCAGGCGGTGCCGCTCATAAGGTCCCGGCATGGCCAGCGAGCCGGTTTTATCGGCCGAGAACCCGAAGCGCTCGTAATAGGGCGCATCGCCGACCAGCAGGATCGCCGCATGGCCGAGGCGCGCGGCTTCAGCGATTGCATGGCGCATCAGCGCCGAGCCGATGCCGGCATTCTTGATTGTGGGATCGACGGCGAGCGGGCCAAGCAGAAGGGCGGACCTACCGCCCTCGCCCAGCACGACATCCCAGAGCCGCACGGTGCCGGTGACAGCGCCCGACGCGTCGCGTGCGACAAAGGCCAGGCCTTCCGAAGGCCGGCGGCCGCGCCGCAGCTTTTCCGACGATTTTCTCCGGCGCTTCGGCCCCATGGCGCGATCGAGCAAGACCTCGCGTGCCGGGACGTCGGCAGCGGTTTCGGCGGTGATGACGAAAGCGCCAGCAATCTCCCTCCTAGAGGGGGAGATGTCGCCGAAGCCGACAGAGGGGGGCGCCGCGCGTGAAGCGCCGGCGCCACACAGTCCAAGAGAGGTCGCGACAGCTGAGCCGACCCCCTCTGGCCTGCCGGCCATCTCCCCCTCAAGGGGGGAGATTTGCCGGCTCACAGCGCCATCAACGATGAAATCCACAATTTCCATTTCCGCGATCCTTCACGAGCGGATTGTTCCACAGGCGAGCCCGGGCGGGCGACAGGCGCCCACCTCGGGATGATCTGACCGGCTCTTGCGAGCCGTCAGATCACGTAGGATCGGAGAGGCTCGAAGCCGTTGAAGGCGACCGAGGCGTAGGTCGTCGTGTAGGCGCCGGTGCCCTCGATCAGCACCTCGTCGCCGATGGTCAGCGACAGGGGCAGCGGATACGGCGTCTTCTCGTACATCACGTCGGCCGAATCGCAGGTCGGGCCGGCGAGCACGCACGGCGCGGTCTCGGTGCCGTCATGCGCGGTGACGATCGGGTAGCGGATCGCCTCGTCCATCGTCTCGGCGAGCCCGCCGAACTTGCCGATGTCGAGGAAGACCCAACGCACATTGTCGTTGTCGGCCTTCTTCGAGATCAGCACGACTTCCGACTTGATGACGCCGGCATTGCCGACCATGCCGCGGCCCGGTTCGATGATGGTCTCGGGAATCGCGTTGCCGAAATGCTTGCGCAGCGCCGAGAAGATCGCCTGGCCATAGGCCTGTGCCACCGGCACGTCCCTGAGGTAACGGGTCGGGAAACCGCCGCCCATATTGACCATCTTGAGCACAATGCCTTCGTCAGCGAGCGTAGCGAACACCTTTTTGGCGTCGCCGAGCGCGCGGTCCCAGGCGGTCAGGTCGGTCTGCTGCGAGCCGACATGGAACGACACGCCATAGGCGTCGAGCCCTAGCGCCTTCGCATGGCGCAGCACGTCGACGGCCATCGCCGGCACGCAGCCGAACTTGCGCGACAGCGGCCATTCGGCGCCTTCGCCATCGGTCAGCACGCGGCAGAACACACGGGCGCCGGGTGCAACGCGGGCGATCTTCTCGACCTCCTCGACGCAGTCCACCGCGAACAGCCGGATGCCGAGCTGATAGGCGCGCTGGATGTCGCGCTCCTTCTTGATGGTGTTGCCGAAGGAGATGCGGTCCGCCGGCGCGCCGGCGTCCATCGCCATCTCGACTTCGGCAACGGAAGCGGTGTCGAAGGACGAGCCCATCGCAGCAAGCAGGCGCAGGATTTCCGGCGCCGGATTTGCTTTCACCGCATAGTAGATTTTCGAATCGGGAAGCGCCTTCTCGAAGGCGCGGAAATTGTCGCGCACGACATCGAGATCGACGACGAGGCAAGGGCCGTTCGGACGTCGGGTGGCGAGGAAGTCAAGGATGCGCTGGGTAGCCATCGGGGTCTCTCCATAGCGCCTTTCGGCGCGCACAAAGGCTGCGGGACGCGGGTCATCGACCTCACGAACACGCGGTGGACAAAGGCGGGACGTCGATCCATGGAACCAGCCGGTGGAGACCCCGGAACCATGAAGCGCCGTCTCGCGGCGGTGAACCTTGGCCTTGCCCGGCCTCGGTTCGCTTTGTCTGCCTTGGCTTGGATTGGGAGAACCCGTTCCGCACTGCCGGCAATGAAGGTGTGCCTCTTCAGTAACCCCGGTCTTTGGACGACCGGCAGAACACCAGAAAGGCCCGCACCGTCGTTGCTTCAAGGTGTCCTCGGTCTGGCGGTTGGCCGCTAAACCGACTGGAGGGGTTAGCTCCAGTTACCTTACCGATATCCCTCACCATTTTGAGGATCGGCGGACACCCACAGGCACGTGCGACTTTGGGCAAGCGCGATATAAGGTCGATGGATTTCACAATCAATAAAAATCGTACGCCAGGTTGTAAAATTCCTGGCGTCGAACAATGTTGCAACAACTGTATCCGGATATCGAACGCATGGCAGGCACTCGCGGCCCTCTGAACGCTTTTCTCGACCTCGATGGTATACCTGTATCCAATGCGCAATCCGGCCCGCTTGCCGGCCTGCGACTGGCCGTCAAGGATATTTACGACGTCGCCGGCTACCGCACCGGCTGCGGCAATCCGCAGAAATACCAGCAGGTTTCACCCGCCTCGGCGACGGCGCCGGCCGTCCAGGCGCTGCTTGATTCGGGCGCGCGCTTCGTCGGCAAGACGCAGACCGACGAACTGGCCTTCTCGCTGATGGGGCTGAACGCGCATTTCCCGTCGCCGGTCAATCCGGCAGCACCTGATCGCGTCACCGGCGGCTCGTCCTCCGGTTCCGCCGCCGCGGTCGCCGGCGGGCTGGCCGATATCGCCGCCGGATCCGATACCGGCGGCTCGATTCGCGCCCCGGCAAGCTTTTGTGGGCTGATCGGTCTGAGGACCACGCATGGCCGCATCTCGCTCGAAGGCGCCATGCCGCTGGCCCCTTCACTTGATACGTTCGGCTGGTTCGCCAGGGACACGGCCACCTATGACAAGGTCGGCGCGGTGCTGCTCGGCGACGATCTGCACAACCACGAATTGCAGCGCCCCCTCGCGCTGGATGCGCTGGACGGGCTCGTGCTCGGCCCGCGGGAAGCTAACGAGTATCGCGCCATGGTCCGCGCTGTCGCATCGGTGCTGGGCGCACCGCGTACCGTTGCCCCACTGTCGCATTCCACCGACGATCTCTATTGGTGCTTCCGCAAACTGCAGGGGTACGAGGCGTGGCAAAATCATGGTGCCTGGATCGCCGGCGGCGATCGGATGCTCGGCCCCGGCGTTAAGGAGCGCTTCGAGCATGGCGCAGCCATCGACGCGGCAACCGCGCAAATCGAAACGGAACGTCGCGTTTCGTTTCGTCTTGAGCTTGCCGACCTGCTTGGCGAGGACGGCGTTCTTGTGCTGCCGACCGCTCCAGGTGCCGCCCCGCTCAAGGCCGCCTCATTCGACGATTTGCAGACCTATCGCGAACGCGCGCTGAGACTGTTGTGTCTCTCCGGTCTGTCCGGCTTTCCGCAGATCACCCTGCCGCTGGGCTTGGTTGACGGCGCCCCGTTCGGCCTCTCGCTGCTCGGACCGAAAAACAGCGACCGGCAGCTGATGGCGCTTGCCGCGCGCATCCTTTCAGCCCACCAGAGGAGCGCATGACATGGATACGCTGACCCGCATGCGCGCCTTCATCGACGTTGTCGAGGCCGAAGGATTTTCGGCAGCGGCTCGCAAGATCGGCCGCTCCAAGGCGCTGCTGTCGAAATATGTGCGCGAGTTGGAGGACGAGCTCGGCGCGCTGCTGCTCAACCGCACCACCAGGCAGTTCTCGCTGACCGAGGCCGGCCACACCTATTACCGCCGCGCCTCGGAAATCGTCCGCGAGGTCGACAGCCTGGCCGATGCGGTGCGCGAATCCTCCGGCGACGTGCGCGGCAGGATCAAGCTGTCGGCGCCGCGCACCTTCGCCGATGCGCCGATCGGCCTATCGCTGATCGACTTCGCCAAGCAGCATCCCGACATCGTGCTCGACATTCATCTCGATGACCGCTTCGTCGATCTGGTCGAGGAAGGTTTCGATCTCGCCGTGCGCATTTCGCGGCTGGAAAGCTCCTCGCTGATTGCCAGGCGCCTGGCGCCGTTCTCGGTGCGGCTGTGCGCATCTCCCGAGCTGATCGCCAGGCACGGCATGCCGGCGCGGCCGCAGGACCTTGGCCGCATGCCCTGCATCATCGACACCAATGGCCGCTGGCTGACCAACTGGCCGTTCAAGGGCGACAGCGGCGACACGGTGACCGTTTCGGTCTCCGGTCCGATCGAGGTCAACAGTCCGATGGCGGCAAGGGCGGCCGCCGTGGCGGGATTGGGATTTTCCGTCCTGCCGGATTTCATCGCCGCGCCCGATATCGAAAGTGGCCGGCTGGTGACCGCGTTGGATGACCGCATCCTGCCGGGTGGCGGCATTTTCGCCGTCTATCCGCACCGGCGCTATTTGCCTGCGAAAGTTCGCGTCTTTGTCGATTTCCTGGTGCAGTGGTTCAAGTCGATTGACAATGCATGAGCTTTTAGCCGCCCGGGGTCCCATTTTCGCCCGCTTTCTGGTAACTCTCGACAGTCACCGAAGTCGATGGAATCACCACCCAGAATGAACCTGAAGCGGCAAGCAATCATGATGGCTTCGGCCATGGCGGCGACATTTGCCACGGTCGGGCCAGCCGACGTGCATCCCCACGTCTTCGCCGAGGCTCGCCTCGAAGTGATCCTCAGCCCGGATCACCAAAGTGTGAAGGCCTTGCGCCATGTCTGGCGCTTCGACGATTTGTTTTCGAGCACGGTGATGATGGAGTTCGACAAGAATTCCGACCTGAAGCTCGACGACAAGGAGCTGAAGGAAGTCGCCGACACCGTCCATGCTTCGCTGGCGGAGTTCAACTACTTCCAGCTCGTCACCGTCGACGGCAAGGATGAGGCGATGAGCCCGCCGCCGCAGCTGATGGCGAATTTCGACAACGACCAGCTCATTATCCTGTTCGAATCCGAACCCAAGGCGCCGACCAGGCTGGCCGGCAAGATCGATATCGGCGTCTATGACCCGACCTTCTACACGGCGATCGACTTCACCGAGGATGCCAATATGCAGGTCGCCGACTTGCCGTCGACATGCACGAGCAAGGTCGTTCGTCCGAACCCCGACGAGGCGATCGCCGCGAACCAGAAGAACCTGACGGATGCCTTCTTCAATGATCCGACAGGCACCGATATGAGCAAGATATTTGCGACCAAGCTTGAACTGAACTGTCAGCCAAAAGGATAATCCGGTGACGAAACCGTCCCTGCGTTTGGCTTTCGGCCTCTTGGCCGCCGCCCTTGTCATGACGCACGTCCTCGGCTCAGCCCACGCCCAGAGCTCGCTCGGCATCGGCACCAATGACGGGATGGCCCCCACCACCGGCCCGTTCGCCCAGATCCTGATGTGGATCAATTTGCGTCAGCAGGAATTCTACCGCGCGCTTGCCGGTGCGATGAAGGCGATGCGTGAGGACGGCAGCAAGCTGTGGCTGCTTATCGGCCTGTCCTTCGCCTACGGCATTTTCCATGCCGCCGGCCCCGGTCACGGCAAGGCGGTGATCTCGTCCTACATGGTCGCGAACGAAGTCGCGCTCAAACGCGGCATCATGCTGTCCTTCGTCTCGGCCCTGTTGCAGGCGCTGACGGCGATCCTGGTGATGATGCTCGCCTACTTCGTCCTGCGCGGCACCACCATATCGATGACCGACGCGGCATGGTTCCTCGAAGTCACGAGTTTTGTCTTTATCACCCTGTTCGGCGCCTGGCTTTTGTGGCGCAAGGCCGGCCCTGCCATCCTTCGCCTGTTCGGCGCGAACCCTGCCTACAGCCTCTCGGCGGCCCATGCCGGCCATTCGCAAACAGGCCATCCTGCACATGCACATTCAGTGCATGCGCCTCACGCACATGGCCATAACGGCCACGATAGCCATGATCATGGCGCACACGACCATGACCATGGCGGGCACCATCACCATGGCGGGCACCATCACCATGCGGCGGGCGAAGTCTGCGAGACATGCGGACATTCACACGCGCCCGACCCGGCGCTGCTTTCCGGCGACCGCTTCGACTGGCGCACCGCCTGGTCGGCGGTGGCTGCGGTCGGTATCCGCCCCTGCTCGGGCGCGCTGATCGTGCTGAGCTTTGCCATGCTCAACGGGCTGTGGTTCGGCGGCATTCTGTCGGTGCTGGCGATGGCACTCGGCACCGCGATCACCGTCTCGATCCTGGCGACGCTGGCGGTGACGGCCAAGAACTGGGCGGTGTATTTCGCTGGCGACGGCCGCATGGGCAACCGCATCCACTCGATCGTCGAGATCGGCGGCGCAGCCTTCGTCTTTTTGTTTGGGTTGCTGTTGTTGTCGGCGAGCCTGACTGGCGGATGAAGCAGTCCCTTCACCCTTACCGGGCGTCGGCGCTGCCCCTCACCCTTACCCTCTCCCCGGTAAAAAACGGGGCAGCGCCGAGGTCGACAATTGGCGTAGTGCCGGAAGGCGGCAGCCCACCGTGACCTGAATATCAACGCAAGTTAGATCTTCCCGCCCAACTCGTCCTCGATATGCGCGCGGATGATGTCGTCGAAGCTGGTTTCGGCGGCAAAGCCAAGCTCCCTCGACCGCCGCGCCTCGAACCGTGTCGGCCAGCCCTTGACGATCGCCCAGATCGTATCGTCGGGCTCCTCGCGGATCAGGTTCATCGCCTTGGCGCCGGCCATGCGTTCCAGGGCCTCGATCTGCTCGCCGACCGTGACGGCGACACCGGGCATCGTCAGATTGCGGCGCGGCCCTACGGCGCTGCCGTCGATCCCTGCTGCGTGGATCAAAAAATTCACCGCCGAGCGCGGGCTGGCGTGGGTGTGCACGACAGAGCGCGGCACCGGCAATGTTGCTTGCTGGCCGCTCAACGGCTCGCGGATGATGCCGGAGAAAAAGCCTGACGCGGCCTTGTTGGGCTTGCCCGGCCTGACGCAGATGGTCGGCAGCCTGATGCCGATGCCATCGAAGAAGCCGCGCCGCGTATAATCGGCGAGCAGCGCTTCGCCCATCAGCTTCTGCGTGCCGTAGGACGTCAACGGCGTCGGGTGGAATTCGTCGGGGATGATGTCCGGAAACGGTGCGCCGAACACAGCGATCGACGAGGTGAAGACGACGCGCGGCGCAAACCCCGCCAGTCTTACGGCATCGAACAGCGCCCTTGTGCCGTCGAGATTGACGCGATAGCCGAGATCGAAATTGGCCTCCGCCTCGCCCGACACGACGCCGGCGAGATGAAAGATCACGTCTGGGCGCGACGCGACCAGCCGTTCCATCGCGCTCGCCGCGGCGAGATCGCCTGTATGGATGGTGACGTCGACGCCATCCAGTGTCGGCGCCTGCGGCAGCACGATGTCGTGAAGGTCGAGCGCGGCGACCTTCCGGCCGCTGAGCGTTCCATCCTTCGCCAGCCGGGCGATGAGCTTGCGGCCGACCATGCCTGCCGCGCCGGTAATCAAAACACGCATATCAATGATCCTTTTTGCGCTGGCTGCGGCCACGCAACCAAAACACGACGAAAATGGCCACCATGAAGACAGCGGCAATAATAGCGGCAAGAATGGTCGACACGCGGCCGACCGCCAGCATCACGGTTGGCAAATAGTAGGCGGCGATGCCGAACAGCAGCAGCACCCAGAGTGCGCCTATCGCCGCATTGCGCGTGTCGCGATCCATCACGCGGCCCGGACACGGCGGGAATTCGTCAACTTCGTTACCATGCCATGGAACTCCTGGGATCAGTGATAGTGGCGATGATGCGGAGCCGCATCATGCGCGTGGCCGTGCTCGCCATCGTGCTTATCATCGGCGCAATGGCCGAATTCCGGTTCTACGGTGGCGTGGGCAATGCCATGCGCGGCAAGCCGCTTCTTGATGGCGCTGACCGCTTTGTGGGCATCGACACCATCGTTGAGGCAAGCATGCAAGGTCGCCATGTTGCTTGACCCGTCAAGCGACCAGACATGCATGTGATGCACCTCGCGCACGCCGTTCACCGTCCCTTCTATGTCCCTGGCGATCAGGTCGCGATCGAGGCTCGCCGGCACGCCTTCGAGCAGGACATGGGCCGCTTCACGCATAAGCGACCAGGCGGTGGACAGGATCAGCAGCGAGACAAGGACGGACAGGATCGGATCGATAGGCGTCCAGCCGGTCGCCAGGATGATCAGCGCAGCTATGATCGCCGCCGCCGAGCCAAGCAGATCGCCGAGCACGTGCAGGATGGCGCCGCGCATATTCAGGCTGTCGCGGTCGCCGCCATGCAGCACGAGGAAGCAGCCGATATTGACCAGCAGGCCGGCGATCGCAACGACCAGCATCGGCCCACCGAGCACGGGCGCAGGTGTCAGCAGGCGTTCCCATGCCTCATAGATGATCCACAGCGCAATGGCGAAGATGGCGATGCCGTTGGTATAGGCGACCAGCGTCTTGACCCGGCCGAAACCGTAGGTGAGGCGAACGGTGGCCGGCCGGCCGGCCAGATGAAAAGCATACCAGGCAAGGCCGAGCGCGATACTGTCGGCAAGCATGTGGCCGGCATCCGCCAGCAGCGCCAGCGATCCCGTCAAGAGACCGCCAAGCACCTCTACGATCATGAAGCCGGCGGTCAGGCAGGCGGCGATCAGCACGCGTTTCTTGTCGGTCGAGCCGTGCACATGACCGGCGCCGTGGCTGTGACCATGCCCTTGTGAACCATGCGCCATCTGCGAACTCCTGTCAGAGCTGATCCATCCCAGCAGAATCGGGAGGGAGGCTCTGTGTTCTTGTTTGACCATGATCTTTGCCCGAGAACCGGCTTCCACTTTTCGGGATAATGGTCCTTCTGATTTGACCACGATCTTGCCCGAAAACTCGGCCTTCACTTTTCGGGATCGTGGTCCTGGATCATGGTCAGGCGCCGAACTCAGCGCGGAAATCCTCGAGCCGTCGCTTCTGCTGGCCGTCGCCGTCGAAATTGCCCGGATCGAGCCATGCCTCATAGGCTCTGCGCAGTGCCGGCCACTCCTTGTCAATGATCGAGTACCACGCGGTATCGCGGTTTTCGCCCTTGACCACAAGATGCTGGCGGAAAATGCCCTCGAACTTGAAGCCGAAACGCTCTGCCGCGCGCTTCGACGGCTCGTTGCGGTTGTTGCATTTCCATTCGTAGCGGCGATAGCCAAGCTCGTCGAAGATGTATTTCATGAACAGGAATTGCGCTTCCGTCGCCGCCGGCTTGCGCGAGATCAGCGGACCCCAATAGATGTTGCCGATCTCGATCACGCCATAGGCAGGGTCGATGCGCATCAGCGTCTGGCGTCCGGCGACCTTGCCGCTGGCCTTGTCGATGACGGTGAAGAACAGCGGGTCCTCGCTGGCTTCGGCCTTGTCCAGCCACGGCTGGAAGGCAGCGCGGGTCTGCGGCGGATAATCGGGCAGCCAAGCGAAGCGGCCGTCGACATCAGGCACCGACGACGCCTCGAACAGGCCGTCGCCATGCTTTTCGGAGGTCAGCGGCTCAAGCCTGACAGTGCGCCCTTCCAGCACATTGCGTTCTGGCCGCGGGCGCGGTTGCCAATTCTTGAGATTTTCCGACACCCAAAGCTCCAATCCGTTTGACTTTTGCGAAAGGACGCTCACAAAAACGCTCGCTCGGTGAAAGAACCACAGGGACGGGAAAAATGCTCCACACGATTTCGGCCTTCGATCGTCTCGGCGAGGAAAACGCCTTTGCGGTGCTGGCTCGTGCCACCGCGCTCGCCTATCAGGGCCGCGATATCGTCAATCTCGGCATCGGCCAGCCCGACTTCAAGACGCCGCAGCACATCGTCGAGGCCGCGATCAAGGCGCTGCGTGACGGCCACCACGGCTATACGCCGGCCAACGGCCTGCTGGCGACACGCGAGGCGGTGGTGCGCCGCACGCTGACCACAACCGGCGTCGAGGTGTCGCCCGAGGCGGTGATGATCCTGCCCGGCGGCAAGCCGACCATGTTCGCCGCTATCCTGATGTTCGGCGAACCGGGCGCCGAGATCCTCTATCCCGATCCCGGCTTTCCCATCTATCGCTCGATGATCGAGTTCACCGGTGCTGCTCCGATACCGGTGCCGATGCGCGAGGAGAACGGCTTTGCCTTCTCGGCGCAGGAGACGCTGGCGCTGATCACGCCGAAGACCAGGCTGCTCATCCTCAACTCGCCGGCCAACCCGACCGGCGGGGTCACCCCGCGCGCCGAGATCGAGAAGCTGGTCAAGGGGCTGGAAGCGCACCCGGACGTCGCCATCCTCTCCGACGAGATCTACGACGTGATGACCTATGACGGCGAGACGCACTTCTCGCTGCTCAATTTCCCCGAAATCCGCGACCGACTGATCGTGCTCAACGGCTGGTCGAAGACCTGGGCGATGACCGGCTGGCGCATGGGCTGGTCGATCTGGCCGAACGGCGACAAGGGCGCCCACCTCTACGACAAGGTGCGCAAGCTGGCGGTCAATTGCTGGTCCTGTGTCAATGCGCCGAGCCAGTATGCCGGCATCGCGGCCATCGACGGTCCGCAGGACGACGTCGACAAGATGATGCGCGCCTTCGACCGCCGCAGGAAGGTCGTGGTCGAAGGCTTGAACGCCTTACCAGGCGTTTCCTGCATCACGCCGAAAGGCGCTTTCTATGCCTTCCCTAATGTCTCAAAAACTGGTTGGAAGGCCAAGAAACTCGCCTCGGCTTTGCTTGAGGATGCCAGCGTGGCGCTGATCGGCGGACCTGATTTCGGCGTTCTCGGTGAAGGCTATATCAGGCTGTCCTACGCCAATTCCGAAGAGAACATCCTGCGCGCGCTGGAACGGATCAAGGCGTTTCTGGGCAAGTGAGGGCGGGTACGCGACCGACGAAAGGAGATGTCAGATGTTCTATGCCATCCTTGCTTATCACGTGGAAGAAGTGATCACGGCACTGACGCCGGAGGAGGACGCGGCGCTGATGACCGACCTGCTCAATATCCACGAACGGCTTTACCGGGATGGCAGCCTCGGCCCGGCGGCGCGGCTCGGGGCGACCCAAGACGCGTGCACCTTGCGCGGGCCGGGCGCCGGAATGGTCATTGACGGACCCTTCGCCGAGACCAAGGAGCAATTGTTGGGACTATACGTCGTCGACTGCGCCACGCGCGACGCCGCGATCGCGATTGCGCGCGACTTTCGCCGTGTCAATCCGACCGCCGTCTACGAAATCCGCCCTATTTCGCTATATCTTCCGGGCGTGCCGCTTTCGGTGACGCAGTCCTAAAGCGCATCGCGTTTGAAGGATGCGACGCGCTGTAGTTCTTGTTTTATGCATGTCGTTGTCGCAAAACCGCTGCGCACTTTTGCGCGACATGCATTAGCCAAAATTGAACGCCGTCCGGCCGGGTCCCCTCGGCGTTCGCCGGCCTTTCATCGTGCCAGTGGCACGATGAATTCGCTTACGCGAACCGGCCGCTCACCCTCGCCCGACATACGGCATCTTCGTCGCCATCACGGTCATGAACAGCACATTGGCGTCGAGCGGCAGGCTGGCCATATGGAGGACGGCATTGGCGACCTGCTGGACATCCATCACCGCTTCGGCGGCGATGGAGCCATTGGCTTGCGGTACTCCGACCGTCATCGCCTGCGCCATGTCGGTCAAGGCGTTACCGATGTCGATCTGGCCGCAGGCGATGTCAAAAGGCCGGCCGTCCAGCGCCAGTGTCTTGGTCAGCCCGGTAATGGCGTGCTTGGTCGCGGTATAGGGCACTGAGCCCGGACGCGGCGCATAGGCAGACACCGAGCCGTTGTTGATGATGCGGCCACCCATCGGCTGCTGCCTGCGCATGGCGCCGAAGGCGGCGCGGGCACACAGGAACGAGCCGGTGAGATTGACCCCGACGATGTCGTTCCACACCTCGACGGGAATCTCGTCGATCAATGTCGACTTGTAGCCCGTGCCGGCATTGTTGAAGAGCAGATCGACACGACCGAAAGCCGCCGCCACCGTCTCGAACAGATCGTCGACCTGGTCGGCCTTGCTGATGTCGCAGGCGACCGCCAGCGCCTTGGCTTGTGTCGATCCGGCCCCAGCGATTGCCTTGTCCAGCACCGGCTTGCGGCGTCCGCAGAACACCGTATTCCAGCCGGCTCTGAGCAGCGCCGTGGCGACGCTCTTGCCGATGCCCGTGCCGGCGCCAGTGACGATGGCTGTTTTGTAGTCTGTCATAACTGTCCTCCTACAGCGCCGCATGCCCGCAAGGACGCTATAGCACCATGATTTTGAGCAATTTTGAATTTGCGCATGATCGCCTGCAAAAATCGATTCCGATTTCGGCTCATGCGCTAACCGGCTCCGACAAAAAGGGCGGCCATTGGCGGCCGCCCTAATCTGAACCGGCTGGGAGGAGGAAAGCCGATCCGACTGCTTAAAATCATGCGCTTCCTGGGTAAACGAGACATTAACGCGAAAGGACGCCGGATTCCCGCTCTCCGCGGCCCTGAAACCTACCAGCGCGAATTGGCGGTTGCCTTGCCCGACCCCGGCACCCCTGACTCCGGCACCCCAGACTCCGGCACCTTTGGCGCCGGCACTTTTGCCGCCGACACCGTCGCCTCGACATGGTCGAGCAGTGCATCGGGCAAGCTGAGGCGGCCGGCGAGCAGATCGAGATAGCCGCGTTCGGCACGTGTATTCGGATCGATGGCGAGGCGCGAGGCGGTGTAGAGCTCGAGCTTCTGGGCGTCGGTTTGGGCGCCGGCGACCAGCGTATCCAGGTCGAGCGGCCTTTCCAGTTCCGACAACAGGAATTTCTCCGCGTCGGAGTCGATGCCCGCGAGACTGAGCTTGCCGGCGATCTTTTGCCGTTCGTCGTCATCGATATGGCCGTCGGCCTTCGCCGCCGAAATCATCGCGCGCACCAGCGTCAGCGTGAATTCGTCCTCGCCTTGGGGCGCTTGCGAGGGATGAAAGCTGGTGTCGGCCGGCGGCGGCAGCAATTCCGGTTCACCGGCAACTTGCGTTTCAGCCGGCGCCTTGCCGTTCTTGTAGTTCTGGTAGGCCTTGTAGGCGAGGCCGCCGACGACGGCCAGGCCGCCGAGCTTCACCGCCGTGCCGGCGACCTGACGGCCGGCGCCGGTTCCGAGCAGCACCGCGGCCAGCGCGCCGGCGGCCAGCGGATTGTCCTTGGCCATTTGCACCGCCTGACCCCCTTTGTCGCGCACGGTCGATCCGGTTCCGGGAATTTGCGAGCCGAGCAGATCGTTGAGGAGCTTCTTGGGATCGAACATCAATGCCTCCAGAATTAGCCGGCCGAAAGCGCCGGGCAGGTTTTCGGACGTTGAACAGGTAGGCCCCGCATATGGACATTACAATGACGGATGGGCGCTTTGCCGATGATGGCACAAACGAGATGATCTCAGGATCCGCCTTGTCCAACGCGTTGGGCCGAAGATCGGAATCGATTTTCGGAAAGCACGATTTATGGATTCAAAATGTTAGAGCGCACTTTGTGCGTCCAAGCCGACGCACGTCGCTTTAACGTCCAATGTGCGGAGCCCTGCCTTGCGCTTCTGCAAGCTCGACCTGGCGTTGACGCTCGGCGTAGCGGGCGCGATCCTCGTCGGAACGGGCATCGTAGCAATGCGGGCATGAGATGCCGGCGGCGTATTTCGACGACAGCAGGTCCTGCCCGGTCAGCGGATACCGGCAGGCGCGGCAAAGTTCGGCCTCACCCTCGACCAAGCCGTGCGACACCGAGACGCGTTCGTCGAAGACGAAGCACTCGCCCTGCCAGAGGCTTTGCTCGGCGGGCACCTCTTCGAGATATTTCAGGATACCGCCCTTGAGATGGAACACATCCTCGAAGCCGAGCGACTTCACATAGGCCGTTGCCTTCTCGCAGCGTATGCCGCCAGTGCAGAACATGGCCACCTTGCGGCCGACGAGTTCGGCCCGATGCTGCTCGACCCAGGCCGGGAATTCGCGAAAGCTCGTTGTCGCGGGGTCGACCGCTCCCTTGAACGTGCCGATCGATACCTCGTAGGCGTTGCGCGTGTCGATGACGATCGTGTCCACATCCGAGATCAGCGCGTTCCAGTCGGCCGGTGCGACGTAGGTGCCGGCGCTTGCCGCCGGATCGAGATCCCCAACACCCATGGTGACGATCTCGCGCTTCAGCCGCACCTTCATGCGGTGAAACGGCATCTGCGCGGCGCTGCTGTACTTGACCTCGAGACCGGCGAGACCTTCGATGGATTCGAGATGATCGATGAGCGCGGCGATGTCAGCTTCGCTGCCGGCGACCGTGCCGTTGATGCCCTCATGCGCCAGCAGCAGCGTGCCCTTGATACCGCGTCCGCAGCAAAAGGCGGCGAGCGGCGCGCGCAACGCCTCGAAGTCGTCGAGCGGGGCAAACCTGTAGAGCGCGGCAACGCGCACGGGTTGATTGGGCAGTGTCATCGCCGAAGCCACTAAACGCTCATGAAAGCCGATTCAAGGCCGGCGCGCGGAGCAGCCTCTCCTTGGTGGCCTTGACGGCCGGTCTGACGGACTTGCCGGCAGCGCGTGACATCGCGACACGCTTCGCTTCGTGGACAGAAAACCGGCCTTCTGCTAACCGATTGAACGGATCAATACCGGAGAGACGACAAATGCCCAGCAAGACCGAAAAGCTCCTGTCGCTCCTCAACGGCCAACCGGTTATCCCGGTGCTGAAGATCGCCAATCTCGCTGATGCCGTGCCGCTGGCGCGCGCGCTGGCGCGCGGCGGCCTGCCGGCGATCGAGATCACGCTGCGGACCGCTGATGCGCTCAAGGCGATCCGGCTCGTGGCAAGCGAGGTCGAGGACGCCATCGTCGGCGCCGGCACCATTCTGGACGCCCGCCAGTTCGACGAGGCGGCGGCAGCCGGATCGAAGTTCATCGTCAGCCCCGGCATCACCCGCGAGCTTCTGGCGGCGGCGAAGGACAGCGACGTTCCGTTGCTGCCCGGCGCCATCACGCCCGGTGAGATCATGGCCGCCCGCGAGGCAGGCCTGCGCTTCCTGAAATTCTTCCCGGCAGAACAGTCGGGCGGCATCGCCTCGCTCAAGGCATTCGCCTCGCCGCTCGCCGATGTGCAATTCTGCCCGACCGGCGGCATCACCGACAAGAACGCCAGCGACTATCTGAGCCTGCCCAACGTCATCTGCGTCGGCGGCTCCTGGGTGGCGCCGGACGATTTGGTCAAGGCCGGCAAATGGGACGAAATCGAAGCCCTGGCGCGCGCCGCGAGCAAGCTCGGGCGATAGAGACAACTCTCACCCCAAGCAGACCAATGCATGCCGCGCAAAAGCATGCCCTCGGGCCTGACCCGAGGGCGTGCAGCGGTTTTGCGATAACGACATGCATAAAAAAAGCCGCGCGGGTTACTGGCGCGGCTTTTTTATTGGTTGGTCGATCCGCTACTCGGTCCTGAAGCGGGCGACCGACAGGAACTTGACGGCATTGCCGGTGAACCGGTTGGCGTCGGCCAACTGATCGTCCGCCTGGAAGCCCACGGTATAGACTTCGGTTGGCGGCGTGTGCACGATATTGTAGGCGTAGCGCTGGGCCGTCGTCGCGCTGGAGACGGTGGCGACATTCTCGCCGCTGTTCAACGCCCAGCGCGCCGCCGTCGGCTCAGCGGCGACTACCACGGACTTGGGACCAGGCTTCAGGTCACGGGCGGTTGCCCTGGCTGCCTTGCGGGTGGTCTTCACACCCGTGCCGATCGCCGCGGCCGGATCGGAGCCAGCCGGGCGGGCAAAGACAGCCTCACGCGGCGATGCGGCATTGCCCTTCACCATCTCACCGAGGACCGCGCTTGGCTGGGAGAGCGAAGCGACCTGGTATTCGTCGGTTGCGCTGACCCGTTCGAGGACGGCTTTGACCGCGGCAGACTGGACTGCGGCAGACTGGACCTGGTCAGGCTGGGCCAGTTCGGGCTGGGCCAGATCGGGCCGAGCCGACGGCAGCACCGAGAACACATCGGTAGCGGTCTTGCCGTGCCCGGCGGTATCCGCCAGCGCCAGAAGCACAGCCTTGTCCTGCGGCGCAAGGTCGGCCGCTGCAAGGTCGGCCGGCAACGAGTGATTGGGGCGCCAGGTCGGCAACGGAATGTTGTTGGCCGCAACCTGCGCCGCATCGGCGACAACGGACGGTTCGGCCATGCCGAAGGGAGCGTTCGCCGGCGCTTGCGCGGTCGTCACCGCCTGTTCGGTGGTGGCGGTGGCATCCGCCACGCCGAACGGAACGTTTTCGGGCGGCTGAGCGACATCGGCCTTCGGACGCGGGGCGAAATCGGGCAGCGGCACGCTGCGCGCCGGCAGCGCCGCGATGATCGTTTCCGGCGTGTCCTCCTCCGGTTCCGGAGCGGGCGCATCGGCGATTTGCGGAATCTCGGCGCGCTGCGCATCCTCAGGCGACACGATGGCAATGCCCGGAAGCTTGCTGTTCCTGGCGGCCGGTGCCGGCTTGGCATTCGCCAGCTTCACGTTCGCCGGCTTCACATTGGTTGACTTCGGCGTTGGCGCGGCCACCACATCGGCGCTGTCATCGGCCTCGTCTTCACCGCCGCCAAAGAAAGCCGCCAGCAGACCGCCGGATCTTTTGGCACCGCCACCTGCGCTGGCCATTTCGATGGCGGGAGAGCCGGCGCCCTTGCGCGCCTTGTACGAGGCGAGCGCCTGTGAATAGCCGGGCAACGGCTTGCCGTCGCTCGGCACATGCAGCGTCTTGCCGTTGGGGAACACGCGCGCCAGTTCCTGGCGGCTGATGCCAGGCCAGTGCCGCACATTGCCGACATCCATGTGGACAAAGGGCGAGCCGGACCTCGGATAATAACCGACGCCGCCACCCTGCATCCGCAGACCGATGTCGCGCAGTTTCTTCAGCGGCACGCCGGGAATGTAGAAGTCCATGGCCTTGCCGAGCGTATGCTGGCTTTTCTTGGCAACGCCCCTGCTGCGGCTGCGCAGCATCGAGTTGGTGGACGACGAGCGATAACCGCACACGACCTGGATATAGTCGCGGGCGCCGCTCTGCCGGTAAGCCTCCCAGACCAGGTCGAGCAGGCGCGGATCCATCTTGGTCGGCTCGTTGCGGCGCCAGTCGCGCAGGATGACGTTGATCTTTTTCAGACCCGCCTGATCGTAGCGGCCGCCGCGCTTGAAGACGATCTCCGCCTTCTCTTTGGTGTGCAGGTTGTAGAGTTTCAGCGAACGTGTCTGGGCGCTGGCGCCGGTCGCAGCCGCTGTAAGGAAGCCAAAGGCGAGAATCACCGCTGCCAGCCATCTCGGCCAGGCGCTCATGTGATAGTGCCGCCCGTTTGTGTGTCGTTCGACTTTGTTCAAATCAAAAGGCCTTGCAGGCTGCCGTTTGTCCCCGGATTTGACCAACGGATGCGGTGGTGTTCACATCCGAATATCGATCCTAATGGTTAATCATCGCTTATTGAAGCCGAAATGCGGTAACACCGTGGCGATATCCCGTCAAAAATATTGCACGGGGTTTCTTGGTAAACTGCTGGTTTAGATCATGTTTTGGGCTTTGCCTGAACACGATCTGTTACCAGACGCTTCAATGCGTGAACACTGCCGGCAAGCGCGTCGCCCGACCGCGTCACGCCCGATTCGACGACTGTCGATTGTCCTGATGCCAGGTTGGCAAGCTGGTCCGGGCTTGCCTGTCAGGAAGCAAGCCGGTCGATACGGCCCGTTTCCGGATCGATGCCATATTCCTTGAGCTTCCTGTAGAGCGTCGAGCGGCCGATGCCGAGGCGGCGGGCAACTTCGCTCATCTGGCCGCTATAATGGTCGATGGCGAGCTTGATCATTTCGAGTTCGACATCGGCCAGCGCCCGCACATTGCCGCGTTCGTCCAGCGCCCGCAGCGTGCCGAAGCGAGGCTGCGGCCTGGCTGGCGGATCGAGCTCGGCTACAGCGATGCCGTTATCCTCGCCAAGCGGCTCGGTGACCAAAGGCAACGCGGGCAGCGCGCCATGCGCATCGAGGTTGACGGTGCCCTCGACCTGCGCCCGGATCTGCGGAAACTCCTCTTCGGTCAGCAGATCGCCTTCACAAAGCACCGAGGCCCGGAAGACGGCGTTTTCTAGCTGGCGGATATTTCCCGGCCAGTCGTAGGCCTGCAGCATGGCGAGCGCCGCGGCCGAAATGCCGTGCAGGCGATGACGTGGACCGGTGGGCGCGACCTTCTCCAGAAAATGCTCGACCAAATACGGAATGTCGTCGCGACGGTCGCGCAGCGGCGGGACGAAGATCGGATAGACGTTCAGGCGGTAGAACAGATCTTCGCGGAACTTGCCGTCCTTGACCTGCTGCAGAAGATTGCGGTGTGTCGCCGAGATCAGCCTGATGTCGACCCTGACGGTCGAACGCCCGCCGACCGGATCGACCTCACCGTCCTGCACGGCGCGCAGCAGCTTGACCTGCACGTCGAGCGGCAGGTCGCCGATCTCGTCGAGGAAGAGCGTGCCCGAATGCGCCTCGACGAACTTGCCGGTGTGTTTTTCGGTGGCGCCGGTGAACGAGCCCTTCTCGTGGCCGAACAGGATCGATTCGACCAGATTGTCGGGGATGGCGCCGCAATTGACGGTGACGAACGGTTTTGAGCGGCGATCGCCGCTGCCCTGGATGGCGCGCGCCACCAGCTCCTTGCCGACCCCGGATTCGCCTTCGATAAGGATCGGGATGTTGGACGCGGCCGCCTTCTGGCCGAGACGGATCACCCGGTCCATCGCCGGGCTGTGCGTGATCATGTCCTTGAAGGTCAGATGGCCGCCGCGCCGCCGCGACGTGCGCTTCACTTCCCCCTCGACCGCCTCGACTTTGAGCGCGTTGCCGATCGATGCCTGCAGCCTGTCGGGAGATGCCGGCTTGACGACGAAATCGAAAGCACCGTGACGCATGGCCGAAACGACGGTTTCGATGCCGCCCTGGGCGGTTTGTACGATGACCGGAACCTGGATGCCGCGCTCACGCATCGCCTTCAGCACGCCGATGCCGTCGAGGCCCGGCATGACGAGGTCGAGGATGACCACCGATACGTCGCGCGCCTTGGGCCCGTCGAGCGCATCGAGACCGGCCTCGCCGCCATCCGTGATGATCGCGCTGTGGCCGAATTTCGTCACCGCCGCCTCGAGCAGCCTGCGCTGCACGGGATCGTCATCGACTATGAGTATGGAACCTGTCATGACTGGTTCAACGATGCTCGCCCAATATGCCCACCCCACTGTGTCTTCCCAATGGGGAATCCAACCCTATGGATCATCCTGGCACAGGGTTCTAAATAAGCTTTCAAAAAACCCGGTGAACGAATTCCTTAGGATTTGACCGGCTTTCTCATCCTCTTTGAATCTTTGGCCCTTTGAATCTTTGGGGCTGACCGCTTAGAGACTGTTTCGAAATTCGCTCTGGCGAGGCATATGGTGGTGGTTTCGAGAACCGGCGCGCAGCGGACATTAGAGCGCCGCGCGTCCATTGGACGCGCAAAGGACGCTCTAACACTTTGGTTGGCGCATGATCCTTTCCGGAAACCGAAATCGGTTTCCAGGGTCATGCGCTGGTCCGTGAGCACCGGAAGCGCAGAAAACGCCATCAGATGGCCGCCAGAGTAGAGTTTCCAAACGGTCTCTCAGGTCTTGCAATCTGGAAAGTGTCGGCAATGAGCATGGTTTTTGGTCGGCAGCTTGCGGCGGCGGCGTCCGGTCAGGGCGCGGCGGAGCTTGGTGATCTGCCGGAATGGGATCTCGCCGATCTCTATTCCGGCATGGACACCCCCGAGCTGAAACGCGACATCGCCAAGGCGCTCGCCGATGCCATCAGCTTCGAGAGCCGCTGGAAAGGCACGCTCGCCGCCGAGGCGGAGCGTGCCGACAGCGGCAGGCTGGGCGAGGCGCTTGCCGCCTATGAGGCGCTGGAGGAACTGATTGGCCGGATCGTCTCCTATGCCGGACTGATCTACGCCGGCAACACCGCGGATCCGCAGCGCGCCAAGCTCTATGGCGACGTTCAGGAGAAGATGACCGACGCCAGCGCGCATCTTCTGTTTTTCGCGCTCGAACTGAATCTTGTCGACGATGCCGCGATCGAAACCGCGCTTGCTGCCGATCCTGCCTTCGCTCACTACCGGCCGTGGGTGCTTGATCTGCGCATGGACAAACCCTACCAGCTCGAAGATCGGGTCGAGCAGCTTCTCCACGAGAAGTCGATTACCGGACGCGGCGCCTGGAACCGCTTGTTCGACGAGACGATGACCGATCTGCGCTTCGACATCGATGGCGAAGAGCTGACCCTGGAGCCGGCGCTGAACCGCCTCCAGCATCCCGATGGCGAGGTGCGCCGCCGGGCTTCTGAAGCGCTGGCCGCAACCTTCCGCAAGAATCTGCGCACGTTCACGCTGATCACCAACACGCTGGCCAAGGACAAGGAGATTTCCGACCGCTGGCGCGGCTTCGCCGACATCGCCGATTCGCGTCATCTCGCCAATCGCGTCGAGCGCAGCGTGGTGGATGCGCTGGCCTCAGCCGTTCGTGACGCTTACCCGCGCCTGTCACACCGCTACTACGCGATGAAGGCGCGCTGGCTCGGCATGGAAGTGATGAACCACTGGGACCGCAACGCGCCGTTGCCGGAGACCCCGCAAGCGATCATCGGCTGGGACGAGGCCAAGAACACGGTGCTTTCCGCCTACCAGCGCTTTTCACCTGACATGGCGGAGATTGCCCGGGTTTTCTTCGACCGCAACTGGATCGACGCGCCAGTAAGGCCTGGCAAGTCGCCTGGCGCCTTCGCGCATCCGACCGTGCCGTCGGCGCATCCCTATGTTCTGCTCAACTACATGGGCAAGCCGCGCGACGTGATGACGCTGGCGCATGAGCTTGGCCACGGCGTACATCAGGTGCTCGCCGCAGGCCAGGGCGCGCTGATGGCCTCGACGCCGCTGACACTGGCCGAGACGGCGTCCGTCTTCGGCGAGATGCTCACCTTCCGCTCGCTGCTGGACCAGACCACCGACAGGCGCGAGCGCAAGGCCATGCTTGCCCAGAAGGTCGAGGACATGATCAACACGGTCGTGCGCCAGATCGCTTTCTACGAGTTCGAGCGCAAGGTGCATGCCGAGCGCAAAAACGGCGAGTTGACATCGGACAGACTCGGCCAGTTCTGGCTGGAGGTGCAGGCGGAAAGCCTCGGGCCGGCGATCAAGCTGCGCGAGGGTTACGAGGTCTTCTGGAGCTATATTCCACACTTCATCCATTCGCCTTTCTACGTCTACGCCTATGCGTTCGGCGACTGCCTGGTGAATTCGCTCTATGCGGTCTATCAGAATGCAGAGCGTGGCTTTCAGGACAAGTATTTTGCCATGCTGCGCGCCGGCGGCACCAAGCATCATTCCGAGCTCCTGGCACCCTTCGGTCTTGATGCCACCGATCCTGCCTTCTGGCAGATTGGACTTGGCGTGATCGGCGGGCTGATCGACGAGCTCGAAGCTTTGGACAATTGACACACAGCGCTGAACATCCAGGTTCGACAGAACAGTTTAGCCGCAATGCATATTGGGGCCATTCTATTCTTGCTCTAAATATCTGTTCTTGAATAACTCTCCGTGGAATTTTTCCGTTAGCTTTCCGGAAGCCGTATGATAGCGTCCCGCCTCAAGCTCAGTCGGGCGCGGGCTTAGGCCAATCTTCGGCCGGTCACGGGGATTCGACGATTTGCGACAGCGCCGTTGGCCATGGCAGGAAAGCCGGTCGCCGACAGCGCGATTTAAGCCGGCTGTTCCGCGAGCAGCGGAGCCACCATTGAATGGTCCTTGTGCCAAGGTCCCAGGCCACGGCAGATGGATCGGACTGGAGAGAGACAATGGGCACTTTTTTCTACATGCTCCTGGCGTTCCTGGCAGGTGTGTTGGTTGGCTGGTTCATCTGGGGACGCCCGCGTGGCGATCTCGACAGCCTGCGCGGTGACATGGACCGCACCCGCAGCGAGCGCGACAGGGTACGCGCCGACGCCGACCGCCTCACCCGTGAGCTGGAAGTATGCCGCGGCGCCCGCGCCGACCTGGAGCGCCAGTTGGGAGAGGCACAAGGCACCAAGACCGGCGCGACAAAGGCAGCAATCCCGGCACCGCCGGCATTGATGGCGACATCCGCGCCGGCCAATACGACGCCGGCCAAAACGACGCCCGCCAAGACCGGGTCAGCAAAGACCGCGCCAGCAAAGTCCGGGCCAGCAAAGACCACTTCCAAGAAACCGGCGGCCGCGAAGGCGGCAGCCGCGCCGAAGGCCAGTGCATCGAAAACGAGTGCGTCGCAGGCAAGTGCGTCGCCGGCAAGTGCGCCAAAACCTCCCGCATCGAAAACCAGTGCTGCACCAAAGAGCGCTGCGCCAGCGGCAAAGAAAGCCGCGACAACAAAGGCGGCGGTGGGCAAAGCCAGCAATCTGCGCCGCCTGATCGGCATCGGTCCGGCCAACGAGCGATTGCTCCACGGGCTCGGAGTGACGACCTACGCGCAAATCGCCGCCTGGACGGCCGCCGACGTCAAGCGGATCGAGGAGACGTTGAACTTCGACGGCCGCATCGAGCGTGAGCGCTGGATCGAGCAGGCGAAACTGCTTGCCGCCGGCGATGAGGAGGAATTCGCGCGCCGCTTCCCGAACGCGGGGATCGGGAGCAACACCTGAATTGCCTGCCGGCATCGAGCACATAAGGGACCGGCGACGCCCGCGAGGTGCCGCCGGTTTGCTTTTGCACTAGCTGCGTTTGCGTCTTGAGACGCCGGTCTCTCGATTGCGCGCGATCGAGCCGCCATATAGAGCGATAGCTGGCGTCATCGATCGCAGCATCCGAGTCCCATGCCCCTGCCCTCTGCAATTTTTCGAAATGACGAGCGCGCTCATCAGCTCGTCTTCGACCAGCCGGCCGACATCATCGTGGCGCATGAGGCAGAGGATTTCCTGCCGGCGCTGGACATTGCGCAGGCCGCGCATGACGCCGGCAAATGGCTGGCCGGCTATTTCTCCTACGAGGCCGGCTACCTGCTCGAGCCGAAGCTCGTTCCGCTGCTGCCGGGAGGACGCCGCGCCCCGCTTGTCTGCCTGGGGATCTTCGACGCGCCTGTCGAACAGCCGGTCGTGCCCGGCGACGCGCCGTCGACCAACGGCCCGATCTTCAATGCGAGGGCCGCCTGGACTTCGGAAGACTATGCAAAACGCTTTGCGCGGCTCCACAATCACATTCGCAAAGGTGATTGCTATCAGGGCAATTTGACCTTTCCGGTTCATGCGCACTGGTCGGGCGATCCGCTGGCCGCCTTCGATGCGCTGACGGAGCGCCAGCCGGTGAAATACGGCGCGCTGATCGCACTCGGCGATCCGGTCGTCTTGTCGCGTTCGCCGGAACTGTTCTTCGAGATCGACGCCGCAGGCATGATCGAGACGCATCCGATGAAGGGCACCGCCCC
The DNA here is from genome assembly GCF_055811735.1 of Mesorhizobium sp. WSM4850. Taxonomy (NCBI): domain Bacteria; kingdom Pseudomonadati; phylum Pseudomonadota; class Alphaproteobacteria; order Hyphomicrobiales; family Phyllobacteriaceae; genus Mesorhizobium; species Mesorhizobium sp. WSM4850. The sequence goes on along the minus strand of NZ_JBVVPV010000005.1, from coordinate 66,663 downwards.
GCGCGGCGCGACCAAGGCGGAGGACAAGCGGCTGAAGGCGTTCTTGCTCAATGACGAGAAGAACCAGGCTGAGAACCGGATGATCGTCGATCTCCTGCGCAACGACATTTCGCTGATCAGCGAAGTCGGCACGCTGGAGGTGCCGGAGCTTTTTCGCATCGAGAGCTACCCGACCGTCCACCAGATGGTGAGCCGCGTGCGGGCCAAGCTGTTGCCCGACCTCACCATCCGCCGGATATTCGCTGCGCTGTTTCCATGCGGATCGATCACCGGCGCCCCGAAAATCCGCGCCATGGAAATCCTGCACGATCTGGAAGCCACGCCGCGCGACGTCTATTGCGGCGCCATCGGCTGGATCGCGCCCGGCGGCACGATGCGCTTTTCGGTGGCGATCCGCACCATATCGCTCTTTTCCAGCGGCGAGGCCGTCTACAATGTCGGCGGCGGCGTCGTCTTCGATTCGACGGCCGAGGAGGAGTATCAGGAGTGCCTGCTGAAAGCGCGCTACGCGACGGGAACACCGCCGATTTCGAGCTGATCGAAACCATGCGCTGGCAGCCGGGCCAGGGCTTCCTCCGTTTCGACCGCCATTTGGCACGCCTTTATGGCTCGGCGGCAGAACTGGGTTTTGCCTGCGATCCGCAGAAGGTCGGCGAGATGCTCAAGAACGCCGTCGACCGGCCGGACATAGTCTTGCGTACACGCCTGGTCCTGTCGCGCAGCGGCAAGGTGACGGTCTCGGCGCTGCCTTATGAGCCGCACGCAGCCGACAAGGTCTGGAGGCTGCAACTGGCGCGGGTGCGGCTTGATTCAAGCGACACGCTGCTGCGCCACAAGACGAGCCGCCGGGACATCTATCAGCGGGCGCGCGCCGAATATCTGATCAGCCGGGCCGACGAGGTTCTCTTGGCCAACGAGCGTGGCGAACTCTGTGAGGGCACGATCACCAATCTGTTTGCCGATTTCGGCGACGGCGCGCTGGCAACACCGCGGCTCGATTGCGGCTTGCTGCCTGGTGTGTTGCGCGGCGAATTGCTGGACGAAGGCCGCGCCCGCGAAGCAATCTACAGCCTGGATGATCTGAAGTCGGCCAAAGCGCTGTTCGTCGGCAATTCACTGCGCGAACTGATCCCGGCACGGCTTGGCTGAAATTCACCCATTGCTGTGTCTCAACCATGGTTTCCCTTGCGAGTTGGAGAAGATGCGTCCGGCCCGAGAAGGAATGGGCCGGACGCGCGGCAGCCGCTTGGGAGGAGCGACTATTCGCCTTCGTGGGTCTGACCGGAGCCGCCGACGGAAACGATGTTGAAGGGCTTGCCTTCGACGGCAATGTCGCCGGTTTTCTCGAACGACGTCGCGTCAACGACATGCAGCACGCCTTGCAGGGGATCAGTGACCACGATCTTGTCGCCGGCGACCGCGACACGCGGCCTCGGATCGCTCCAGTGACCGTCCATCGAATAGGGGTCGGTCAGCTTGAGCGAGTTTGCGATCTCCCCCTTCACCACGTCGAGTTGGTGAAGCTGGCCGTCCTCGGTGAAGACGTAGGCGAATTTTGCACGAACGGGGTCGATCGCGAAATGCACGCGGCGCGTCGGAAGGTTGATCAGCCGGAATGCGTCGCTGTCGATCGTCGGATCGATCAGCACCACCTTGTCGGCGCCGTAGTTGCCGAGGAAATATTGCAGGCCTCGGCCGCCGATCAGCGTCGTCGTTTTGCCATCCGGCAGGCTGTCGGCATAGGGCAGATGACGGATCGCCGGGCTGCCGTCGCCATGGCTGACGACAAGCAGGCCGGTCGCGCAGGCGAAAGCCAGGATATTGCCGGAAGACGCCTCGCCGTGGAGGTCTGGGCAGGCGTGGATGCCGCCGATCGGCGCGCCGGCCTTGTCAGCGACCCTGATGCCGACCGGGAGTTCGTCCGGCTTCTCCCGGTTCGGCTCCGAAAGCAGGACATGGGAGCCATAGGCGACTGCGACGCCATGCTGCGGCGCGTCGGTCTTCACTTCCCTGAAATCCGGCTTGCCTTCCAGGACCGACTTCTCGGAGATGATGCGCGCGACACCCTCGCCGTCGAAAAAAACGGCGAAGTCTCCGTCATGCTCGACGAAATGCGACGGCTTCTTGCCTGTGATCTCGACGCCGGCAAGTTTTGGCGCTTCGACGTCGATGTCGCCGTGCTCGCCGTGGTCCTCGAAGGAAATGCCGCTCGCGATCCCGGCAACGACGCCGGCCGAGCCCTGCACGGCAAACACGGTCCTGCCGCTTTCGCTGCGATGGAGGGACGCCGGCCCTTTGATCTCAAGCGTGTCGAGCTTTTCGCCATCGATCGCATCGACTACGGTCACCTTCGGGTCCGCGTGATCCGAGATGAAGAGGCGCCATGCGGTCACCTCCTCGGCATGGGCAGCACTTGTTGATAGGGACACAAGCAGCGCGATAGCCGTGGCTGACGCCCAATTTATCGTCACAGTATTCTCCTTAATGTTATTACATACTCTTGGTGATCGATGAAGAGGCGGATTGCACCGCCTTTCCATCACAGGGCTGGCGGTCAGCTTCCGAGGATCGCGCCTTTGATCGTCGTGATGTTGTGCCGCATCATCTCGAGATAGGTCGCAGCCGGACCGTTCTTATCCGACAGGGCGTCGGAGTAGAGCTCACCGCCGACTTTCAGGCCCGTCTCGCTGGCGATCTGCTCGATCAGGCGCGGATTGGTGACGTTCTCCACGAAGATTGCCGAAGCCTTGTCTTGCCTGATCTGTTTGATCAGGGCCGCGACGTCGGAGGCTGACGCCTCGGATTCGGTGGAGACGCCCTCCGGTGCCAGGAATTTTATGCCGTATTCGTGTTCGAAATAGCCATAGGCGTCGTGGGAGGTGATGATCGTGCGCTTGTCCTCGGGGATCTCAGCTACGGCAGCTTTGATCTCCGCTTCCAGTGCCTCGAGCTGCTGGCCGTATGATTCGGCATTGGCCCGATAAGTGTCGCAGCCAGCTGCATCGGCGGCACAGAAGGCGTCGGCGATGTTCTTCACATAGAGTTCGGCATTGTGCACGGACTGCCATGCATGGGGATCGGACTCGCCGTGATGATGGCGCCCTTCCTCATGGCCCTCATCCGCCGCGGCGTGTTTTTCCCCGCCCTCGGCGGCTTGATCCTGATCGTGGTGACCTTCTTCCTCGGTCTTGCGCAACACCTCGCCGCCTTTGGTCAATTCCACGATCGGCGCCTTCGTCGCGCTCGCCTCGACGAGACGCTGGAGGAAGCCCTCGAACTGGAGGCCGTTGACCAGCACCACGTCGGCCGAACCGACAGTTGCCGCGTCGGCCGGCTTTGGTTCGTAGACATGGGCGTCACCATTCGGGCCGACCAGCGTGACGATGTCGACACGATCGCCGCCGACATTCTTGGCGAAATCGGCGATGATCGAGAAACTGGCGACAACCCTGAGGTTCTCGGCAGCGGCCACCGACGGAGCGATTGGCATCGATGTTATAGCGCCTATCACGGCGGCGAGTTTTAGCGTCTTGGACATTCGATCGACTCCTTTGTTCAAGCGGTTCGGGGGGAGATGCGCCGGACGCGTCGCGAGCAGCCGCGCGTCCCGGCAGAGATTAGAAGGCAATGTGGATCGTGCCCGCCGACAAATGATCGCCGGGCCGTACGATCCCATCGAGGCGCGCTGTTGCGGCCCAGCGGCAGGTCTTGATGCGTCAGGTCTTGAAAGATCACACAAGCAGCCATTCGATCCATCACCGCGGGAGCCATCGAAGTCAGCCCCGCTCTTGACGATCCGTTATGTTATGTTATCACGTTCGTCAATCCAAAATGTTATACTATAACTGACGCTCGCCATTGTGCTCAAAACTGCCGGCATATTGCGTCCCGGCGAGAAAATCGAGACGATCCGGCTTCGCAAGGCAGTCGCCGATGTGACCTCGCGCGATCTGCCGCGAGGGTGAATGGATCGGACATGCGCAGAGTGTTCGGCCTCTCGACCGAAGCTGTTGCGCTTACCGAGTGTCACCGGAATGTGACCGAGATCGGGAACCATCGACGAGAGCTGGTGCTCGCCGCATCTTTCGCCGCGCCATTGCGGGCGGCCGACTTCGCCCAACTCGACTACAAGGGCCAACTCGGGAAATGACCGCCGACCGTCAGCGACTGGTCGTCCTCCTTAACCACATGACGAATGCGGCGTAGCTCGCGGCTTTTCGCTGGTTTATGACAATGATCTGTGGTTGTAGCGCGTGGCGGTCGGGCAAAAAAAATGCTCCGCTTTGCGTCTGTTTGCCCGGCTTTTCAGCCTATCTGAGGGAGTAATCGATAAAATGGCGAATGAAAACTGGCCCGTTTACGGTGAGATCACCGGCCCTGTCGTGATGATCGGCTTCGGCTCGATCGGACGGGGAACGCTGCCGCTGATCGAGCGCCATTTCAAGTTCGACAAGTCGCGCATGACGGTCATCGACCCACGCGATACCGATCGCAAGCTGCTCGACGAGCGCGACATCACCTTCATGCAGGATGCGGTGACCAGCAAGAACTACAAGAAGCTTTTGACGCCGCTGCTGACCAAAGGCGGTGGCCAGGGCTTTTGCGTCAACCTGTCGGTCGACACCGGCTCGGTGGATTTGATGCGGCTCTGTCGCAAGCTGGGTGTGCTTTACATCGACACCGTCGTCGAGCCATGGCTCGGCTTCTATTTCGACACCAAGGCCGACACCGGCAGCCGCACCAATTACGCGCTGCGCGAATCCATGATCGAAGAAAAGCGCGCGCACCCCGGCGGGGCGACCGCAATCTCCACCTGCGGCGCCAACCCAGGCATGGTCTCGTGGTTCGTCAAGCAGGCGCTGGTCAATCTCGCCACCGATCTTGGCCTCCAATTCTCGGAGCCCGCGCAGCACGATCGCGAAGCTTGGGCCAGGCTGATGAAGAAGGCCGGCGTCAAGGGTATCCACATCGCCGAGCGCGACACACAGCGCACCAAGAAGCCAAAGCCGATGAACGTGTTCTGGAATACCTGGTCGGTCGAAGGCTTCATCTCGGAAGGGCTTCAACCGGCCGAGCTCGGCTGGGGCACGCATGAGACGTGGATGCCGAAGAACGGCAAGAAGCACAAGCATGGCTCGAAGGCCGCAATCTATCTGGAGCAGCCGGGCGCCAACACGCGTGTGCGCAGCTGGTGCCCGACGCCGGGCCCGCAATACGGCTTCCTGGTGACGCACAACGAGTCGATCTCGATCGCCGACTTCTTCACCCTGCGCGGCAAGAAGGGCAAGGTCCAATATCGCCCGACCTGCCACTACGCCTACCATCCCTGCAATGACGCCGTGCTGTCGCTGCACGAAATGTTCGGCGCTGCCGGCAACGCACAACCGGTGCATCACGTGCTCGATGAAAACGAACTGGTCGACGGTGTCGACGAGCTCGGCGTGCTGCTCTACGGCCACGACAAGAACGCCTATTGGTACGGCTCGCAGCTGTCGCTGGTGGAGGCGCGCAAGCTGGCGCCTTATCAGAACGCGACGGGCATGCAGGTCACCTCGGCAGTGCTGGCGGGCATGGTCTGGGCGCTGGAAAATCCCGAGGCCGGCATCGTCGAGGCGGACGAGATGGACTACAGGCGCTGCCTGGAAGTGCAGTCGCCCTATCTCGGGCCGATCAAGGGCTATTACACCGACTGGACGCCGCTCGACAACCGCCCTGGGCTGTTCCCGGAAGACCTCGACAAAAACGACCCATGGCAATTCCGCAACATCCTCGTTCGATAGTTCAACATCCTCGTTCGAAAGCAATGTCTCACTGCCTTGCAATCGTCTGGAAATCGGGCGATTGAAGGAAGGCGGCCTGGAGCGACGTGCATCCATTTGGACGCACAAAGTACGCTCTGGTGGTTCGAGTGTACGCATCGTGCTTTCCGAAAAATCGCATCGATTTTCGGGCCAATGCGAGAGGAGAGGATCTTGATGATGACGATTGCGCGCAAATTGCTTTCGGCCGGCATTGTCGCGGCCGCTGCCGCCTTGGCGGCGTGCACCACCGCCGGCCCGGGCGGGCCACCATCGGCCACGCGGAGTCCGGTCGAAGGCTCATGGATCGACGCGCAGGGCACGGGCCTGTCGACCTTCACCGGCGGCAGCTTCAAGACCGTCGCCACCGACACCGGCCAGAAGCTTGCCGACGGCAGCTACGCCATGACCGGCGGCACCTCGGTCCAAATCCAGGGCACTTCGCTGATCCGCCAGACGCCGATCAGCTTCAACTGCTTGTTGATCTCCACCTCGCAGCTTAATTGCACCAGCGTGAGCGGGCAGAACTTTGTGCTGACGCGACGCACCTGAGCCCATACTGAATGCTTTTGCAAAGGACGGCGGCTTGAGGCCGCCGTCTTTTTGTGCCGGCAAAGCTGGGCCCGATTCCGCTTGCATCGGCTAAAACGCGATGTGAACATTGGCGAAAAGCCGGCTGTTATGTTCCAGTCGAGCAAGGGCATAAACAGGTCATCCGGGAGACGAAGATGAAGAAGACCGCCGCCATTGCCGCCCTGTCGGCGTCTACGCTTGGCCTTTCGACCGGCATGTCCTTTGCCGACTACACGCTGAACATCCTGCACATCAACGACTGGCACAGCCGCATCGAAAGCAACAACAAATATGAATCGACCTGCTCGGCCGAAGAGGAGACCAAGGGCGAGTGCATCGGCGGCGCGGCGCGGCTGATCACCGCGATCATCCAGGAGCGCAAGAAGCTGGAAGGCCAGAACGTGCTGTTGCTCAGTGCCGGCGACAATTTCCAGGGTTCGCTCTTCTACACGACCTACAAGGGCAAGACCGAAGGCGAATTCCTCAACCAGATGAAATTCGACGCCATGGCGGTCGGCAATCACGAGTTCGACGACGGCGAGGCGGCGCTGGCGCCGTTCCTGGACATGATCAAGTTTCCGGTGCTCGGCGCCAACGTGAAGGCCAACGCGCAATCCAAGCTCGGTGACCGCGTGAAACCGTCTGTTGTGATCGAGGTCGGCGGCCAGAAGATCGGCGTCGTCGGCGCGGTCACCAACGACACGCCGGAACTCACTTCGCCAGGCCCTAACGTCACGATCGAGGACGACGTCAAGTTGATCACGTCAGAGGTCGAGAAGCTGAAGGGAGAAGGCGTCAACAAGATCATCGCGGTCACCCATATCGGCTACAAGCGCGAGCGCGACGTCATCGCCAAGATCCCGGGTGTCGACGTGGTGGTCGGCGGCCACAGCCATTCGCTGCTGTCCAACACCGACCCCAAGGCTGAAGGCCCCTACCCGACGATGGTCGACAATCCGGACGGCTACAAGGTGCCGGTCGTCCAGGCGGCGTCCTTTTCGAAATATCTCGGCGAGTTCAAGGTCGTGTTCGACGACAACGGCGTCGTCAAGCAAGCCAGCGGAGACCCGATCTACCTCGACAAGTCGATCACGCCGGATTCCGCCGTGCTTGCCCGCATCAAGGAGCTTGGCGCGCCGATCGAGGCGTTGAAGAACAAGGAGGTCGCCGAGACCACGAAGGCGATCGACGGCAGCCGTGAGAACTGCCGCACCCGCGAGTGCGAGATAGGCAATCTTGTCTCCGATGCCGTCCTCGACCGCGTCAAGGACCAGGGTGTGCAGATCGTCGTCACGAATGGCGGCGGCCTGCGCGCTTCGATCGACCAGGGCACCGTCACTATGGGCGAGGTGCTGAACGTGCTGCCGTTCCAGAACACAGTGGCGACCTTCCAGATTTCCGGCAGGGATCTGGTTGCCGGGCTGGAGAACGGTCTCAGCCAGATCGAGGACGGCGCCGGACGCTTCCCGCAGGTTGCCGGCCTGAAGTATTCATTCGACAAATCGGCCGCCCCGAATGCCGGGCGCGTCAAGTCGGTCGAAGTCATGCAAGGCGGCGCGTGGACCACGATCAATCCGGATAAGGATTACCTGGTCGCCACCAACAACTTTGTGCGCCAGGGCGGCGACGGCTATAGGGTCTTCGCCGACAAGGCCAAGAACGCCTACGATTACGGTCCGGGCCTCGAACAGGTGGTCGCCGATTATCTCGGCGCGCATCGGCCCTATACGCCGAAGCTCGATGGCCGCATCACCGAAATCACGGCCGCCGCCGCCGCGGAACCGGCCGAGGCTCCCGCTCCGGCCGAGCCCGCAAAACCAGCAGAAACGGCTCCAGCCGCAGCTGCGGACCCGGCGATGCCCGAACCGCCGGCGGGTTCGGACGATATAGCCACGACACCGCCAGCCGTGCCGGCGGAACCCGCCCCGGCAACGCCGGCGCCTGCCGAGCCGGCCAAGCCAGCCGAGGCGGCACCGGCGCCTGCGGCGGAACCGGCAAAGCCGGCCGAGGCAACGCCGGCCGAAAGCAGCCATGTGATCGTTGCCGGCGATACCTATTGGGACCTGGCGGAAAAGGCCTATGGCGATGGCGCCAGGTGGAAAACGATCTCCGATGCCAACAAGGACTACGAGCCGCGCCGCCTTCCCGTCGGCGCAACCTTGACCATCCCGGCCGCAAACTGAATTCTTCGGTCATCGTTGGAAAACCCGTCCGGCTAACTGGGCGGGTTTTTCTGCTTTCGCTGATAAGGTGCGGCCAGACGCTGCATTGAAAACCGGCGCGGCATCGCTAGTTTCGCGCAGTGTCCGGAGACCCGTTATGACGCTTTCTAACCCTGCCGATCGAAAAGCCGCGAAGGTCGTCGGCCCACTGCCGGCAGGACAGCCGCCGGTCGGGGCGGGCAGGATCGGCGTCATGCTGGTTAATCTCGGCACGCCCGACGGCACCGAATTCAAGCCGATGTGGCGCTATCTCAGGGAATTCCTGTCCGATCCGCGCGTCATCGAGCTCAACAAGGCGATCTGGTATCCGATCCTCTACGGGCTGGTACTCACCACGCGGCCGAAGAAGTCGGGCGCCAACTATGCGAGAATCTGGAATCGGCAGCGCAACGAGTCGCCGCTGCGCACCTACACCCGCGCTCAGAGCGAAAAGCTGACCGAGGCGCTGCGCGACCTGCCCGGCGTCAGCGTCGACTGGGCAATGCGTTACGGCAATCCTTCGACCGAGAGCGTCGCCAAAGGGCTGGTCGCGCAGGGCTGCGACCGCATTCTGACTTTTCCGCTTTATCCGCAATATTCCGCGACCACGACCGCGACCGCCAACGACCAGCTGTTTCGCGCGCTGATGAAGATGCGCCGCGCTCCGGCGATCCGCAGCGTGCCGCCCTACTATGCCGAACCGGTCTATATCGAAGCGCTCGCCGCGTCGATTGAGCGCCATCTGGCGAGCCTCGATTTCGAGCCGGAAATGGTCATCGCCTCCTATCACGGCATTCCGAAACCCTATTCCGACAAGGGTGACCCCTATCAGGCCCATTGCCTTGAGACGACCCGGCTGCTGCGGGAAAAGCTCGGCTGGGATGAGAAGAAGCTGATCACCACGTTCCAGTCGCGCTTCGGCGCGCAGGAGTGGCTGCAGCCCTACACCGACAAGACGGTCGAAAAACTGCCCGGAGAAGGCGTGAGATCGATCGCCATCGTCAATCCGGGCTTTTCTGTCGACTGCATCGAGACGCTGGACGAGATCGGCAGGGAGGCGGCCGAGACCTTCCATCATGCCGGCGGCGAAAAGTTCGCGCATATTCCCTGCCTCAACGACAGTGCCGAGGGCATGGCGGTGATCGAGGCGATGGTGCGGCGCGAACTGTCGGGTTGGGTGTGAAGCCGATACAATCGAGCGCCGCCAACCGGCTTTCTATGAACCGGTTATCCACTAACACCTGATTGTAACGTCCCTGAAACACACTTAAGTGTTTGGTGAAGTCGGTCGCGTTGAAACATTTCCGTGACCGGCATCTGAGGGAGAGCCAAATGGATTTCAGTGGTTTCGATATCGCGCTTCTTGTTCTTGTCGCTCTTGTCGTGCTCGTGCTTTTCAAAGGCATCCGGACAATCCCGCAAGGCTACAATTACACCGTCGAACGCTTTGGCCGTTATACCAGGACATTGAGCCCCGGCCTCAACCTCATCGTGCCGTTCGTTGACCGCATCGGCTCCAAATTGAACATGATGGAGCAGGTGCTCGACGTCCCGACGCAGGAGATCATCACCCGCGACAACGCCACCGTCGCCGTCGACGGCGTCGCCTTCTACCAGGTGCTCAACGCGGCGCAGGCCGCCTACCAGGTCGCCGGTCTGGAGAACGCCATCCTCAACCTGACGATGACCAACATCCGTACCGTGATGGGGTCGATGGACCTCGACGAGCTGCTGTCGAACCGCGACGCCATCAACGAACGCCTGCTGCGCGTCGTCGACGAGGCGGCGCATCCCTGGGGCATCAAGATCACCCGCGTCGAGATTAAGGACATCAATCCACCGGCCAATCTCGTCGAATCGATGGGGCGCCAGATGATGGCCGAGCGCAACAAGCGCGCGCAGATCCTCGACGCCGAAGGCCTCAAGCAGTCACAGATCCTGGAAGCCGAGGGCCGCAAGGAAGCCGCCTTCCGCGACGCCGAGGCGCGCGAACGCTCGGCCGAGGCCGAGGCCCGCGCCACGCAAGTGGTGTCGGAAGCGATCGCCAAGGGCGACGTGCAGGCGCTCAACTACTTCGTTGCGCTGAAATACACCGAAGCACTGACCAGGATCGGCTCCGCCACAAACAGTAAGGTCGTGCTGATGCCTATGGAAGCTTCGTCATTGATCGGCACGCTCGGCGGCATCGGCGCGATCGCCAAGGAAGTTTTCGGCAGCGAGGGCACTGCCGGCAGCACGCGGCAGGCTGCACGCCCGCCCGTGGTTCGTCCCAGCGAGACCTGAGGCCATGTTCGAACGCATCATTTCCGAACTCGGCCCCTGGGTTTGGATGGTTCTCGGCTTCGTCCTCCTGGTGATGGAGGTCATCGCACCGGGCATATTCATGCTGTGGATCGGCATCGCCGCGCTGCTGATCGGCGTGGTGTCCCTGCTCATCTGGGACGCGGACTTCTGGACCTGGCAGATCCAGGTTCTCGCCTTCCTGGCGATGTCGCTGGTTTCAACCTATGTCGGCAAGAGACTGGTGGGTGGGCGCGATGATGGCACCGATCAGCCACTGCTCAACCGCCGCGGCGCACAGATGATCGGCAGGATGGCCACCCTGGACGAGCCGATCAGGGACGGCCGCGGCCGCATAAAGCTGGGCGACACGCTATGGCGCATCTCCGGCCCCGACCTGCCGGCCGGCACGCAGGTGCGCGTGACGGGCGCGGCCGACGCCGATCTGGAACTGACGGTCGAGGCGGTCCTGGACTGATCCGACCATCTCGGCGGGCGACTTTTCAAACAGGCCTGATGTCTCTCAGAGACTGTTTCGATTCGCTCTGGCGAGCTCAGGCCGCGCCGATGCGCAGCAGATCGTGCAGATGGACAAGTCCGACCGGCCGTCTGCCTTCGACAACCATCAGGCTGGAGATGGTCGAACTGTTGATCGTCTGCAGCGCGGTCGCCACCAGCGTATCCGGTCCGGCCGTCTTCGGCTCCTTGGTCATGACCTGATCGACGCTCATCGCCAGAAGATTGCTGCCGATGTGGCGCCTGATGTCGCCGTCGGTGATGATGCCGATCAGCGCACCATCCGCAGCGGTTATCGCCACACAGCCAAACCCCTTGCGCGACAATTCGAGGATCGCTTCTTGCATTCCAGTGCCGGAAGGCACCAGCGGCAGCCTGTCGCCGACATGCATGATCTCGCGGATCTGCGTCAGATTGGCGCCAAGTTGCCCACCGGGATGGAAGGTGCGGAAATGATCCGGCGTGAAGCCGCGCGCTTCGAGCAGCGCGATGGCCAGTGCATCGCCGATCACCAGTTGCAGCAGCGTCGATGTCGTCGGCGCCAGGCCGTGCGGGCAGGCTTCCGACGCACGCGGCAGCAAAAGCACCACATCGGCCGCCCGCGCCAGCGCCGATCGCTCTCCGGCAGTGACTGCGATCAGCGGAATCGAGAAGCGCCTGGAATAGGCGATGATGCCCTTGAGCTCGCGGCTCTCGCCCGACCACGATATGGCGATGATGGCGTCGTCCCTGGCGATCATGCCGAGGTCGCCATGATTGGCTTCGGCAGAATGGACGAAGAAAGCCGGCGTGCCGGTCGAGGCGAGCGTCGCCGCGATCTTTGAGCCGATATGGCCGCTCTTGCCGACGCCGGTGACGATGACGCGGCCAGCGATATGCGACACAATATCGACGGCGCGCGCGAACGGTTCGGTCAATCCGTTTTCGAGCGCGGCCGCCAGCGCCGCGACACCGGCCTGCTCGGTCGCTACCGTTCTAAGCGCCGAGGCGATCGAAGCCTGCCCATCGAGCCGCTTCTTGTCTGGGGATCCCGCATGCATGGCTGATGCGATTAGCGCTTTGCTGCGCGCCTGTCCAACGGAATTGCCATCCGTCAGCCGTCAAGTGGGCTTTGATCGACCGCCGCCTCAACCCGACGTTAACCATCCCCGTTTACGGTTCGGTAAGTATGGCGCGCGTGCGCCGCGCAAGCAGTGGTAGCGATGTCCGGGGCCCCGCCTGAAAAGAAAAGAAGACGAAACGGCAAGGCGGTCTGCGCCTTGCTGCTGGCGACCAGCGTCTTCGCCTTGCTGCGGCCTGCGCAGCCCTATGCCCAGGTAACCGAGCTGCGCGGCGAGGTTTCGGAATCGGCGATTCTGGACGACCAGCAGCGCAAAACCAGGCAATTGAGCATCGCCCAGGATCAGACGGCGCAGGCCGGTGCAACCACCCAGAGCACTGCGCCGACGCCCGCCTATCAGCCGGCCAGCCCGGGCGCCGTGCAGGACGACGACGCGGCACCCGCGACCGGCAGCATTTTTGATCCGCCGGAAGCAACCGACGATCCGTTTGCGGACGCCCCCGTTCCCGTCCCGCCGCGCCGGCCATCGAGCGCAACCCAGGGCGCAGCCGATCAGGACGAAGCCGCCGAGACACAGGCCGCCACCGCGGCGACGGCCCCGACGGATGACGAGGACACCGCCGAGACGGACCCAATCAATTCCCGTGCCGTGACTATCGATTCCGCCGACAGGCAGCAACTCGATCCGGGCGCCGAGCGCGCCGAAGCCATCGAAGGCCGGGACAGGAGGGCCGAGGACGATCCGTTCGCCGCCACCGGTATCAAACTCGGCTCCTTCGTGATCAGGCCGACGCTCGAGCAAGGCCTGAAGGCCTCATCGAATGCCGATTCAAGCAGCGAAGGAAAGCCGGCCCTGCTGTCGGAAACGACGCTGCGCTTCAACGCGATCTCCGACTGGCGGGAGAATTCGGCTATCGTCGACGGCTACGGGACCTTTCTCAAGACCCTATCGGGCGACGAGGTTGAGGAGGCGCGCGGCCGTGTCGAAGGCACGCTCAATGTCGACTTCGACAACGATCTGCGCGCTATCGCCAAGCTCGGTTACGAGGCGGCGCCGGAATCGGCTTCCTCGCCGGTCGTCATCGAAGGCACCGCCGAGCAGCCGGTGCGCCAGACCATTGATGGCAGCCTGGCGGTCGAGAAGGATGCCGGCAAGATGCGCTTCGCCCTGACCGGCGCAGTCGAACACGACATCTACGGCGACGCCAGGCTTTCGACGGGCGGAACGCTGTCGCAGAAAGACCGCGATTCGACGCTCTATACCGCCACCTTGCGCACCGGCTATGAGATTTCGCCCGCCATCACCCCTTTCACCGAGGTCGAAATCGGCCGCCGGGTCTATGATTTGCGGGTCGACAGCAATGGTTTCGAACGATCCTCGACGCGGCTTGGGGTTCGGGCCGGCGCCGAGCTCGACCTCGGCGAGAAGCTTGCCGGCGAGTTCTCGGCCGGCTGGCTGCGCGAGGCGATCGACGATGACCGCCTGCCGGCAATTTCGGGCGCCACGGTGAACGCCGACCTCAGATGGTCGCCGCAACGCGGCACCACGATCGGCCTCACCGGGCAGACGATCGTCGAGGGCACGACAACCGCCGACGAAAGCGGCACCATCCTTTACTCCGGCCTCCTCACCGCCGAGCGGGAAATCCGTGCCAACCTGATCGGCAACGCAGCTCTCGGCGTAGACTGGCGCGACTACATCGGGTCGGACGGCCAGGATCTGACGCTGAGCGCCGAGGCCGGACTGACATGGTGGCTGAACCGATATGCCGGACTGACCACCCGCGCCAGAACTGAAAAACAGACCAGCAACATCGAGGGCCGCGACTACACCGCCCACAGCATCTTTGTCGGGGTGACGCTGCAGCCGTAAACCAAGCCGCCGCGCACCCTCGGTTCAGGCCCGAGGGCATGCTTTTGCGCCGCATGCATTAGCCCGGGGGTTAGAACGCCGCGCCCCGCTGCTCTGACGGTTTCATCTCGTCGAGAAGCTTGCTGATAACGCCCGCCATGCGTCCGTTCATGTCGCTGCGCCACAGCGCGAAGGCGACGTTGGCCTCGACAAAGCCTTCCGGCGATCCGCAATCGAAGGTGCGCCCTCGGTAGTGGCAGCCATAGAAGGGCTGCTGCTTCTCCAGCTTCAGCATCGCATCGGTGAGTTGTATCTCGTTGCCGGCGCCCTTCTCCTGGCCTTCGAGTATCCCAAATATCTCCGGCTGCAGGATGTAGCGCCCGTTGATGTATAGGTTGGAGGGTGCCGTGCCGGTCTTCGGCTTTTCCACCATGCCGGTAATGCGGAAACCGTGATGCGTATCCTCGCCGCGGCCGACGATGCCGTATTTATGGGCCTCGGCGGGGTCGCATTCCTGAACCGCGACGATGTTGTTGCCGGTCTCGGCATAAAGCTCGACCATCTCCTTCATGCAGCTTTTTTCGGACTGCATGATCATATCGGGCAAAAGCAGCGCGAAGGGCTCGTCGCCGACCAGCTCGCGGGCACACCAGACGGCATGGCCAAGGCCAAGCGGCACCTGCTGGCGGGTGAAGCTGGTCTGCCCTGGCGAAGGTTGCAGCCGCTGCAGGCGGGCGAGCTCGTCGTCCTTGCCGCGTTGGGCAAGCGTGTCATAGAGTTCGAACTGAACGTCGAAATGGTCCTCGATGACCGCCTTGTTGCGTCCGGTCACGAAGATGAAATGCTCGATGCCGGCTTCGCGTGCCTCGTCGACCACATACTGGATGACAGGCCTGTCGACGACGGTCAGCATTTCCTTGGGTATGGCCTTGGTGGCCGGGAGGAAACGCGTGCCGAGGCCAGCGACCGGGAAAACTGCCTTGCGAACTCTCTTCATGCTGTCAAATATCCGCTTCTAAGGCTGTTCGGCAATCCCGCTTCAAGACATTTTCGTGCCGGAATCTGGGATTATGGAACGGCTGGTCAGAAAAAATCTGTAGTCCGTAAAGCACCAACCCGCCTTTTCGTTCCCAACGGCACCTATGGTAAACTAAATGCTAACCGGGTTAGGCGATGAATGATCTTCCTGTGATGAAGAAGGAGGAAAAGATGTCCGTTCGCGACGCCGCAAAGCGCTTCACCAGCATCGTTGCGGCCGCCAGCCTTTCGCTTGCCTTGCTGATGCCCACCGGATCGGCTTTTGCCGACACCGGTTTCCGGCAATGGGTGGCGAGCTTCCGCGCCACCGCGGTGCGGAGCGGCGTTTCCGGCGCCGTTTACGACCGCGCATTCGAGGGCATCAGCGATGCCGACCCGGTCGTGCTGGAAAAAGCGCGTTATCAACCCGAATTCACCGCGCCCGCCTGGGACTATTTCGATAACCGCGTCCATGACCAGTCGGTCGCTGTTGGCAAGCAGATGGCCAGGAAGTGGAAGCCGTGGCTGGACAGGATCGAGGCAAGATACGGCGTCGACCGTCACATCCTGCTGGCGATCTGGTCGATGGAATCGAACTACGGCGAAATCCTCAAGCGCGACGATGTCATGCGCAATGTCGTGCGTTCACTGGCAACGCTTGGCTATGCTGATTCGAGACGATCGAAGTTTGCCCGCACACAGTTGATCGCGGCGCTGAAAATCCTGCAAAGGGGCGACATCGATAAAAGCCACCTCAGTGGCTCATGGGCCGGCGCCATGGGCCATACCCAGTTCATTCCCACCAGCTACCAGGCCTATGCGGTCGACATGGACGGCGACGGCAAGCGCGACATCTGGAATTCGATTCCCGATGCATTGGCAACGGCCGCCAATCTGCTCAGGAAGAACGGCTGGCAGGCCGGCAAGACCTGGGGCTATGAAGTCAGCCTTCCCGACGGAAAGAAGTTCCCGGCCGGATCGAAGTCGTTGTCGCAATGGCAAGCGCTGGGTGTCACGCGTGCCAACGGCAAGCCGTTCAAGAGTGGGGAGAAGGCCACGCTGAAGGTGCCAGGCGGCCGTGGCGGCCCGGCTTTCCTGATGGTCAAGAATTTTTCGGTCATCAAGCGTTACAACAATGCCGACAAATATGCGGTTGCCGTTGGCCTTCTTGCCGACGAAATCGCAGGTTATGGTGGGCTTGTGCAGGACTGGAAGCGGCCTTTCACGAAGCTCTCCTTCGAGGAGAGGCAGGAGCTTCAGCAACGGCTTTCCCAGTACGGCTACTATGACGGCAAGTTCGACGGCAAGATCGGCGAGGGATCGAAAGCCGCCATCATGGCCTTCCAGGCGAAGGCTGGCTTGACCCAGGACGGACATCCGAGCATGGAAGTGCTCAAATGGCTCAGGCAGAACTAGCTTCGCATAGGGCAGACCTGGAGCATCGGACAAATCCGATGCTCAACTTAAGGTAGAGCGGCGGCACGGTTGTATCAGAGTCCGGCGCTCTTTAGGGATGGAGACGGTAATTGGTTTCGGCTGCGCGTATCCGTGTGATCCTTCGTCGCGTGCCGATCCTGATTCTGGCTATTGCCGTCCTGGCCGTCGGCACTGCCGCCGTCTTTCACACGCCGGCCGTGGCGCAGGAAGAACAAAGGCGTGGCTGGTCGCTGCGCGACTTGTTGTTTCTGCGCCGAAGCGAGCGGGTGGAACCGCCGCGACTGATTGAGCCGCGACGGATTCAGAGGATCGGGCCACGGAAGCCAAAAGTCAGAAAGTCGCGTGCCGCGCCGCGCCGGCCGGCTGAGCCGGCAGCCCCCATTGTCGAGAAGGCGCCGGATGCCCGCACCGTTC
Organism: Mesorhizobium sp. WSM4850; assembly: GCF_055811735.1. Lineage (NCBI taxonomy): Bacteria > Pseudomonadati > Pseudomonadota > Alphaproteobacteria > Hyphomicrobiales > Phyllobacteriaceae > Mesorhizobium > Mesorhizobium sp. WSM4850. The sequence goes on along the minus strand of NZ_JBVVPV010000005.1, from coordinate 49,515 downwards.
TGGTGGTCGGCGATTTCATGGCGACCGGCCTCGCCGAGGGTCTTGACACCGCCTTTGCCGAAAACAACAAGGTCAGGATCGTCGTTCGCAGCAATGGTTCGTCCGGTTTCGTGCGTGACGATTTCTACAACTGGCCCGAACAGATCAAGTCGCTGATCGAGACCGAAAAGCCCGCGGCCGTGATCGTCATGCTGGGTTCCAACGATCGGCAGCAGATGCGCGTGAACGGTGAACGCGAACAGCCACGGACCGAAGCGTGGACCAAGGAATACGAACGCCGTACCGAAGCGTTCGGCAGGGCCATCGCATCGGCCAAGGTGCCGTATCTGTGGGTCGGCATGCCGGCCTTCAAGGCGCCGAAGATGACCTCCGACATGCTGGCTTTCAACGACATCTACCGCTCGACGGCCGAAAGCCATGGCGGCGAATTCGTCGACATCTGGGACGGTTTCGTCGACGAGGAAGGCGCCTTTGTCACCAGCGGGCCTGATATCAACGGCCAGCCGGTGCGCCTGCGCACCGACGACGGCATCCGTGTGTCGAAAGCCGGCAAACGCAAGCTCGCCTTCTATGCTGAAAAACCCTTGATGAAGATCCTTGGAATGACCGCGCCCCCGGGCACACTGGCAGCTTATGCGCCAGCCGGCGCTCCGGTCGAGGCGCCGGCGCCGACACCCATGGCCGTCGATCGCACCGTGCCGATGCTGCTCAGCGATCCGGCACTCGACGGCGGTACGGAACTTCTCGGCGCCGCAGCGCCGGCAAAGGCGGACGGGCTTGGCGAAAAACTCTTCGTCGAGGGCAAGGTATCAGCTGCTTCGCCCGGCCGCGCCGACGATTTTTCCTGGCCGCCAAGGAAGCGGCCTGCGGCGGCGGCCGTGCCCGAAACGACCACGGCGATCACTCCCTAACGCGCGTCGCTGTGGCCGGCCCCATGCGACGCGCTTCAGGTTGTTTTTTAAGCATGTCGTTATCGCAAACCGCTGCACACTTTTGCGCGACATGCATTAAACCTGCTCCGGGCACCGGAAGCGCAGAAAACGCCCTCAGATGGCCGCGGGAGTAGCGTTTCCAAACGGTCTCAGCGCGGCAGCACGCTCGATCCCATCAGCGCCTCGTCGATCGAACGCGCTGCCTGACGGCCCTCGCGGATCGCCCAGACGACCAGCGATTGACCGCGGCGCACATCGCCCGCCGCATAGAGCTTTTCGACGCTGGTCTTGTAGTCGCGATCATTGGCCTCGACGTTGTTCGAGCGGCGGCTGTCGATGGCGATCTTCATCTGGCCAGCCAGTTCCGACACCGGCCCGACGGCGGCCGGCCCGGCAAAGCCGATAGCGATGAAGGCGAGATCCGCACGGATGACGAATTCCGTGCCGGCGATCGGCTTGCGCTTTTCATCGACCTCGCAGCATTTGACGCCGGTCAACGCGCCGTCCTCGCCGATGAATTCGAGCGTCGCCACCTGGAACTCGCGCTCGGCGCCTTCCGCCTGCGAGGACGAGGTGCGCATCTTCGTCGCCCAGTAGGGCCAGACCGAAAGCTTGTCCTCCTTTTCCGGCGGCTGCGGCCGGATGTCGAGCTGGGTGACACGCACGGCGCCCTGGCGGAAGGCAGTGCCGACGCAGTCGGACGCGGTGTCGCCGCCGCCGACGACGACGACATGCTGGCCGCCGGCGACGATCGGCGGCGAGGGCCACGCCACCGACTGGATCGGCTCGCCGCCGATGCGCTTGTTCTGCTGCACCAGGTAAGGCATCGCGTCATGCACGCCGTCGAGATCGTCGCCGGGAATGTTGGCCGGGCGCGGCGTTTCCGAACCGCCGCAATAGAGCACCGCATCATATTCTGCGAGCAGCTCCGCCACCGGCTTGTCGACGCCGACATTGATCCCGCAATGAAAACTCACGCCCTCGCCTTGCATCTGCTCGATGCGCCGGTCGATATAGTGCTTCTCGATTTTGAAGTCGGGGATGCCGTAGCGCATCAGCCCGCCCGGCCGGCTCTCGCGCTCGTAGACGTGAACGTCGTGGCCGGCGCGGCCAAGCTGCTGGGCGGCCGCCATGCCGGCCGGCCCCGAGCCAATGATTGCGACGCGCCTGCCGGTCTTCCTTTCCGGCGGATAGGGCCGGATATGACCGGTTTCATAGGCCTTGTCGGCGATCGCCTGCTCGATCGTCTTGATGGCGACCGGAATGTCCTCGAGGTTCAGCGTGCAGGCTTCCTCGCAAGGTGCCGGACAGATGCGGCCGGTGAATTCCGGGAAGTTATTGGTCGAATGCAGGTTGCGGATCGCATTGTCCCAGTCGCCATTGTAGACGAGATCGTTCCAGTCCGGGATCTGGTTGTGGACCGGGCAGCCGGTCGGCCCGTGACAGTACGGAATGCCGCAATCCATGCAGCGCGCGGCCTGTTTCTCGACCTCCTTGTCCGACATCGGCAGCGTGAACTCGCGAAAATGCCGGATGCGGTCGGAAGCCGGCTGGTACTTGTGCACCTGCCGGTCGATCTCGAGAAACCCTGTTACCTTGCCCATAGTCCAGTCCCTGCTGTCCAGATGGCGCGCTCGACGACGCACCCGTTAACCTCATAAGGCAGCCATGGCAACCTTCAGTCCGAGGCCAGGATCGTTGATGAAGGCATCGACCGGGAAGCTTTGCTTCCCGGCAATCCCAATACCTATTCCGCCGCAACGCCCATGCGCATGCGTTCCATTTCGATCAGCGCGCGGCGGTATTCGACCGGCATGATCTTCCGGAATTTCGGCCGGAAAGTCGCCCAGTTGTCGAGGATCTCGCGGCCGCGCACCGAACCCGTGTAATGGACGTGGTTCGAGATCAGCTGATAGAGCCGCTCCTCATCATGGCTGGTCATGTCGCCGGACACGTCGACGCGGCCTTTGTGATCGAGGTCGCCGCCATGATGGAGCAGTTTCTCCATCAGGTCGTCTTCTTCGGGAACGGGTTCCAGTTCGACCATCGCCATGTTGCAGCGCTCGGCGAAATCACCCACCTCGTCGAGCACATAGGCGACGCCGCCCGACATGCCGGCGGCAAAGTTGCGGCCGGTCTGCCCGATGACGACGACAATGCCGCCGGTCATGTACTCGCAGCCATGGTCGCCAACACCTTCGACGACGGCGGCGACGCCCGAATTGCGAACCGCAAAACGCTCGCCGGCGACGCCGCAGAAATAGGCCTCGCCCTCGGTCGCGCCGTAAAGCACCGTGTTGCCGACGATGATCGAATCCGCGGCGACGATCTTCGTGTTCTCAGGCGGGCGGATGACGATGCGTCCGCCCGACAGGCCCTTGCCGACGTAGTCGTTGGCCGCACCGACCAGCTCGAACGAAACCCCACGCGCCAGGAAGGCGCCGAAGGACTGGCCGGCGGTGCCGTTGAGCTTGACCGAGATCGTGTCCTCGCGCAGGCCCTTGTGCCTGAAGCGCTTTGCCACTTCGCCCGACAGCATGGCGCCGGTCGAACGGTCGACATTGCGGATCGGCAGCTCGATGCTGACCGGCTGCCTGGCTTCGAGCGCCGGCTTGGCCAACTCGATCAGCTTGCGGTCGAGCACGTCGTCGATCGGATGCTTCTGCCGCTCGGTCCAGTGCACCGCCTCATGCGGCGCATCCGGCTTGAAGAACATCTTGCTGAAATCGAGCCCGCGCGCCTTCCAGTGCTGGATCAGCGCCCGCTTCTCCAGGAGTTCGGTGTCGCCGATGATCTGGTCGAGATGGGTGTAGCCCATCTCGGCGAGCAGCGCCCGGACCTCTTCCGCCACATAGAAGAAGAAGTTGATGACGTGTTCCGGCGTGCCCTTGAAGCGCTTGCGCAACACCGGATCCTGCGTCGCGACGCCGACCGGGCAGGTGTTGAGATGGCACTTGCGCATCATGATGCAGCCGGCCGCGATCAGCGGTGCGGTCGAGAAGCCGAATTCGTCGGCGCCAAGCAGCGCGCCGATGACGACGTCGCGGCCGGTGCGCAGGCCGCCATCGACCTGCAGCGCGACGCGCGACCTGAGGCCGTTGAGCACCAGCGTCTGGTGCGTCTCGGCAAGGCCCATTTCCCACGGGCTGCCGGCGTGCTTGAGCGAGGTCAGCGGCGATGCGCCGGTGCCGCCGTCATAGCCGGAAATGGTGATGTGATCGGCGCGCGCCTTGGCGACGCCGGCCGCAACCGTGCCGACACCGACTTCCGAGACCAGCTTGACCGAGACATCAGCCGCCGGGTTGACGTTCTTGAGGTCGTAGATGAGCTGCGCCAGATCCTCGATCGAGTAGATGTCGTGATGCGGCGGCGGCGAGATCAGGCCGACGCCGGGCGTCGAATGCCTGACCTTGGCAATGGTGGCATCGACCTTGTGGCCGGGCAGCTGCCCGCCCTCGCCGGGCTTCGCGCCTTGCGCGACCTTGATCTGCATCACATCGGAGTTCACTAGATACTCCGCCGTGACGCCAAAACGCCCGGAAGCGACCTGCTTGATCGCCGAACGCTCGGGGTTCTTGCCGCCGTCCGGCAGCGGCAGGTAACGGTCGGCCTCTTCGCCGCCCTCGCCGGTGTTCGACTTGCCGCCGATCGTGTTCATGGCGCGCGCCAGCGTGGTGTGCGCTTCCCTGGAGATCGAGCCGAAGGACATCGCTCCGGTCGAGAACCGCTTGACGATATCGGCCGCCGACATGACCTCGTCGAGCGCGACCTTCTTGCGCCCGGTTTCTTCGGCCAGCCTGATCTTGAACAGGCCGCGAATGCTCTGCGCCCGCGCCGTCTCGCTGTCGATCTGAGCGGAATAGTCCTTGAACGTCTGCCACGATCCCTGGCGCACGGCGTGCTGCAGGGTGGCCACCGCATCGGGCGACCAGATATGCGCTTCGCCGCGCATGCGGAACATGTATTCGCCGCCGACCTCGAGGCTGTTGCGCAGCACCGGGTCGTTGCCGAAGCCGTCGGCGTGGCGGCTGACCGTTTCGGCCGCGATCTCTTCCAGCCCGACGCCTTCGATCAGCGTCGCGGTGCCGGTAAAATATTTTTGCACGAAATCGGTCTTCAGCCCGATGGCGTCGAAGATCTGCGCGCCGCAATAGGACTGGTAGGTCGAGATGCCCATCTTCGACATCACCTTGAGAATGCCCTTGCCGATCGACTTGATGTAGCGGGAGACGACCTCATTGGCGTCGACTTCGGCCGGCAGCTCGCCGCGCTTATGCATGTCGAGCAGCGTGTCGAAGGCGAGATAGGGATTGATCGCCTCGGCGCCATAGCCCGCAAGGCAGCAGAAATGATGCACCTCGCGCGGTTCGCCGGACTCGACCACCAGCCCCACCGACGTGCGCAATCCCTTGCGGATCAAATGATGGTGGACCGCCGCCGTCGCCAGCAATGCCGGGATGGCGATGCGGTCCGGCCCGAGCTGACGGTCGGACAGGATGATGATGTTGTAGCCGCCGGCGACCGCCGCCTCGGCGCGCTCGCACAGCCGGTCTATGGCGCCCTGCATGCCGGCCGCGCCTTCGTTCGAAGCATAGGTGATGTCGATCGTCTTGGTGTCGAAACGGTCCTCGGTGTGACCGATGGAGCGGATCTTCTCAAGATCGCCATTGGTCAGGATCGGCTGGCGCACTTCGAGCCGCTTGCGACGCGAATTGCCGACGAGGTCGAAGATGTTAGGCCTTGGCCCGATGAACGACACCAGGCTCATCACCAGTTCCTCGCGGATCGGGTCGATCGGCGGGTTGGTGACCTGGGCGAAGTTCTGCTTGAAATAGGTGTAGAGCAGCTTGGATCTGTCCGACATCGCCGAAATCGGCGTGTCGGTGCCCATCGAGCCGACCGCTTCCTGGCCGGTGGTCGCCATCGGCGACATCAACAGCTTGGTGTCTTCCTGGGTAAAGCCGAACGCCTGCTGGCGATCGAGCAGGCTGACGTCCCTGCGCAGCGCCCGCGGCTCGACCGGCTTCAGGTCTTCGAGGATGAGCTGGGTGTTGGCGAGCCAGCTCTTGTAGGGATGCCTGGTCGCGATCTCCGACTTGATCTCCTCGTCGGAAACGATGCGGCCCTTCTCCAGGTCGATCAAAAGCATGCGGCCGGGCTGCAGCCGCCACTTCTTGACGATCCTTTCCTCCGGCACCGGCAGCACGCCGGCTTCCGAGGCCATGATGACGCGATCGTCGTCGGTGACGATATAGCGCGCCGGGCGCAGCCCGTTGCGGTCGAGCGTGGCGCCGATCTGGCGGCCGTCGGTGAAGGCCACCGCCGCCGGCCCGTCCCACGGCTCCATCAGGGCGGCGTGGTATTCATAAAAGGCCTTGCGATCTTGATCCATCAGCTTGTTGCCGGCCCAGGCCTCAGGGATCAGCATCATCATTGCGTGAGCGAGCGAGTAGCCGCCCTGCGTCAGGAATTCGAGCGCATTGTCGAAACAGGCGGTGTCCGACTGCCCCTCATAGGAGATCGGCCACAGCTTGGAGATGTCGTTGCCGAACAGTTCGGAATCGACCGAGGCCTGCCGCGCCGCCATCCAGTTGACGTTGCCGCGCAGCGTGTTGATCTCGCCATTGTGGGCGACCATGCGATAGGGATGCGCCAGCTTCCACGACGGGAAGGTGTTGGTCGAGAAACGCTGGTGGACGAGGATCAGCGCCGTCTCGAAACGCGGATCGGTCAGATCCTTGTAGTAGGCGCCGACCTGATAGGCCAGGAACATGCCCTTGTAGACGATGGTCCGCGATGACATCGACACGACGTAAAAACCATTGTCGACGCCCTTGGTCTCTTCATGGATACGACCGGAAATCACCTTGCGCAGGATGTAGAGCCGCCGCTCATAATCGTCGTCGCTCTCGATCTCGGCGCCACGGCCGAGGAACACCTGCCGCTGGACCGGTTCGGAAGCAGCGATATCAGGCGCCTTTGACAGCGATGAATTGTCGACCGGCACGTCGCGATAGCCGAGTAGCGGCTGGCCTTCGAGCTGCGCGACCTCGGCGATGATGCCTTCGATATGCGCCTGAAGCTCAGGATCGCGCGGCATGAACACATGGCCGACGGCGTAATGGCCAGGCTTGGGCAGTTCGACGCCCTGGCTGGCCATCTCCTCGCGGAAGAAGCGGTCGGGAAGCTGCACCAGCACGCCGGCGCCGTCGCCCATCAGTGGGTCGGCGCCGACGGCGCCGCGATGCGTCAGATTTTCGAGCACCGCCAGGCCGTCCGTGACGATCTGATGCGACTTGACGCCCTTCATATTGACGATGAAGCCGACGCCGCAGGCATCGTGCTCGTTGCGCGGATCGTAAAGGCCGTGGGCGGCGAACCCGGTAGGGGTCCGCCCGATCTTGGTCAGGCCAGTGGCGATGGACGGATTTTTGACGGCTGGCGCTTTCGTCTGCGCGGCCGGGCCGTTCGTCGCAGATGGCGTCACTTCCGTCATCGTCCTGTCCTCCATCCCCAGCCCTTAGGGCGCTGGTTTCCGTTGGGAAGCGCATGAGCTTCCCTCTCATCCTTGCGGCACGTCTTGCGAAAATCCTTGCAGAACCAGGCGGCCTGGTTCGCATCCGGCAATCGTACAGGCCAGAGCCAGGCTGTCTACCTGTCGCTCGCGGCAACGGCCGGAGAGGCCCAATGATACGCCAATCCAGCCTGTTTTGTGCGACAAAATAAGACAGCACTACTGTCCTAAATTTTTATGACAGAAATTGCGGATGCGCACAAGACCGATTCACAACAATTGTGAGCATCCAGAGATAGAAAATTACGCGCCACCCCGTCAAAACGCAACCTTCAGTCGTCCGCCTTAATGCATGTCGCGCAAAAGTGTGCAGCGGTTTTGCGATAACGACATGCATGAAAACAAAAACCTAAAGCGCGTCGCATGAGGCCGGCCGAACGCGACGCGCTTTAGGTCCGGCCTCTCGCTGGCTTTACCGCTTTTCCGGCGCTTGGCACTTGCGAGCGGCATGCGAAAGCGGCCAAGGTCGCCTTGATTTTCCCCAGCACAGGCAAACGCATGAATTTCGCTTCCGACAATTGGGCAGGCGCCCATCCCAGCATCGCCGCGGGCCTGTCGGCCCATGCCGGCGGCTTTTCCACCGCCTATGGCGACGGCGCCCTCGACGAGGCCGCATACCAGCGCTTCAACGAAATCTTCGAGCGCGAGGTCGCGGTGTTTTTCGTGGCCACCGGCACCGCCGCCAATTCCCTGTCGCTGACCGCCTACAACAAATCGGGCGGCATTTCCTTCTGCCATCGAGAGTCGCATGTCATCGAGGATGAATGCGGCGCCCCGGAATACTTTACCGGCGGCTCACGGCTCCATGCCGTCGACGGTGCGCTGGGCAAGATCGATCCGAACGACCTGGACAGGGCGGTCGGCCGGTTCGCGGCTGAAATCGTCCATTCCGGGCGCCCGATGGCGGTGTCGATCACCCAGTCGACCGAGGTCGGCACCATCTACACACTGAACGAAATTGCCAGGATTTCGGCGATCGCCAAGCATCACAAACTGCCGCTGCACATGGATGGTGCCCGCTTCGCCAATGCGCTGGTCGCGCTCGAGACAACACCGGCGCAGATGACCTGGAAGGGCGGCGTCGACATCCTCTCTTTCGGCGCCACCAAGAACGGCTGCTGGTGCGCCGAGGCTATCGTGCTGTTCGACCTCGACCGCGCCAGGGAACTGGCCTTCCTGCGCAAGCGCGCGGCGCAATTGTTCTCGAAATCGCGCTTCATCGCAGCGCAGTTCGAAGCCTATTTCAAGGACGACCTGTGGCTCGACACGGCGCGGCATGCCAACGCCATGGCAGCACGCCTCGCAGCACTGATCGAGGATTCCGCGTCGGCGCGTCTGGCCTGGCTGCCGCAAGCCAACGAAGTGTTCGCGGTGATGAAAAAGGCCAAGGCGGAACGGGTGCTTTTGGCCGGTGCCGCCTTCTACGACTGGCACAAGCCGCACGACTTTGCTGGCCATATCGGCGAGGACGAAGCGCTCTATCGTTTCGTCACCAGCTTTGCGACCACGGCCGAAGAGGTCAACCGCTTTGGCGAGCTAATTGCTGGATAGCGGCACCTATCCATAAAAAAGGGCGGCGCCAGGCGCCGCCCTCGTCTGTTAGGTCGTCTTTGTGACGCAGCTTACGCGGCGGTCTTGGCCTCGATCTGCTTGGCCTTCGCCGAAGACGCGGAGATCGCGATCTTGCGCGGCTTCAGCTCCTCGGGAATATTGCGCTTGAGGTCGACGAAGAGCAGGCCGTTCTTCAGCGAGGCGCCGACGACGTCAACATGGTCGGCAAGCTGGAAGCGGCGCTCAAAGGCCCGGCTGGCGATACCGCGATAGAGCAGTTCGGAGCCTTCGCCATTGCCCTCCTTGCGCTCACCCTTGACTGTCAGAACGTTGCGGTGAGCCTCGATCGAGAGCTCATCGTCCGAGAAGCCGGCGACCGCCATCGAGATGCGATAGGAATCCTCACCGGTGCGCTCGATGTTGTAGGGCGGATAGGTCTGTGCACCTTCGGGCTGCGCAAGCGAATCGAGCATGGTGAATAGCCGGTCGAAACCGACGGTCGAACGATAAAGCGGGGAAAAATCAACGTGACGCATAGTGTGTTCTCCTGTTGAGCAACAAACGTGTGGCCGGTGCGAAACCCGTGACGGCGTTCCGGATGGGCCAGCGGCCCCGACATTGGCGGCCGCAACAGACATTTGGGGAGCACGAGAAGGCATTTCAAGATTCTGCCGCCTCGGTGAACGGCAGATGAACCGCGACTTCGGCGGACGTTCAGCTAAGTCGCGCTAGACTGCTTCCAGGATCAAGGAACAGGCGGCGGTTACGGCGTCGCGCGTCCTCTCGGACATGCAAAAGGAAGCTGTAACACTTTGATTGCGCATGATTCACGGCGAAATCGGCTGCGGTTTTCGCGGTTATGCGCGAGATGCCGCAACGGGGCCGACCGGGTGTAACGTCCCTTCCTCCCGGATCGACGGGGGGCCGGAAGCATGCCGCAAGCTGCTTTCGGCCTCACTCGCCGGCTGGCTCGTTCAGCCTTTCCAACGCGTCCGGAATTCCTTTGCTTTTGCTGCCCTTTGCTTTTGCTGCATGGGGCGTCTATGCCTACCACAGCTTGCGCCATGCAGGCAGCGACACATAAAACGCAGCGCCGAATGACGGACCTCCTCGACAAAATTCCCCTCTTCCGCGAAATTCCGGGCAATCCGCTGCCGGAAAATGCGGCCGGTGGTTTCTTCACCACGCGCGACGGCAAGAAGATCCGTTATGGCCTCTTTGCCGCCGTTGCCCGCCCGATGAAGGGCACCGTGGTCCTCTTGACCGGCCGCAACGAGTGCATCGAAAAATATTTCGAGACCATCCGCAACCTCGCCGACCGCGGCTTTGGCGTCGCCACCTTTGACTGGCGCGGCCAGGGCGGTTCCGACCGGCTGATCAGCGATCGCGAGCGCGGCTATGTCCGCAGTTTCTTCGACTACACCGGCGACCTGGAACAGTTCTTCGAGGAGATCGTGTTGCCCGACTGCCGGGGGCCGTATTACATATTGGCCCATTCGGCCGGGGCGGTGATCACGCTGCTTGCCGGGCCGTCGATGGTGAACCGCGTACGGCGCATGGTGCTGATCGCGCCCTTCCTGGCGGTGCCCGACCTGCCGGTCTCGACAGCCACCGTTCGCCGCCTCTGCTCGCTGTTCTGTCTGCTGGGCCTTGGCAAGCTTTACGCCGCCTGGGGTCCGCGGCCCAGAAAAACCATACCCTTTGCCGTCAACAAGGTGACATCGGATCCCGAGCGGTATCGGCGCAACACGCTGCTCTACGAAACCTACCCGCAGCTGGCGCTCGGCGGCCCGACGATCCGCTGGCTGAAAGCGGCGGCGCAGGCCTCCGAGGTCATCAGCGATCCCGACTTCATGGCCAGGATCCGGGTTCCCTTGCTGGTGGTCGCCGCCGGCGCCGACCAGGTCGTCTCGACTAAAGCGGTGGAAACCTACACCAGACGCCTGCGTCTCGGTTCACTGCTGATGATCGATGGTGCACGCCATGAAATATTGCAGGAAGCCGACTTCTATCGCGAGCAGTTCTTTGCCGCCTTCGATGCCTTCATTCCGGGAAGCGATGACAACTCCTGATTGAGTGCCGTGCTCCTCCGGACGCGCAAAAGACCGCTCCAAATCATTGAAATCCATGACTTGGCTTGAAAGAATGACTTGGCTTGAACAAATGCCTGCCAGGTCGATCGTCGGCTACACTTGCCGGGTGAAATCCATGATCCAGTTGGTCTCCCAGGTCTTGCCGCCATCCGCTGAAAAAGCCTGCTCCCAGCGCGCCGATTTTTCAGTGATCCGCGACCACAGGAAGCGAACCTGGATAGCGCGTCCGTCAAAAACGTCTTCACATAGGAACGTGCCGACGCCTGCTTGGAAGGCGCCGCGCATCGGAATATCGATGGTCGCCGGATTGCGGCCGTCGATCCACCAGATCGACCATTGTCTCGTCGCCGGATCGAAGGTCCGCAGTGTGGCGGCGCGATAGGCGCCGCCGGGCAATTCAATCACATTGTCGTCGACATTGCCGAGCCCGCCAAGGATCGGGCGCACCTCGCATGTCCCGCCAAACACGTCCCAGTTCGTGTCGCCTTGCAGGCGCTCCTGCAACCTTCGATGGCTGACGTTCCAGCGGCCGAAGAAGAAATCGAAATCGGCCCGCCCATCTCCCAGGGCATTTTCTGCCGGCGCATTTTCTACTGGAGCATCTTCGGAACGGCTGGTTGTTGATTGCGTCGGCATGAGACTCCCTCCCGTGGCATTGTCTCCATAGCCGAGAGCTGCTGACACCCTGCCGTCAGGAGCATTGGGTTGTCGTCGCCGTGAGCCCCTCAGTCCGCAATGGTCAGCTGCCCACCCTGTTCAGCCACGCAACGCCGCCATCGCGGCAGCATGAAGCTCCGGCGTCGCCGCAGCCAGGATGTCGCCGCCCCTTTCCGCCGGTCCGCCCTCGAAGGTGGTGACGACGCCGCCTGCCTTCTCGATGATCGGGATCAGCGCGACGATATCGTAGGGTTTCAGACCGGGGTCGGCGACGATGTCGACGCTTCCCGCCGCGACCATGGCGAAGGCATAGCAGTCGGTGCCGTAGCGGGCGAGCTGGACCTGCCGCTCGAACACGTCGTAGCGCAGGCGCGCGTCTCCCTTGAACAGTGCCGGCGTGGTGGTGAACAGCGTCGCCTCGGCGAGGCTAGTCGTCTTGCGTGTCGTCAGCCGTCGCGGTCCGCCCGGGCCTTCATAATGGGCGCCGGACGCGTTGGCGTAGAAAAGCTCGCCGGTGAAGGGCTGCGACATCATGCCGGCAACGGCATCGCCGTCGACAGTCAGCCCGACCAACGTTCCCCACACCGGCAGGCCGGAAATGAAGGCGCGGGTGCCGTCGATCGGATCGATCACCCAGACATGCCTGCTGGACATGTTCTCGCTGCCATGCTCCTCGCCGAGAATGCCGTGATCGGGATATTCCGCTGATATGAGCGCGCGGATAACCCGCTCAGCCTCGCGGTCGGCCTCGGTGACCGGGTCGAAGCTGCCTTGCTCCTTGTTGGCGACTGCGCCCTGGCTGCGGAAGCGCGGCAAGGTTTCGGCTGCGGCGGCATCCGCAATGCGCCGCATGAAATCGATGCTGATGTCCAACTGATTCTCCCGCGTAATGCATGTCGCGCAAAAGTGTGCAGCGGTTTTGCGATAACGACGTGCATAAAACAACAACCTAAAGCGCGTCGTCCGGTCAAACGCGACCCGCTTTAGCGTGCTGGAACCATCGCTTGCCTGTGGATTTCCGCCAAAACAAGGGCGTGCGGGACTTTTGCGCATCGACAACTGTTGCTCGAATGCAACGCTGACGCCCTCGAAACGCAGTTTCCACATCATAGTGAATTAAAAACGCCGCACGGCGGCTTGACATTTGTGCATCGCACAATAGATTTGTTCTCGGACAGGTTCTCCTGTCCATGCCCTCCTTGGGCGTTTCCTCCCTAGACTTCGACCGTGTCGTGCAAACGATGCGGTCTTTTTTTCGGCGCGGCACTCAGCCGATTGCGCGTCCCCGACCCGCACCCCGACGCCTTCATCTGGCGCAAGATCTCATATCCGGCGCAAAACCTCATTTTCGATTTTCGGCATCATTCGGCGGCGAGCGGCAGATCGATAAAATTGTGGTCGGGCATCGCCATCAGGTCGGCCGAGAATTGCGCCAGATCGTCGGCGAGCGCATCGAAGCCGGCGGATTTCTGGAACGTCCGCTCGTTCATGTAAAGCCCGCGATTGACCTCGATCTGCAGTGCATGGAGGTGGCGCACCGGGCGGCCATAATGCTCGGTGATAAAGCCTCCGGCATAAGGCTTGTTATGGGCGACGGTATAGCCCATGCCGATAAGCAGGCCGATCGCCGTCTCGGTCAACGCTGCCGCAGCGGAGATGCCGAAACGGTCGCCGACGATGAAGTCGGGCCTGACACCGCTGTCGCCGACCCTGATGCTCGCCGGCATCGAGTGGCAATCGATCAGCACGGCAAAGCCGAACCGCGCATGGGTCCTGGTCAAAAGCCGTTTCAGCGTCTCGTGATAAGGTTTGTAGACGGCCTCGATGCGCCCGACGGCTTCCGCCAGCGGCAAGCGGCCGGCATAGATTTCGAGCCCCTCTCCCACCAGCTTGGGCACGGTGCCAAGCCCGCCGGCGACGCGCGCCGAGCGGATGTTGCAGAACGACGGCACGGGTTCGGCGAACATGCGCGGATCGAGTTCCCACGGCTCCCGGTTGACGTCGAGATAGGCGCGCGGGAAGTTTGCCGCCAGCATCGGCGCGCCGAGCGCGACGGCGCCGCCGAACAATTCGTCGACATAGCAATCTTCGGAGCGGCGGATGGCGTTTCGGTCCAGCCTTGCCATCGCCAGGAACCGGTCCGGATAGTGACGGCCGCTATGCGGTGAGTTGAAGAGGAAGGGGACGCGCTGTTCGGCGCCCGACCGGATTTCGAAGGGGGGAACGACCGAAAAATCCTCGGCTGCCGTTTTCAATTTGAACGAATCCGGAAACACCAATGCATCATGGTTGGAAAGGTGCCACCTCGCCGGCCGCATGTCCAGCGTTTCGGCGTCCGGACCGCTTTGTTAAGGCCGGTCGGGCCTTTATCGTTCACTTGATGTTTACCCTCGCCTCCTCATATACAGGATGGTTAACGGGCTGCCGCACGGCAGTCTCGGGCGGGTGATTCGGACGGGATAAGATGGCACGCATTCTGCTGGCGGAAGACGACGACGACATGCGCCGGTTCCTCGTCAAGGCGCTGGAGCGTGCCGGCTACCAGGTCAGCGATTTCGACAATGGCGCCAGCGCCTATGAGCGGCTGCGCGAAGAGCCTTTCTCGCTGCTCTTGACCGACATCGTGATGCCGGAGATGGACGGCATAGAACTCGCTAGACGCGCCACCGAGATCGATCCCGACCTCAAGGTCATGTTCATCACCGGCTTCGCCGCCGTTGCGCTCAATCCGGATTCCAAGGCGCCGAAAGACGCCAAGGTGCTGTCGAAGCCGTTCCATCTGCGCGACCTCGTCAACGAGGTCGAAAAGATGCTGCAGGCAGCCTGACACGTTTTCCGCCGCCGGCTTCCGGCGCGCCTTCGACGGTGCGGCAAGACGAAGCTTTCTTTCCCTTTTCCTGCTATTGACGCGCCGTGGCAAAAATGGTGTATGCGCGGCTTCGGATGGGCGTGTAGCTCAGCGGGAGAGCACTGCATTGACATTGCAGGGGTCACAGGTTCAATCCCTGTCACGCCCACCATCCAGACAATCCGCCGTCTCTCGTACCCGCAGATTTACGGGTGCGTCCAGGCTGGACCGCGTGAATGCCGTATTTTTGAGAATGCCAAGCTGGGCCCCAGCCAAGCTTCTCAATTCAAGTCGGCTGAGAATATCTTTTCGGCTACATCGACGATATGAAATCTGGTGTCCGTTGGAGGCATCGCTCTTCCAGGTGCATCCGAAACGGCATTTAACATGTCGGCGAGCGGCTTTGCATTGGACACGGCCAACAGACGGCCGCCCAAGCCGTCATGTCTGGTGGCAGCAATCAGCGTCGATTGAGATCAGGCCGCACCGAGGCGGAGATCGCCCGTCTCGATATGCTGGAGAAACCAGGCATAGGTCTGCTCCAAGCCACTCTGAAGCGAGTACCGCGGGCGCCAACCCGTGGCAAACAGGCGCGACACGTCCATCAGCTTGCGCGGCGTGCCGTCCGGCTTCGTCGCATCGAATGTGAGCACCGCCTCGGCGCCGACGACGGAGAGCATGGTGCGGGCCAGTTCGGCAATGGTGATGTCTTCGCCCGAGCCGACATTGACGTGGCTGTCGCCGGCATAGTTTTTCAGCAGCCAGACCAGAGCGTCGGCGGCGTCGTCGACATGCAGGAACTCGCGCATCGGCGTGCCCGATCCCCAGACCTCCAGGGTTTTGTCGCCGGCGCGCTTGGCCTTGTGCGCCTTGCGCATCAGGGCTGGCACGACATGGCTGATGGAGAGGTCGAAATTGTCGCCGGGGCCATAGAGATTGGTCGGCATCGCCGAGATGTACTCGACACCGTATTGGCGCCGATAGGCCTGGCACAGTTTCAGCCCAGCGATCTTGGCGATCGCATACCATTCGTTGGTCGGTTCGAGCGGACCGGTCAGCAAGGCATCCTCGGAGATCGGCTGCGCCGCAAACTTCGGATAGATGCAGGACGAACCGAGAAACAGCAATTTCTGCACTTCGTTGCGGAAGGCGCTCTCGATGACATTGGTCTGCATGATGAGATTGTCCTGCAGAAAATCGACCGGCAACCTGTTGTTTGCCAGGATACCGCCGACCTTGGCCGCTGCCATCACCACCGCGTCCGGCCTGTGGCCAGCCATCCAGCGCCGCACGCCGGCCTGGTCCATCAGGTCGAGTTCATCGCGGGATGCGGTCAGGACCTCGCAGTCCTCGTCCGCCAGCCTGCGCAATATGGCCGAGCCGACCATGCCGCGATGCCCGGCCACGAAAACGCGCTTGCCCCTTAGGTCGAAATCCATTGGCGTATCCCTATGCAGAACGGCCGCTATGACCATCTTGCGTCGGCGTGCCGGATGGTCCTGCGTCGGACGCATAGCGCATACAGATTTGCCGAGACAAGGCAAATCGGAGATTCGGGCGAGCTCTTCTTGTGGTGGCGGTCAGACACCCGCCACGGCGCACAGGTTCTCCATTCTGGCGATGGCAAGCGCCGGGTCGACCAGCAATCCGGCTTGGTCGGCAAGGCGGAACACATCGGCATAGTGGCAAATGCCGCGTGCCGATTGCATGCCGCCGATCATCAAAAAATGGTCCTGGTGGCCGTTCAACCACGCCAGCAAGACGATACCGGCCTTGTAGTATTCGGTCGGCGCCTCGAAGATTTTCCGCGACAGAGGTACCGTCGGCGCCATCAGCGCGTCATAGCCTGAGCGGTCGCCAGCGGCCAGTTTCGCCAGCGCGGCATTGGCGACCGGCGCGATGGCGTCGAAAATCCCGAGCAGCGCATGCGAGTGTCTTTCGCCGTCGCCGGCGATCAGCTCGGGATAGTTGAAGTCGTCGCCGGTGAACATGACCACCCCTTCCGGCAGCCGGTTGCGCAGGGCAACCTCTTTGCCGGCATCGAGCAGCGATATCTTGATCCCCTCGACCTTGCCGGGGTGGCGTTCGATGATGGCGACGACCGTATCGAGCGCAGTGTCGAAATCATGGCTGCCCCAATAGTTCTTCAGCGCCGGATCGAACATGTCGCCCAGCCAGTGCAGGATGACCTTGCCGGAGGCTTGGCGAAGGATGCGGTCATAGACGCTGGCATAGTCTTCCGGACCCTTTGCTACCGCCGCCAGCGCGCGGCTGGCCATCATGATCGCCTTGCCGCCCAGACCTTCGATGAAATCGAACTGCTCCTCATAGGCCGCGACGACATCGTCAAGCGTCCTGGCGGCGCCTGGCGCCAGATGATCTGTTCCGGCACCTGAGGCGAGGTCGGCGCCCTCGACGGTTCGCGCCTCGGCGATCGAGCGGCGGATCAATTCCCTGGCGTTTGTCCAGTCGAAACCCATGCCGCGCTGCGCGGTATCCATCGCCTCGGCGATGCGGAAGCCGAGCCGCCACAGATGATGGCGGAACGCCATCGTGCGCTCCCAGTCGACCGCAGGATGAGACCACGGATCGGTCATCGCGAGGGGATCGGCAACGACATGGGCGGCGGCATAGGCGATGCGCGAAAACCGCGCGCCGATCACCGGCTGTGCCGGCTGGCCGACAAGGCGGTAGCGAGTGCTGCGACCGCCCTCCCCGGGCAAGGCAATGTCCATCGATCTCTCCCTTCGTCGCGCTATTAAATGGAACGTTCCAACAAATCAAGGACCTTTGTGGATTCTCGATCTATACCCCAGAATGCTGCATCGCAGCGAAGAAGGCCGTTCAACAGCGGCATTTAAGCGCGCCGATTGCCAGATTTTCGAATTCTGGAAAAATCCTGATTGACTCAAATCCAGCTCAGAATTAGAACGTTCCAATAAATTCGGCCGGAAAACACCGGAGGACGTATCTGAATGGCCAGCAGGCCCAAGGCGACGATACTCGACATTGCCCGTGAGGCGGGCGTGTCCAAGTCGACGGTGTCGCTGGTGCTGCAGGGCAGCGGGCTGATCCGACCTGAGACTGCGCTGAAGGTTCGCAAGGCGATCGAGGATGTCGGCTATGTCTACAACCGCGGCGCCGCCAATCTGCGCAAGGCCCATTCCAACGTCATCGGCATGGTCATCAACGACCTTACCAACCCGTTCTTCGCCGAAATGGCGGTCGGCATGGAGCGTGTGTTCCAGTCGGCGGGCATCGTGCCGTTCATCGCCAACACGGCGGAAAACCCGGTGCGCCAGGAAGAGGTGCTGAAATCGCTGATGGAGCAAGGTGTCGCCGGGCTGATCGTGTCGCCGGCGCGCGGCACGACTCCCGGTGCGTTCCGTCGCATCGAGATGGCGGGCCTTCCGATCGTCTTCACGATGCGCCGGCTTCCTGAAAGCCGCATCCCGGTGATAGCGCCCGACAATCATCGCGGCGCCTGGCTCGCCACCGCCCATCTGATCGGCAAAGGGCATCGCCGGCTGGCGTTCTTCGGCGGCTCATCGGATCTGGTGGTCTATCACGAGCGGCTGGGCGGTTTTCGCGAGGCCTGCGAGGGGCTCGGCATCGCCAAGCGCGATACACTGGTCGTCGAAGGCGAAACCAGCCGCAAGGGCGGCATTGCCTGCCTGGAGACGGCCCTCGCCATGGCCGAGCCGCCGAGCGCGGCGCTGTGCTTCAACGATGCGGTCGCCTTCGGAGTCATGCTGGCGCTGCGCAAGCGCGGCCTCGAGCCCGGCGCGGATTTCGCCATTGTCGGCTTCGACGACGTGATCGAAGCCCAGCACTACATGCCGGCGCTGACCAGTGTCGCAGTGGATTCGGCGGGCCTCGGCGAGCGCGCCGCCCATGTCATGCTGAAGATGATCCAGTCGCGCACCACGCGCGCCGAGGATCATATCGGCGCCGTCAACCTCGTCGTCAGGGACAGTTGCGGTCCTGATCGCCGTGCCGGAATGGGAGACGCGGCATGACCGTCAGATGGGGACTGATCGGCGCAAGCACGATCGCCAGGCAATTCATGATCAACGCCACCCGCGCTCAGGCCGACGGGGAAATCGCGGCGGTGATGAGTTCCAACCCGGAACGCGCTACGACCTATGCCAAGGAGAACGGCATTGCGCTCGCCGTCTCGACGCTCGATGCATTGCTCAGCTCCGACATCGACGCCGTCTACATCTCGACCACCAACGAATTGCATCTCGAACAGGCACTAGCCGCCATCACCGCGGGAAAACATGTGTTGTGCGAAAAGCCGCTGGCTCTGACCAGCGCCGATGCACGGAAGATGGTCGCCGCCGCCAAGGCGGCCGGCATCGTGCTCGGCACCAACCATCATCTGCGCAATGCCGGCTCGCACCGGGCGATGCGCGAAGCCATTGCCGACGGCCGCATCGGCAAGCCGATTGCTGCGCGCGTCTTCCACTCGGTCTATCTGCCCGAAAATCTGCAGGGCTGGCGCATAACCAGGCCGGAAGCCGGTGGCGGCGTGGTGCTCGATATCACCGTGCACGATGCCGACACGCTGCGCTTCGTGCTCGGCGACGATCCGCTCGAAGTTTCGGCGTTCACCCAGGCCGCAGGCATGGCCAGCGGCGGGCTGGAAGATGGCGCCATGTGCATCTGGCGCTTCAGATCGGGCATCATCGCCCAGTCGCATGAAGGCTTCACCACCAAATTCGCCGGCACCGGCTTCGAGGTGCATGGCAGCGAAGGCTCCCTGATCGCGAAAGATGTGATGACGCAGAAGCCGATCGGCTCTGTGCTGCTGCGCACGGCAAAGGGCGAGGAGGAATTGAGCTTCGACCGCGAAGATCTCTATGTCCGTTCCCTGCGCCAGTTCCATGCGGCGATCGGTGGCGAAGGCCAGCCGTCGGCCACCGGCGAGGACGGCGTCTGGTCGCTGACATCAGCCGAAGCCGCGTTGCAATCCGCGAAGTCCGGAAAATCGGTCGCGATCGATCCGAATCTCGGGGGCGTAGCGTGAGCAAACTCGTCTCCGCAGCGCAAGCCGCCAGCCTGATCATGGACGGCATGGTCGTTTCGGTGTCGTCGTCGAGCGGTCTCGGCTGCCCGGATGCGGTGCTCGCCGCGATCGGCGAGCGCTTCGACGCGGAAGGCCATCCGAAGAACATCACAACGCTGCACCCGATCGCCGCCGGCGACATGTACGGCATCAGGGGTATCGACCATCTGGCCAAGCCCGGCCTGTTGAAGCGCACGCTGTGCGGCTCCTATCCGTCCGGCCCTTCATCCTCTGAACCGCCGCAGATCTGGAAGATGATCGGTGACAATTCGGTCGCCGCCTACAACGTGCCCTCAGGCATCCTGTTCGACATGCATCGCGAGGCCGCTGCCAAGCGCCCCGGCGTGCTGACCAAGGTCGGCCTCGACACCTTCGCCGACCCGCGTCATCAGGGCTGCGCCATGAATGCGGCGGCCAGCGAGCCGATCGTTTCGGTGCAGCAGTTCGACGGCGAGGAATGGCTCTATTTCCGCTCGATCGTGCCTGATGTCTCCATCATCCGCGCCACCACCGCCGACGAGCGCGGCAACCTCACCTACGAGCACGAGGGCGCTTATCTCGGCGGGCTGGAGCAGGCGCTCGCCGCCCGCAACAATGGCGGCATCGTCATCGCGCAGGTCAAGCGCGTCGTCGAGAACGGCACGCTGAAGCCGCATGACGTGCGCGTGCCCGGTGTGCTGGTCGACCATATCGTGGCGGCGCCCGACCAGCTGCAGACGACGCTGACACCCTACGACCCGGCAATCTCGGGTGAGATCTTCCGGCCGCTGTCGACTTTCCGCAACGCCGAGATGAGCGTCCAGAAGGTCATCGCGCGCCGCGTCGCCATGGAGCTTGCCGACGGCATGGCCGTCAATATCGGTTTCGGCATCTCGGCCAACGTGCCGCGCATCCTTATCGAGGAAGGCCAGCACGGCAAGGTCACCTGGGTGATCGAACAGGGCGCGGTCGGCGGCGTGCCGCTGCTCGACTTCAAGTTCGGCTGCTCGTCGAACGCCGACGCGTTCATGCCTTCGCCACACCAGTTCATCTATTTCCAGGGCGGCGGTTTCGACGCCTCGCTGCTGTCCTTCCTGCAGATCGACCGCCATGGCTCGGTCAATGTGTCGAAGCTTTCGGCCAGACCGCATGTCACCGCCGGCGCCGGCGGTTTTGTCGACATCACCGCGCGGGCCAAGAAGATCGTCTTTTCCGGTTTCTTCAATGCCGGCGCCAAACTGTCGCTGGCCGATGGCGGCATCCGTATCGACGGGGAAGGCAAGGTCAAGAAGGTGGTCGGCGAGGTCGAGCACATCTCCTTCTCCGGCAAGCGCGCAGTCGCGCAAGGACAGGACATCACCTATGTCACCGAGCGCTGCGTCATGAAGCTGACGCCTGCAGGGCTGATGGTGACGGAGCTGGCACCCGGCATCAACCTCGAGCGCGACGTGCTGGCGCAGGCCGAGTTCCCGCTCGCCGTCGCTAACGACCTGAAGGTCACGCCGGACGTTCTCTATCGTGACCGGCCGATCGGACTGTCGCTCAATGGCCGCGCCTCGCTTGGAGGCGCGCATGGCTGAGCGTCTCGTCACCTTTGAAACCGACGGCGACCTCGGCATCGTCACGCTGCGCCGGCCGGAAAAATTCAACGCGCTCGACATCCCGATGCTGCGCGCGCTGGAAGCCGCGCTCGATACGGCGGAAGCTGCGGACAGCGTTCGTGTCGTGCTGCTGTGCGGCGAAGGGAAGGGCTTTTGCGCCGGCGGCGACGTCGGAGCCTGGTCGCAAATGAGCGCCGCCGATTTCCAGGTGCAATGGGTTCGCTACGGCCACCGCGTCTTCGATCGGCTGGCGCGGTTGCGGCAGCCGACGATCGCCGTTCTGTCCGGCCATGCACTGGGTGGCGGGCTGGAACTGGCGGTCGCCTGCGACTTCCGCGTCGCCGAGGCGCAGGTGAAATTAGGTTTTCCGGAAACCTCGATCGGCGTGGTGCCCGGCTGGTCCGGCACGCAGCGCGCGGTGCGCCGCTTCGGCGCCCAGACGGTGCGGCGCATGGCGCTTGGCGGAGAACTGTTCGTGGCTGCCGAAGCACTCGTTCTGGGCATCGTCGACCGGGTGGTCGAAACGGGCAACGCATTCACCGAGGCCAGGGCCTGGGCCTGCAAGATCGCCGAGCGCGGCCCGCTGGCAACCGAGGCCGCCAAGCTGATGATCGCGATCGCCGAGGGCGAGGACAGTGCTGCCGCGACAGAGGCGTTGGCCAGCGGCTTCATCGCGTTGACCGGCGACCTCAAGGCGGGCATCGACGCCTTCAAGACCAAGCAGAAACCAACGTTTTCAAGATCGTAGTTGCAAACGGAAGCCCACATGAACTTGCCCCTCGAGATCGCCATGCCCGCCGAGGCATCCGCGGCACCGAAGACCTACCGGCTGCTGATCGACGGCAAGTTCGTCGATGCCCGCGACGGCCGCACGCTGGAGCGCAACAGCCCCGGCCACGGCTTCACCGTTTCGCGCTATGCGCAAGCCGGCGCGGCGGAAGTCGGGGCGGCGGTACAGGCCGCGCACAAGGCTTTCGAGACTGGCCCCTGGCCGCGCATGAAGGCCGGCGAGCGCGCCGCGATCCTGCTCAAGGCGGCGGACCTGATCGAGGCGCGGCTCGAGGAGATTGCCCGGCTCGACGCGCTGGAATCCGGCAAGCCGATCGCCCAGGCGCGCGGCGAGATCGGCGGCGGCGTCGACATCTGGCGCTATGCCGCGGCGCTTGCCCGCACGCTCCATGGCGAGAGCTACGCCAATCTCGGCGACGCCATGCTGGGCGTTGTGCTGCGTGAACCGATCGGCGTCGTCTCGATCATCACGCCATGGAATTTTCCGTTCCTCATCGTCAGCCAGAAACTGCCGTTCGCGCTCGCCGCCGGCTGCACAGCAGTGGTCAAGCCGAGCGAGATGACCTCGGCCTCGACCTTCGTGCTCGGCGGCATCCTGATGCAGGCCGGCTTGCCGGACGGCGTCGTCAACATCCTCGCTGGACTGGGCGCCGATGTCGGTGCGCCGATGGTCAGCCATCCGCTGGTCGAGATGGTGTCGTTCACCGGCTCCACCCGGGTCGGCAAGATGACCATGGCGTCGGCTGCGAACGCGCTGAAGAAGGTCTCGATGGAGCTCGGCGGCAAGAACGGCCAGATCGTCTTTCCAGATGCCGACCTCGAAGCCGCCGCCGACGCGGCGGTGTTCGGCGGCTTCTTCAACGCCGGCGAATGCTGCAACGCCGGCAGCCGGCTGATCGTCCATGAGGCGATCGCCGACGACTTCCTCGGCGCAGTGAAGGCGCTCACCGCCAGGGTCACCGTCGGCGATCCGCTCGACAACAGCACCAAGGTCGGCGCGATGATCTCTTCCGAGCACCTTTCCAAGGTCACCGGCTACGTGGCGGCGGCGGCAAACGACGGCAGCAGCGTCTATAGCGGCGGCAAGCAGATCGCCTCCAGTGCCGGTCAGTATCTCGATCCGACCATCCTTCGCGGCGTCACCGAAGACATGGCCATTGCACGTGAGGAAGTGTTCGGCCCGGTGCTGTCGGTACTGACGTTTGGATCGATTGAAGAGGCGTTGCGCATCGCCAACAACACGCCCTATGGTCTATCGGCGGGTGTGTGGAGCGCCAGCATCGACACCTGCATGTCGGTGGCGCGGAGTGTGCGTTCGGGAACCGTTTGGGTGAACACGTTCATGGAAGGTTATCCCGAGCTGCCTTTCGGAGGCTACAAGCAATCCGGTCTCGGACGCGAACTCGGCAAGCGCGCCGTCGAGGATTATACCGAGGAAAAGACAATCCAGTTTCATCGCGGCCAGCGCACCGGATGGTGGGTCGGCTGAGCTGTGAAGAACCCGGCGGACAGCCGCCGGTCGTGTAGCTGCAACAAGGGAGGAAGTACATGTTGCGCAAATTGCTTATCGGAACGGCTCTCGGCTCGGGTCTTGCGTTCGCGGCCCATGCCCAGGACGTCAAGGAAGTCGAGATGCTGCATTGGTGGACGTCTGGCGGCGAAGCGGCTGCCTTGAACGTGCTCAAGGAGGATCTGGCCAAGCAAGGCTTTGCCTGGAAGGACGTGCCCGTGGCCGGCGGCGGCGGCGACGCCGCCATGACCGCGCTGAAGGCGATGGTCGCGGCGGGCAACTACCCGACCGCCTCGCAGATGCTCGGCTATACCGTGCTCGATTACGCCGCAGCCGGCGTGATGGGCGACCTGACCGAGGCGGCGGTTAGGGAAGGCTGGGACAAATCCGTGCCGGCCGCCCTGCAGAAATTCTCGGTCTATGACGGCAAGTGGGTCGCGGCTCCGGTCAACGTCCACTCCGTCAACTGGCTGTGGATCAACAAGGCGGTGATGGACAAGATCGGCGGCACCGAGCCCAAGACCTTCGACGAATTCATCGCGCTGCTCGACAAGGCCAAGGCTGCGGGCGTCATCCCGCTCGCGCTTGGCGGCCAGAACTGGCAGGAAGCCACCATGTTCGATTCGGTCGTGCTGTCGACCGGCGGACCTGAGTTCTACAAAAAGGCCTTCAACGACCTCGACGAAGAGCAGCTGAAATCCGACACGATGAAGAAGTCGTTCGACAACCTTGCCAAGCTCGTCACCTATGTCGACCCGAACTTCTCCGGCCGCGACTGGAATCTCGCCACCGCCATGGTCATCAAGGGCGATGCGCTGGTGCAGGTGATGGGCGACTGGGCCAAGGGCGAATTCAACGCCGCCAAGAAGACCCCGGGCACCGACTTCCTGTGCTATCGCTTCCCGGGCACCGACGGCAGCGTGGTCTACAACTCCGACATGTTCGGCATGTTCGACGTTCCGGAGGACCGAAAGGCCGCGCAGGTCGCCTTGGCCACCGCAACTTTGTCGAAGAGCTTCCAGTCGGCCTTCAACGTCGTCAAGGGCTCCGTCCCGGCCCGCACCGACGTGCCCGACACCGACTTCGACGCTTGCGGCAAGAAGGGCATGGCCGACCTGAAGGCCGCCAACGAAGGCGGCACGCTGTTCGGTTCGCTGGCGCAAGGCTATGGCGCGCCGCCGGCCGTCGCCAATGCCTACAAGGACGTCGTCTCGAAATTCGTCCACGGCCAGATCAAGACCTCGGACGAGGCCGTGACCCAATTGGTCAACGCAATCGAAGACGCCAAATAAGAACCGGCATGAAAGGACCTTCCCCGCTCCGGTGGGGAAGGTTCCACCAAGCCAGGATGGTCGGCTTCTGGTCGGAATGGCGCCGGCGATCAACCAACACGCCCCGTCTCGACGGGGCTATCCTTCCCCGCCTGGCGGTGAAGGGACCCGCGAGGGAGGAGCCCATGACAACGGTCGCGACCCAGATCAAGCTGACGCCGGAGCATAATGCGCGCCCGGGCGCGTCGGTGCGTTCGCGCCTGCAGGACGCGCTGCCGAAGATCGTGCTGGCGCCAAGCTTTGCGATCACCATCGTCTTCGTCTACGGCTTCATCCTGTGGACGGTCTATCTGTCCTTCACCAACTCCAAGACCTTCCCGTCCTATGCGCTGACTGGGCCGCGTGCCTATCAGAGGCTGTGGCGCTGGACCTTCGAGAGCGACCCGCCGTCGAGCTGGTACACGTCGATCACCAATATGGGCATTTTCGGCTTTCTCTACATCTTCATTTGCCTGGCGCTCGGCCTTTTCCTGGCCATCCTGCTCGACCAGAAGATCCGTGGCGAAGGCATGTTGCGGCCGATCTATCTCTACCCGATGGCGCTGTCCTTCATCGTCACCGGCGTCGCCTGGAAATGGTTCCTCGATCCCGGCCTCGGCCTCGAGCAGACGCTGCATCAATGGGGCTGGACGAGCTTCCATTTCGACTGGATCAAGAACAAGGATTTCGTCATCTACACCGTGGTGATCGCCGGCGTCTGGCAGGCCTCGGGCTTCATCATGGCGATGTTCCTCGCCGGCCTGCGCGGCATCGACGGCGAGATCATGAAGGCGGCGCAGATCGACGGCGCCACCACGTTCCAGCTCTATCGCCGGATCGTCATCCCGCTGCTGCGGCCGGTCTTCCTCTCGGCCTTCATCGTGCTCGCTCACCTCGCCATCAAGTCCTACGATCTGGTCGTAGCACTGACCAGCGGCGGGCCGGGCGGCTCGGCCTGGCTGCCGTCGAACTTCATGTATGAGTACACTTTCAAGCGCAACGAAATGGCCGTCGGCTCGGCCAGCGCCGTGATCATGCTGATGACCATCACCGCGATCATCGTGCCCTATCTCTATTCCGAGCTCAGGGAGCGGCCGCGATGAGCGTCATTGCCACGCCCACTCGCCAGAGCACTGGCGGCATCAGCGCCAGGACCGTCAACCGCATCGTCATCTACGGCCTGCTGGCGCTGTTCGCGCTGTTCTACCTGATGCCGCTGTTCGTCATGCTGGTGACCTCGTTCAAGACCATGGACGAGATCCAGAACGGCAACATGCTGGCGCTGCCGCAGGCGCCGACCTTCGAGCCGTGGCTGAAGGCGTGGGGCGAGACCTGCGTCGGCCTGACCTGCGCCGGGATCAAGGGCTATTTCTGGAATTCCATCAAGATGGTGGTTCCAGCGGTGCTGATCTCGACGCTGCTCGGCGCACTCAACGGCTATGTACTGACCAAATGGCGCTTCCGCGGCCACACGCTGGTCTTCGGACTGATGCTGTTTGCCTGCTTCATTCCGTTCCAGTCGGTGCTGTTGCCGATGGCGACGATCCTCGGCAGCCTTGGCCGTTTCGGCGTGACGCTGCGAAACGCTACGGGATTTTCATTCGGCTTGGGCAATCCGACGGTCAACCTGGTCTTTGTCCACGTCGTCTACGGGCTCGGCTTCACCACTTTGTTCTTCCGCAATTATTACGAGGCGTTCCCGACCGAACTGGTCAAGGCGGCACAGGTCGACGGAGCCAGCTTCTTCCAGATTTTCCGGCGCATCATGCTGCCGAATTCGATGCCGATCTTCGTCGTCACCGTCATCTACCAGTTCACCAACATCTGGAACGACTTCCTGTTCGCCTCGGCCTATGCCGGCACCGGCGACGCGATGCCGATGACCGTGGCGCTGAACAACGTCGTCAACACCTCGACCGGTGTCGTCGAATACAACGTCAACATGGCGGCGGCGATGATCGCCGCACTGCCGACCCTTCTCGTCTATGTGGTCGCTGGCCGCTATTTCGTGCGCGGCCTGATGGCCGGCGCCGTCAAAGGATAATCGAATGGCTTTT
Organism: Mesorhizobium sp. WSM4850; assembly: GCF_055811735.1. Lineage (NCBI taxonomy): Bacteria > Pseudomonadati > Pseudomonadota > Alphaproteobacteria > Hyphomicrobiales > Phyllobacteriaceae > Mesorhizobium > Mesorhizobium sp. WSM4850. The sequence continues at coordinate 22,543 of NZ_JBVVPV010000005.1, read as the reverse complement.
CTCGAAATTGATGGGCTGAGGAAGCGGTTCGGATCGGTCGAGATCCTGAAGGGCATCGACGTTGATCTCGAAAAGGGCGGCTTCCTCGTCCTGGTCGGCCCGTCCGGCTGCGGCAAGTCGACCTTGCTCAACACCATCGCCGGCCTGGAAACTATCACCGAAGGCGAAATCCGTGTCGACGGACGCACGATCAACGACCTCCACCCCTCGAAGCGCGACATCGCCATGGTGTTCCAGAGCTATGCGCTCTATCCGAACATGACCGTTGCGGGAAACATTGCCTTCGGCATGGAGATGCGCGGCGTGCCGGCCCAGGAGCGCCAGAAGGCGATCGACAAGGTGGCGAAGGTGCTGCAGATCGGCCACCTCCTGCAGCGCAAGCCGAGCCAGCTTTCCGGCGGCCAGCGTCAGCGCGTCGCCATGGGCCGGGCGCTGGTGCGCGACCCCAAGCTGTTTCTCTTCGACGAGCCGCTCTCCAATCTCGACGCCAAGCTGCGCGTCGACATGCGCATCGAGATCAAGCGGCTGCACGCAACCACCGGCACCACGATCGTCTACGTCACCCACGACCAGATCGAAGCGATGACGCTGGCCACCAAGATTGCGGTGATGCGCGACGGCGAGGTGCAGCAGTTCGGCACGCCTGCCGAAATCTACAACAACCCGACCAACCTGTTCGTCGCCGACTTCATGGGCTCGCCGGCGATGAACCTGATCCCGGCGACGATCGGCGGCAATGGCAATGCGCTTTCCGTGGTGCTGCAGCGCGAGGCGCGCGAGCCGATCTCGCTGCCGCTGGCCGATGCGCCGACTGGTCTGTCGGCATTCCACGACAAGCCGATCATTTTTGGCGTCCGTCCCGAGGCCCTGACCGATCCTGAAGGAGCCGAACGCAACGCATCGAACATCGCCACCGCCGACTGTCACATCGAGGTTGTGGAACCGGCCGGCTCCGACACCTTCGCCGTCACCAATCTCGGCGGCAAGGCGGTGGTGGCGCGTCTGCGCGCCGACGCCAACATCCAGCCGGGCACGGTCACGCCGCTTGCCTTCAATCTGACCAAGGCGGTGTTCTTCGATCCGGCGACCGAGAACCGCATCCTCTGACAGCCATGACAAACCCGGACATCGTCATTATCGGCTCCGGCATCGGCGGCGCCACGATCGCTTCCGGCCTTGCCGGCAGTGGCGCCTCGATCCTGATGCTGGAGCGCGGCGAACTATTGCCGGCGACGCCGCACACGCGCGACACGCGCGCCATCTTCGTCGACGGCCACTACCGGCCGAAGGAGATGTGGCGCGAGGCCGGGGGTGCTGCGTTCAATCCCGGCAATTATTACTATGTCGGCGGCAATTCGAAATTCTATGGCGCGGTGCTGATCCGCTACCGCAGGGAAGACTTTTCCGTCATGGAACACTATGGCGGCGTCTCGCCGGCCTGGCCGTTCTCCTATGAGGAATTCGAGCCCTGGTATTCCAGGGCCGAGCAGCTTTTTCGCGTGCGCGGCGCACTCGGCGAAGACCCGACCGAACCGTTCCACTCGATCCCCTACCCCTTCGGGCCGGTGCCGGACGAGCCGCCGATCGCCCGCGCCCGCGCCGAACTCATGGGCCTCGGCCTGCATCCGGCATCGCTGCCGCTCGGCGTCGACATCGATGCCTGGCTAAAGGACGGCAAGACAGGCTGGGACGCGTTTCCCAACACCGGGACCGGCAAGGTCGACGCCCAATCGGGGCCGCTGACAGCGGCACTTGCCGACCCGAACATCAGGCTCGAGACCGGTGCTCATGTCGAATACCTCGAAGCCTCACCGGAAGCCAGGACGATCGCCGCCATTCATTATCGCCAGAATGGCATACTGACGAAAGTGACGCCGAAACTGGTCATCCTCTCGGCCGGCGCGGTCAATTCCGCCGCCATCCTGCTGCGTTCGCCGTCCCCGAACGGAAACGGCCTTGCCAACCGCTCCGACCAGGTCGGCCGCAACTTCATGAACCACAATTCGAGCGCCATGCTGGCGATCGATCCGCGCCGCAGGAACACCTCCGTCTACCAGAAGACGCTGATGCTCAACGACTACTATCTATCCGACGGCAAGGGCGGCAAGCCGCTCGGCAACGTCCAGCTTCTCGGCAAGATCGACGGTCATATCCTGAGGGCCAACGTCAAGCTTGCACCCAAATTCGCGCTGGACTTCATGGCCGGCCACGCCGTCGACTGGTATCTGATGTGCGAGGACCTGCCAGACCCCGAAAGCCGCATCATGGTCGACGGCAAGGACATCGTCATGCAGTGGCGGCGCTCCAACATGCAGTCACTCGACGGGCTGACCAAGGTGATGCGTGAAAACTTCCGCGCCTGCGGCTATCCGATCGTCCTGTCGCGGCCTTTCGACAAGCGCACGCCTTCGCACCAGTGCGGCACGGTCAAGATGGGCGACGATCCGGCAACCTCGCCGCTCGACCCGTTCTGCCGCTCGTTCGACCACAGGAACCTGTTTGTCGTCGACGCTGGCTTCCTGCCGAACTCGGCCGCGGTCAATCCGGCGCTGTCGATCGCCGCACAAGCGCTGCGCGTTGCCGACCACATCCGCAAGACGGAGCTAGTCGCATGAGCCGTCCGGCAGCCATCATCACCGGCGGCGCGCGCGGCATCGGCCTTGCCTGCGCCGAAGCGCTGGCCGATGCGGGCTTCGATATGCTTGTCGTGGACCTTGCCGAGAAAGCCGGCGACGGGCTTGCCGCTGACATCACCGCCCGCGGTGCGAAATTCGCCTACCATTGCGGCGACATCGCCGATCTCGACCGCCATGCAGCATTGGTCGATGCCGCGACAAGCGCCTTCGGCCGCATCGACTGCCTGGTCAACAATGCCGGCATCGGCGCTGTGGTACGCGGCGACCTGCTGGAATTGAAACCGGAAAATTTCGACCGGATCCTCACCATCAATCTGCGCGGCACCGTCTTCCTCAGCCAGGCCGTTGCCAGGGCGATGCTTGCGGCGCCGGCTGATCACCCGAAATCGATCATCACCATCACCTCAGTCAGCGCCGAAATGGCCTCGCCGGAACGTGCCGACTACTGCATCTCCAAGGCCGGACTTTCGATGTGGGTGAAAGCCCTGGCGCTGCGCCTCGCCGCCGAAAACATCGGCGTGTTCGAGGTGCGGCCGGGCATCATCCGCACCGACATGACGTCAGGGGTAATGGCCAAATACGACGCGCTGATCGACGGCGGGCTGGTGCCGGCAAAGCGCTGGGGCGAAGCCGCCGATGTCGGCGCCGCCGTTGCCGCACTCGCCGGCGGCAAGCTCGGCTTTTCGACCGGCTCGATCATCAATGTCGACGGCGCGCTGTCGGTGCCGAGACTGTGAACAGGTGACGCCATGACCGACTACATCATCGTCGGCGCCGGCCCGGCCGGCTGCGTCCTGGCCAACCGGCTGAGCGAAGATCCGTCGCATCAGGTGCTGCTGCTCGAGGCCGGCGGCAAGGACTGGCATCCGCTGATCCACATGCCGGCCGGCTTCGCCAAGATGACCAAGGGCATCGCCGCCTGGGGCTGGTCGACCGTGCCGCAAAAGCACATGAAGGACCGCGTCTTCCGGTACACGCAGGCCAAGGTGATCGGCGGCGGTTCCTCCATCAACGCCCAGATCTACACGCGCGGCAATGCCCGCGACTACGACGCCTGGGAGAAGCAAGAGGGCCTTGCCGGCTGGGGCTATCGCGACGTGCTGCCCTATTTTAAGCGGGCCGAGAACAACCAGCGCTACGCCAACGATTTTCACGGCGACCAGGGTCCGCTCGGCGTGTCGAACCCGATTGCGGCGCTGCCGATCTGCGAGGCTTATTTCCGCGCCGGACAGGAGATGGGCATTCCCTTCAATCCGGACTTCAACGGGGTAGCCCAGGAAGGCGTCGGTTATTATCAATTGACCCAGAAGGACGCGAGACGCTCCTCTGCTTCGGTCGCCTATCTCAGGCCGATCCGCGCACGAAAAAACCTGACCGTCAGGACCGATGTGCTGGTCACGCGCATCGTCATCGACAAGGGCCGCGCCGTCGGTGTCGAGATCGTCGACAGGCCGGGCGGCGAGAAGAAAACCCTGCGCGCCGAGCGCGAAGTGATCGTCTCGTCCGGCGCCATCGGCTCGCCGAAGCTGCTGATGCAGTCGGGCATCGGCCCGGCCGACCATCTGAAGTCGGTCGGCGTGACGCCGGTGCACGACCTGCCCGGCGTCGGCTCCAACCTGCAGGATCATCTCGACCTGTTCGTCATTGCCGAATGCACCGGCGACCACACCTACGACAACTACGCCAAGCTGCACCGGACGGTGTGGGCCGGCCTGCAGTACCTGCTGTTGAAAAATGGTCCGGTTGCCTCCAGCCTGTTCGAGACCGGCGGCTTCTGGTACGCCGACCCGACCGCCGCCTCGCCCGATATCCAGCTGCATCTCGGCCTCGGCTCCGGCATCGAGGCCGGTGTCGAAAAACTGAAAAATCCGGGCGTGACGCTGAACTCGGCCTTCCTGCGCCCTCGATCGCGCGGCACGGTCCGGCTGAACAGCGCCGACCCCGCCGACCACCCGCTGATCGACCCGAACTACTGGTCCGATCCCTACGACCGCGACATGTCGATCAAGGGCCTCAGGCTGGCACGCGAGATCATGCGGCAGAAAGCGCTGGCCCCCTACGTGCTGCGCGAGGTGCTGCCGGGACCGACACTCACCAGTGACGACGAGCTGTTCGACTATGCCTGCCGCAGTTCCAAGACCGACCACCACCCTGTCGGCACCTGCCGCATGGGTCATGATGCGATGAGCGTGGTGACGCCCGATCTCAGGCTGCGTGGTATCGAGGGCTTGCGCGTCTGCGACGCGTCGGTGATGCCGCGCATCCCATCCTCCAACACCAATGCGCCAACCATCATGGTCGGCGAAAAAGGCGCCGATCTGATCCTTGGCCGCGTCCCGCTGCCGCCGGCCGTGTTTTCCACCAACCAAGCGGCATGAGATTCCAAGAATGATCAGGCATTGTGTTTTAGCTCGATTCCGCAATGACATCACCGACGAAGAGCGCGCGGCAATCCATGCCGATCTTGAGGCGCTGCGGCGGGTGATCGACGGTATGGGCAAGGTCGAATTCAGCGCCAATGTCAGCCCAGAACCGTTCGCGCGCGGCTTCACGCACGGCTTCACCATCGACTTCCGCGATGCCGCCGCACGCGACGCCTATCTGGTGCATGAGGCTCACAGCCGAGCCGGCGCTGGGCTGGTCGCGGCGCTTGAAGGCGGAACCGACGGGCTGATGGTGTTCGACCTCGAGATAGGCGCTTAATGCATGTCGCGCAAAGGTGTGCAGCGGTTTTGCGTTAACGGCATGCATAAAACAACAATCTAAAGCGCGTCGCGTGAGGTCGGTCGAACGCGACGCGCTTTAGCCTATCCAAGCCTCAGCGCGACGACGCCGGCAACAATGCTGAGCACGGCGGCACCGCGCCACGCCGTCATCTTCTCGCCGAGCGCAAACACCGAGATCATCATGGCGAACAGGATCGAGGTTTCGCGCAGCGCCGCGACCGAGGCGATCGGCGCCTTGGTCATCGCCCACATCACGATCCAGTAGGCAGCGCCGCTGAGCACGCCGGTGTACACGCCCGCCTTCCAGTCGCGCGCCAGGACCGGCAGCGCCTTTGGTCCGCGGAAGATCAGGCACAGCACCAGCGCCCACAGCGCATCGCAGACGAACAGCCATGCGGCATAGCTCGACGCCGTCGCGGCCAGCCGCGCGCCGCTGCCGTCGGACAGCGTATAGCCGGCAATGAAGATCGAGGTGCCCAGCGCAAAGCCGACGGCGCGCAGGTTCAGCCTTTCCAGATGCGCGCCGCCGCGAAACGACAGCACCAGCGTCCCGGCCGACAAGAGAACAATGCCGACAATGGCGAGCGGCGCCGGAACTTCGGCGACGACCACAATGCCGCCAAGTGCAGCCAGCAGCGGTGCCGTGCCGCGCGCCAGCGGATAGGTCTGGGCGAAATCGCCGGCCTTGTAGGCGCCTATCAGGAACGTCCTGTAACCCATGTGGAAGATCACCGAGGCGATGATGTACGGCCACACTTCCGCTTTCGGCACCTCGACAAATGGCAGCGCCAGAAGCGCCACGGCGCCCATGCCGAGCGTCATCAGCGTGATCGACAGGAAGCGGTCGAGATGGACCTTGACCACCGCGTTCCAGATCGCGTGCATGGCGGCGGCAGCAAGCACCGCGAAGAAGACGGACAAAGTCATCGGCGGCTCATGCGCCTTCGGCCCCCGTCGCGAACGGCGTTTCCAGGTCGATGTCGACCCGCAGCGGAAAATGGTCGGAGGCGATTTCGCCGATATCGGCACTGGCCGAGCGCACCCGTCCCGCCAACATGCCACCGACGAAGCAGTGGTCGAGCCGTCGCTTTGCCAGCCTGCCGTCGATGGTTTTCACATGGGTGTGGAAATCCGCCGTCGGTTCGCCGGCGACGGCGGCGGCATCGACAAAACCGTTGAGATAGGCAGCACCGCGATGGTACGGCGTGCTGCAGACGATGCGCCGGTACTCGGCGCTGCCCGGCTCCATGTTGAAATCGCCCATCCAGATCGCCGCCAGCGGGTTTTCCGGCTCCGGCTCGCCATTGCTCCAGTTGCGCACGGGCTCATCGTCGGCGCCGCTCCACGGGCCGCCCTCGGACGGCGCGCGGCGATGCTCGGCGAGCAGATAGTCGATCTGCTCCAGCCGCTCTTCGGCGGCGATATGCGCCAGATGCAGCGACAGCACCCGCACCGGACCGGCAGGGGTGTGGATCATGCATTCGAGCGCTGCGTTGCGGGTGTTGAGCGGACGCACGGTGCGGCGCAGCGGCAGCGTGTGCAGGCGCGACCAAACGATCGGCAGCCTGGACAGGAGCATGGTGCCGAATTGCCGCCGACGGTTGACGATGCGGCCGTCACGCCGTTCGCTGGCGTCCATGTCGAAGGCCGGCCCATAAACCCAATAATGTTCGGGCAGCAGTCGCGAAAGAAGTTCCGGCTGGTCGTCCTCGTTGCTGCGCAGCCAGTGCCGTTCCACCTCCTGCAAGGCGATGATGTCGGCGCCGGCGACGATCCTGGCGCAGCGCGAGAGATCGTAGCGACCGTCGCCGCCGAACCCGTACTGGATGTTGTAGCTGACCAGCTTCATTGCTTACCCGGCTCAATTCCCTGAAAGCAGTAGCCGTTGGGCTGATCGGCTGCAATGTGCAGCCGGATGTTCAAACGAAGAGATAGAGCGGCGGTACGATTCGATTTGAAAGCCCGCCGCTCTAAGTCGTCAACGGCTGGAATCGTCCGGGCGGAGAAGCGGCCAATTCCGACCAGTCGATTTCCTCCTCCAGGCGATGATACGCTTCGTCGCCGATCGTTCCGTCGATGCGCAATTGCTCCAGCGCGTCACGCTGGCTCTTGATGGCATAGAGGCGCAACCTGTCGTACTCGGTTGCAGCCTGGGCGTCGTCAGGATTTTCGGCGATCACGCGCTGCGCGGCAAATTGCTCGCGGACCACGGCCGCGGCATTCGATGTCTTGCCGCTCAACACGTCCAGCGCTGCCTGCATGATGGCGACGCGTGCCTGCGCGACCTCGCGGTCGACAGTTTCGTCCGGATCGAGACGAAGCAAGCGCAGCAGCGGCTTCAGGCTGATGCCTTGCAGCACCAGGGTGCCGAGCACGACTGAGAAAGCGGCGAGCACAATCGGGTCGCGGCCGGGAAAGTCAGCCGGCAAGGCAAACGCTGCCGCAAGCGTAACCAGACCGCGCATGCCGCACCAGCCGATCAGCACGCCGCCGCGAAACGACGGCGCCTCGGCCTGCCGGTCCGCGTCACCGAAGCTGGCAAGCCACCTCATGATCGCACCGCATCCCAGCACCCAGACGAGGCGCGAGACGACGACGACAGCCAGCACGGCTGCGGCGAAGACGAACGCTTCGATCTTCCCCTGCTCGGCAAGCCGGCCGACGATCGACCGTGCCTGAAGTCCCATCAGGACGAAGGCCAGCACGTTGAGCACGAACACCGCCGTCTCCCAGACCGAGTAGGAGCTGACGCGATTTCTGGCCGGCATGCGGCGCGGCGCGGTACGTGCGATGGTCATGGCATAGACGACGATCGTTATGATGGCGGAGAGCCCGATCCTGTCGGCCAGGATCCAGACGCCGAACGTCCCGGCAAATTGCACCACCGTGCCACTTGCAGGATCTCTGATGCGACTGAGGGTGACGAGAGACAATCGGCCGAGCACATAGCCCGCGGCGAGGCTGCCGACTGTCGACAGCAAGATCATCGGAACCGCGCTGCTCAGCAGGATGGAGCCGGCAGTTGCGGAAACCGCCATGCGGTAGATCAGCAGTGCCGTGGCGTCGTTGAGCAGGCTTTCGCCTTGCAGGATCGTGGTGACGCGGTGCGGCACCTTGAACTGTCCAAGCACGGCCGACGCCGCCACGGCATCGGGCGGCGCCACGATCGCGCCAAGGGCAATGGCCGCAGCGATCGGCAGGCTTGCCATTGTCCATCCGACGAACGCCACGACAGCGGTGGTGAAAACGACGGCGCCCAGTGCCAGCAGGACAAGCGGCAGCCTGTAGCGATTGAGATCGCGCAGCGACGTGTCGTAGGCCGCGTCGAGAAGCACCGGCGCGATGAACAAGGCGAGCGCCAGTTCGGGATCGATCTCGATGGTCGGCGCAAACGGCAAGAAGGCGATGCCCGCGCCTGCCAGCGCCAGCAACGACGGATAGGGAACCTGGAGACGCCGCGACAACGCCGTCAGCGCGACGGCGATCAGCAGGAGAACAAGGGTCAGCTCGAAAAGCGCCATGCCTCATCGTAGCGGTGAAGCCGGGCGATTGGCACTGCAAAAACGGCGATGGCTCGGCTGGTGAATGGTGAATGGTGAATGGTGAATGGTGAATGGTGAATGGTGAATGGTGAATGGTCGGTTGCAAAGAAATTTCGCCGCGTAAAGTGCCTTCTTGCTACTCACTATTCACTATACACCATTTCACCATTCACTCTTCCCCTAATGCAGCACCAGCATGTCGCCCGACGAGAACGAAATCTCGGCCTTCTCGCCGACAGCGGGCGGCGGCGCGGCCGGGCTGTTGAACGTGTCGAGCGACACCGTGCTGCCGCCGATGCCGACGCGAACCCGGATGACCGAGCCGAGGAAGTGCACTTCGGTGATCTCGCCCGAAAGACTGGAGTCGCGGCCGGGATGGCGGCCGAGCGAAATCGCCTCGGGCCGCAGCGCCAACGACAGCGTGTCGCCGGACTTGGAGCCGTTCAGCTTTCCCTGCAGCGAGACCTCTTGCGAATTGACGCGCACCTTGCCCGAGGCTGCATCGGTGACGGTGCCTTCGAGCACGTTCAGCGTGCCGACGAAATTGGCGACGAACTTGGTTGCCGGCCGGTTGTAGATCTCGAACGGCGTGCCGACCTGCTCGGCCTTGCCGCCATACATGACGGCGATGCGGTCGGAGATCGACAGCGCCTCTTCCTGGTCGTGGGTGACGAAGATTGTGGTGATGCCGAGCCTCTTCTGGATCGAGCGGATTTCCTCGCGCAGCGACACGCGCACCTTGGCGTCGAGCGCCGATAACGGCTCGTCGAGCAGCAGGAGCTTCGGCTTCGGCGCAATCGCCCGCGCCAGCGCGATACGCTGCTGCTGGCCGCCGGAGAGCTGATAGGGATAACGGTCGCCCATCTGCGGCAGCTTGATGAGGTCGAGCATCTCGGCAACGCGCCTGTCGGCATCGGCCTTTGGCATGCCCGCGACCTTAAGCCCGAAGCCGATGTTTTGCGCCACGGTCAGGTTGGGAAACAGAGCATAGGCCTGGAACACCATGCCGACATTGCGCTGGTTGGGTTTGAGCCGGGTGATATCCTTGCCGGCCACGACGATCTTGCCGGCGCTCGGCTCCTCGAAGCCGGCGACCATACGCAGCACCGTCGTCTTGCCGCAGCCCGACGGCCCGAGGAAGGAGACGAATTCGCCCGGCTCGACGTCGAGGTTGAAATCCTGGACGACGGTGGTGGCGCCGAAGGATTTTCGAACCTGCTGGATGGAGAGGAATGGCTCGGCCATGGCTTTTCTTTCGGTCAGTACTTTTTCGATCAGTTTGGCCGGTTCGCCGATCGCGGCGCAAAACGCGACAGGATCTGGATCAGCGACATGCAGCCCCAGGTAATGGCGAAGGCGATGATGGCAAGTGCCGCCGGCTCATAGGCGCGATTGGCGCCGATGTTCTGCAGGTAGGGACCGAAGGCCGGCCGATTGAGCAGGCTGGCCATGGTGAATTCGCCGAGGACGATAGCGAAGGTAAGGAAGGCGCCCGACAATACCGCGATCAGCACATTGGGCAGAATGACACGGGCGATGATCGTGCCCCAGCCGGCGCCGAGGATCTGCGCCGCTTCCGTCAGCGTGCGCACGTCGATAGTGCGAAGCCCGGTGTCGACGGCGCGGTACATATAGGGCAGCGCCAGCGTCGCATAGCCGATGACCAGCAAGGCGTTGCTGCCCGTGTCGCTCGCCAGGAACGGCAGCGGCGAGTTCGATCCGTACATTCTGATGTAGCCGAAGACGATGACGATGGCGGGGATAACCAGCGGCAGCAGAGTGATGAACTCGACGACCGGTCTCAGTTGCGGCAGCCGTAGCCGGATCCAGTAGGCGGTGGGCACAACAATGAGCACGCCGAGGATGATGGTGAAGATGGCGGCAAGCACCGAATAGCCGAAGGTCGCCTGGAAGCGGGGGTCGCCTAGCACGACCTCGTAGGCGTCGAAGGAATAGACCCCGCGCCGCATGCGCATCGAGAATTCCACGGTCGCGATCAGCGGAATGAAGAAATAGGCCGCGCCCAGCGCGAAGACGACCCAGGCCCAGAAACGTCCGCTCTTCATTTGAGCCACCTTTCGCTGCGCGTCCGGAACCAGATGTAGAAGACGTTGGCGAGGCCGGTGATGACGATCATGCCGAAGGCAATGGCATAGCCGAGATGCGGGTTGTGCAGCACGTCGCCGCGGATCTGTGCGTAAAGCACGATGGGAATGATGTTGAGCGACGAGCCGGTCAGCGCATAGGCGGTGGCGATAGCGCCGAAGGCGTTGGCAAACAGCAGGATGACGGTGCCGAGAAAACTCGGCCATATCACTGGGATGACGACCATGCGCCAGTATTGCGCCGTGGTGGCGCCAAGCGTCGCGGCCGCCTCGCCCCATTCCTTCTTCAGTCCGTCGATCGCCGGCGTGATGATGACCACCATCAGCGGGATCTGGAAATAGACATAGGTCAGCGTCAGGCCCCAGAACGACAGGATGTTGAAGCCGTGGGCGTAAATGTTGAGGCCGAACACGGTGTTCAGGATCACCGTCGCGAGGCCGAGCCGGCCGAGCGTAGCGAGGAACGCAAAGGCTAGCGGCACGCCGGCGAAATTCGAAGCCACGCCGGAAAAGGTCAGCGTCGCCGAACGTATCCAGTTCGGCAGGCCGCCGCGCACGATGGCAATGGCAATGGCCAAACCGGCAAATGCCCCGATGAGCGACGAAGCGAGGCTGATCTTGATCGAGATCCAGTAGGCGGCAAGGATAGTGGGCAGCCTGCAGTTTCCGTCGACCCAGGAGATCCAGGAATCATATTGGCACTGTATGTAGTTCGACAGATTGGGTGGGTCGAAGATACCGACAATGTTGTCGAAGGTGAACGTGCCGGCAGCGTTCTGGAAGGCGCCAAGCACCAGATAGAGTGTGGGCAGGACCAGGAACATGATGGCGAAGATGAAGAACGGCGCCACGCCCAGCCATTGCGTCGGCAGCCGAAACGCGCGCGCCTCGCTGGGCGGCGCCGTCTTCCCGGCAATCGCGTGATCGGAAAGCGAGAGATCGGTCATGCGCCGGCTACCGTCTAATCGCATCGGCCCGAAAATCGAACTCGATTTTCGGAAAGCACGATGCGGAAATTTGAGTTCTAGAGCGTACTTTGTGCGTCCGACGCGCGTCGCTCTAGCGGGAATACCGGGCGGCGGTGAAGCCGCCCGGCGGTTTTCAACCTTACTGAACGTTGGCGCCGACGACGGCGTCCCAGTTCTTGGTGATGACTTCCTTGGCCTTGCCCTGCTCTTCGAGCGACGGGAACACCGCGGCCTCATAGGATGCGGCCGGCGGCAGCTTGGCCATCACGTCCTCCGGGATTTTGCCGTTCTTGGCGAGATCGTTGAAGCGGATCGGGTGGCAATAGCCCTTCAGCCAGCCAATCTGGCCTTCGTCGGAATAGAGATATTCCAGCCAGAGCTTGGCAGCGTTCGGATGCGGCGCGTAGGCGCTGATCGCCTGCACGTAGACGCCCGCGACGACACCGGTCTTCGGCACGACGACGTCGACCGGCGGATTGCCTTTCAGCGTGTCGCGGCCGGCAAGCGCGTTGTAGTCCCAGTTGATCAGGATCGGTGTCTGACCCTGTGCAAGCGTCGCCGGCTTGCCGATGACCGGAACGAAATTGCCGGCGGCATTGAGCTTCTTGAAGAACTCGAGGCCGGCAGTACCTGCGGCTTCACCGGCCGCGGCGCCGCTTGAAAGACCAGCGGCGTAGACCGCCTGGATTGCCTGATTCGAGGCGCGTGGATCACCGGCGAGCGCGACGGCGTTGGCGTATTCCGGCTTAAGAAGATCGGCCCAATCAGTCGGCACTTCCTTGACCAGATCCTTGTTCACCATCATCGCCAGCACGCCGTAATAGTCGCCGGTCCAGTAGCCTTCGGGATCCTTGGCGCTGTCGGGGATCGTGTCCCAGGTCGACACCTTGTAGGGTTGAATCAGGCCGTCGGCCTTGGCGGTCGGGCCGAAGGACAGGCCGACGTCGATGACGTCGGGCGCCTGCGGGCCCTTATTGTCCTTGTTGGCCTTGATCGCCTCGATCTCGTCGCCGGAGCCGGCATCGGGGTTGAGCTCGTTTACAGTGATTTCCGGATATTTCGCCTTGAATCCGGCGATCACCGCGCCATAGCCGCACCAGTCATGCGGCAGCGCTATGGTGGTGAGCTGGCCTTCCGCCTTGGCGGCGGCGACCAGTTCATCCATGGATTGCGCCGACGAGATGGCAGAGGTCGCCATCAGGGCGACGGCCGTAAGGGAAAGCACTTTTCCCGTGAATTTGAACATGTGTTCTCTCCGTTGAACTGACGCCGTTTGGACGCCTGCGATGCGGTATCGTTTTCGTGTGACGGCCCGATGAATGGTTTGTGAAAGCGATGCCCTGCAGTATGAAAAAGTAAACTCTTTTTAACCGGCTGTAGCAATCGCTTCACGACTATTTTTCCGGCTAATAAGTTTCGGTCTTGCCTTTCATCTTTCCCCCTTTCTTTGCCTTTGTTTCCCAAATCGATCTCCGGCGCGAATACTGTCTCAGACAGTGCCGGCAATGGCGTTGTCGAGCAGCGTCAGCGCCGCCTTCCTGGTTAGCTTGACCGGGTTGCCGCCGGCGGTCGGATCGACCACCGCCATGTCGGCGATCAGGCCCCTGCGCTTCTTGTCCATGTCGAGCCCGTTGATCAGGCTCGGCAGCGCGTGCGGCACCTTCAATTCTTTGCGCAGCTTGATGACGGCCTTGGCGAAACCGTCGAAGCCGCCCTTGATGCCGCAATAAGCCGCGAGCCGGGTGATGCGCGCCTCGATTGCATCGCGGTTGAAGGCCAGCACGTAAGGCATGAACACGGCGTTGGTCATGCCGTGATGAGTGTCGTAGAGCGCGCCGATCGGATGCGACAGCGAGTGGATGGCGCCCAGCCCTTTCTGGAAGGCGGCAGCACCCATCGCTGCCGCGCTCATCATGTGGGCGCGGGCGACGAGATCCTTGCCGTTGGCATAGGCTTTCGGCAGGTTTTCCAAGACGAGCCGCACGCCTTCGACGGCGATGCCATCGGCCATCGGATGATACCCCGGCGCGCAATATGCTTCGAGGCAGTGAGCAAGTGCATCCATGCCCGTGCCGGCGGTGATAAAGCCGGGCATGCCGACCGACAGTTCCGGATCGGCGATGACGATCGCCGGCAAAAGTTTCGGATGGAAGATGACCTTCTTGGTGTGGCTCGCTTCATTGGTGATGACGCCGGCGCGGCCGACCTCCGAGCCGGTGCCGGCCGTGGTCGGCACCGCGACGATCGGTGCGATCGCGTCGGAGTTGGCGCGCGTCCACCAGTCGCCGATATCCTCGAAATCCCAGACCGGCCGCGTCTGGCCGGCCTGGAAGGCGATCAGCTTGCCGAGGTCGAGCGCCGAGCCGCCGCCGAAGGCGATGACGCCGTCATGCTTGCCTTTCTTGAACACGGCAATGCCGGCGGTCAGGTTGGAGTCCACCGGGTTCGGCTTGACCTCGGAAAACACGCCATAGGGCACCTTGGCGTCGTCGAGGATCTTCAACGTAGAAGCGACGACCGGCAGCTTGGCCAGCCCTGGATCGGTGACGAACAGCGGCCGCTTGATGCCGGTGGCATCAAGCACATCAGGCAATTCCTTGATGCGCCCCGCGCCGAAGCGCACGGTTGTCGGATAGTTCCATTTGGAAATCAATTTTGTCATTTCTGTCTTTCGAAAAAATCAGATGGCTTCACGCAGATGATATGATTTCGGCCTCGTCAGATTGTCGTAGCCGATGGCCGAGAGTGCGGCGCCCTTGCCAGTGTCCTTGACGCCGGTCCAGACCAGCGCCGGGTCGAGATAGTCGCAGCGGTTCATGAAAACGGAGCCGGTCTCGACGCGATCACCGATCGCCGCCGCATGGTCGGTGTCGCGCGTCCAGATCGAGGCCGTCAGCCCGTAGGGGCTGTCGTTCATCAGCGCGATCGCCTCCTCGTCGTTGCGCACCTTCATGATGCCGACGATTGGCCCAAAGCTCTCCTCGCGCATGACACTCATCTGGTGATCGACCCCGGTCAGCACTTCAGGCGCCAGATAGGGCGAGCCTTGCTCGTCATTGGCCAGCTTCATGTTGATGTGCGCCCTGGCACCCTTGCGCAGCGCCTCGGCCTTCTGCTCGCGGATCAGGTCGGCAAAGCGCGCCTGTGCCATCGGTCCCATCGTCGTCGCCTGGTCGAGCGGGTTACCGACGACGTAGTTCCTGGTTTCGGCGATGAAGCCTTCGACGAACTCGTCATAGACCTTCTCGTGGATATAGACGCGCTCGATGCCACAGCAACACTGGCCGGAATTGTAGAAGGCGCCGTCGACCAGGTTGGCGACGGCGTGGTCCATCTTGGCATCGGCCAGGACATAGGCCGGATCCTTGCCGCCGAGTTCAAGGCCGAGCGTCATGAAGGTGCCCGCTGCGGCCTTTTCGATGGCGCGGCCGCCGGCGACCGAGCCGGTGAAATTGACATGGTCGATCTTGCCCGAGCCGAGCAGTCTTTCGGTCTGCGCATGGTTCAAGACGAGGTTCTGGAACAGACCCTTGGGCAGGCCTGCCTTGTCGAACGCCTGTTGAAAGCGGTCGCCGACCAGCAGCGTCTGCGCCGCATGCTTGAGGATGACGGCGCTGCCGGCCATCAGCGCCGGCACGATGGTGTTGACGGCGGTGAGATAGGGGTAGTTCCACGGCGCGATCACCATGACCACGCCGAGCGGCACCTTCTTCACATAGCGGCGAAACCCGTCCTTCGGATTGGAGGCCATCACCGGCTTGAGTGCCGCTTCGGCGATCTCGACCATATAGCTGGTGCGTTCCCTGACGCCGCCGAACTCGCCGCCATAGCGCACCGGGCGGCCCATCTGCCAGGCGATCTCCGGCACGATCTCGTCGGTCATGGCGACCAGCGCTTCCAGCATGCCGAGCATGTACTTGCCGCGCTCGACGATCGGCGTCTCAGCCCATTTCTCCTGCGCCGCCTTGGCACGCTCGACCGCCGCATTGATCGCCTGGTCCGTGGCCACAGGCCGCTCGGCATAGATCGAACCATCGACGGGAGATTTTATCTTGACCGTTTCGGTCATTCCTTGGGTCCTCGCAATTTACGACAATCTCGGTTTTGAGCCGCCCGCCCGTCCGGCAGCAAAGCTGAACGGCGACGCTGGCGTAGTTTAGTACCGCTCAAACCCCCTGTGCAGTTCCCAATCGGTAATGCGGCGGTCGTATTCGAACTGCTCCCAGTGCGCCGTATGGACATAATGCTCGAGCACGCCGTCGCCGAGCGCCTGCTTCAGCATCTCCGATTTTGCCAGCGTCTCGGTGGCGTCACGCAGGGTCTTCGGAATTTCCGGCAGCTGCGAGGCTTGATAGGCATCGCCGACGAAGGGTTTTTGCAGTTCAAGCTTTTCGTCGATGCCGGCCAGGCCGGCCGCGATCAGCGCGGCGAAGGCGAGATAGGGGTTGAGATCGGCGCCGCCGATGCGGCATTCCATGCGGATGCCCTTGGTGCCCTCGCCGCACAGGCGGAAACCGGCGGTGCGGTTGTCCTCGCTCCACATGATCTTGGTCGGCGCGAAGGTGCCGGCCTGGAAGCGCTTGTAGGAGTTGACGTAGGGCGCCAGGAACCAGGTGAATTCTCTGGCATATTTGAGCTGGCCCGCCGCCCATTGCTGGCCGAGCGTCGACAGTGTCCATTCGGCCTTTCTGTCGTAAAAAAGCGGCGTCTCGCCGTCGGCGCTCCACAGCGAATTGTGGATATGGCTGGAATTGCCGGCCAGCCCGTAATTGTACTTGGCCATGAACGAAATCGCCTTGCCTTCGGACTCAGCGATTTCCTTGGCGCCGTTCTTCAGGATGACGTGGCGGTCGGCCATCTCGAGCGCCTCGGCATAGCGGACATTGATTTCTTCCTGGCCCGGACCCCACTCGCCCTTGGAGTTCTCGATCGGAATGCCGGCTGCCTGCATCTCGTTGCGCAGCCGGCGCATGACGCCTTCTTCCTTGGTGGTGATGCCGATCTGGTAGTCGCCGATATAGGGCGAGGCTGTGTCGAGGCCCTGCCAGTGCTTCTTGCGGGCGGAATCGTAGGTTTCGCTGAACAGATAGAATTCGAGCTCGGAGGCGAAATAGCCGAGATAGCCGCGCTCGGTCAGCCGCTTGACCTGCTTCTTCAGGATGGCGCGCGGCGAATGCGGCAGGTCGTCATGGGTGTGGTGGTCGAGCACGTCGCAGATCACCACCGCCGTCTTTTCCAGCCATGGAATGCGCCGCAGCGTCGACAGATCCGGCTTCATGACGAAGTCGCCATAGCCTTTCGACCAGCTCGCCGCCTTGTAGCCGGGCACCGGTTCCATATCGATGTCGGCGGCCAGGAGATAGTTGCAGCCATGCGTCTCGTCATGGGCGGAATCGACGAAATACTGTGCCAGGAACCGCTTTCCCGCCAGCCGCCCCTGCATGTCGACAATGCACGCCAGCACGGTGTCGACCTCGCCGCTGGAGACCGCTTTCTTCAACTGATCGAACGAAAAATTTCCGGCCATTTAAAACTCCAGCGTCCAGGTTCGCAAAGCCGCCCGCCGAAGCGGGCGGCCTTGTTCGCAGTCTCAATCAGCCGTAGCGATAGGGCGCCCCGGCCTTCCTCATCGATTCGTTGTACTTCTTGATGATGTCGACGACCTTTGCGCTGCGCTCGCTCTGCGCGGCGATCTCGTCCCAGAACTTTACTGCCTCTTCCTCGACCTTCGACCATTCCGCATCCGGAATGGTGGTGAGCTCAAGCTTGCCGGTGTTGCGGTAGTTGGCTTCGCCAGCCCAGTACCAATGCTGGCGATAGTAGTGTGAGGCATCGATTGCCAGGCGGAAGAGCTGCTGCAGATGCTCGGGCACAGCCTTCCACTTCCCGGTATTGACGAAGTAGGAGCCGGCCCAGGCGCCCGACAGCGGGTTCGTTAGGTAGTATTTCAGCGCGTCGGCCCAGCCCACGGTATGCATCTCTGTGATGCCGCACCAGCACACACCGTCGAGTTCTCCGGTCTGCATGGCGGGTTGCACGTCCTCGTAGGGAAGCGACACCGGCACCACTCCGAAGCGCGACAGGAACTGGCCGCCGGTAGGGAAGGTGTAGACGCGCAAGCCCTGCAGGTCGGCGAGGGACTTGATCGGCTTCGTCGTGCCGAAGTTGCAGGGGTCCCAGGCGCCGGTGGAGAGCCATGTCACGTCGGGAATCTCGGCATAGGCCTCTTCCCAGATCTCCTTCAGACCGTGCCAGTGCCACAGCGCCGGCACATCGAGGGAATAACGCGCGGCGAGCGGGAAATAAGCGCCGAACACCTTGACGTCGACCGGAGCGGCGGCCGAATCGTCGTCGCTCTGGGCCGCATCGATCGTGCCCGACTGGACAGCACGAAACAGCTCGCCATGCGGGACGAGTTGATCTGCGGTGTAGAGCTCGATCACCATCTCGCCATTGGCGGCTTTGTTGAACCAGTCGATCGAGTTCTTGATGACGTGCTCGGCCAAGGCCGGACCGGCATAGGTCTGCAGGCGCCATGTTATCGGGCTCTGTGCCTTGACGTAGGGCATGGCCAGCGTGGACGCACCGACCGCGCCCGCGGTCGTCAATCCCGCTTTTCGCAGGAAATCGCGTTTGTTTATTTTTCTTGTTTGCTCAGTCATCGTTCCGTTCTCCTCTTCGACACTCCTGCATGCGTGCAGGTCCACTATTTCCTGGGAAGCTCATTCTTCCTCTTTTGGTTCTTTCCTCGACGCATCACCCATTTCCAGTTGCCTATCGTCCCGAATAGAGGCTTGGCAGCCACAGCGCGATCTGCGGGAAAATCATGATGATGATCAGCGACAGCACCATCAGGAAGAAGAATGGCACGATGGAGCGATAGATGTCGGCCAACGTGATCTCGGGCGGCGCCATTGCGCGCATCAGGAACAGATTATAGCCGAAGGGCGGTGTGATGTACGCGATCTGGCAGGTGATCGTGTAGAGGATGCCGAACCAGATCGGATTGAAGCCGAGGCTGATAACCAGCGGGATGTAGAGCGGCGCGACGATGACCAGCATCGCGGTGTCGTCGAGAAACATTCCCATGACGATGAAGGAGAGGAGCATCAGCACCAGGATGGTCCACGGGCTGAACTCCCATGTGTCGATCAGCAGCGCCTTGACCGCCTTTACCGCGCCCAGCCCGTCATAGACCGAGCTGAAGCATAGCGCGCCGAGGATGATCCAGAGGAACATGCAACTGATGCCAAGCGTGTTACGCGTAGCCGTCTCGAAGGATTTCCGGTTCAGGTTTCCCGCCCACCAGGCGCCGAGCGTTGCCAGCACCGCCCCCACGACCGAGCTTTCCACGAGGCTCGTCACTCCGGTCATGAACATGCCCATCATGACGCCGAAAATGGCAATCGGCAGCAGACCTTCCCTGAGCAGGGCGAACTTTTCGGCGCGAGTGATCAGCGCGCGCTCATCGGCCGGCAGCGCCGGGCCGGCTTCCGGCTGGATGAGACAGCGTAGATAGACATAGACGCCGAAGATCAGCGCCATCAGCAGGCCAGGGCCAACCCCGGCCAGCCAAAGGTCCAGCACCGGCTGCCGGGCGATCATGGCGTAGAGCACCAGGACGACGCTCGGCGGTATCAGGATACCGAGCGAGGAACCTGCCTGGATGACACCGGTGACCATCGACTTGTCGTAGCCGTGGCGCAGCAACTGCGGCAGAGCGATCGTCGCGCCGATCGCCATGCCGGCCACCGACAGGCCGTTGAGCGCGGCAACCAGCACCATCAGGCCGATCGTGCCCAGCGCCAGCCCACCGCGCACCGGCCCGAACCAGACGTGGAACATCCGGTAGAGGTCTCCCGCCAGGCCGGATTCCGACAGCATGTAGCCCATGAAGATGAAGAAGGGCACGGTGATCAGCGGGTACCAGTTCAATACCTGGAAGGAGGCGTTGAAGGGCATCTCGAAGGATCCCTGCCCCCACAGCCACAGGGCCGCCGCCGAACCGACGAAGCCTATGACGCCAAAGACGCGCTGTCCGGTGAAGAGCAGCACCATCATGGTTCCGAACATGAAAAGGGTGATCGCCTCGGAACTCATGCGATCGGCTTCCCGCGGGCAATGGCTACGTCTTTGATGAAGGTCGAGATGCACTGCAGCAACATCAGGAAGACGCCCGTCGTCATCACCACCTTGATCGGCCAGAGCACGGGAGACCAGGCCGAGTAGTTCTTCTGATTGTATTGGATGGCGTAGTTTGTGCTCGACAGGCCACCGCCGAGAAGCACGACCAGGAAGAAGATAACAAAAAGGATGGTGATGGCGTCGGTGATCGCACGCTTCCTTGCATTGAGGCGGCTATAGAAGAGGTCCATCCGCACATGTTGATCGAGTTGCAGGGCATAGGCGCCACCTACCAGATAGTAGGCGGAGAGCAGGAACTGCGACATTTCCAGCACCCAGTTGATCGGCACGCCGAAAATGATCCGCGACAGCGTCGAGTAGAGCAGGATCGCGCCCATGACGAACAGCAGGTACATGGCGACGCGTCCGACGCGATAGTTTATCGCGTCAACGTAGCGGACAAAAAGCTGTGCGGCTTGGGGCAATGGTCTCTTCCTGTCGAATTATCGGATCGGATGGGCCGGGATCGGCCTGCCGCGCCGCGGCAGGGAATCGGGACCCATTGATGGTTCCGGCGTGTGAATGCCAACGAAGATGCCCGCGAGCAGATCCGCCCATTTTCGCTGCCCGGCTCCGTCGGATATTTCGTCGTTGCGGATTTCGATCATCGCGCAGGGTAACCCCCGCGGGCGCGCGTGCCGTTCCAGCGTGAAATAGACGCGGTCGGCCGGCGAATAGGGTTCGTTGACGCCGACTGTGACGCCGGCGAGCCGCTGCAACGCGGCGACAAGCGGCGCTGCCAGCCGACGATCCTCGTCATGGATGACGCCGATGTGCCAGGGCCGGCTCTTGCCGTTGTAGACCGGGTTGAAGGAATGGATTGAAACCAGCCGCGTCTCGAGCCCGCGCGCCAGCCTTGTGTCGATGATGTCAGCGACCGCATCATGAAAGGGTTGCCAGGACAGAGCGATGCGCGCGGTGCGCTGCTTCTGCGACAGGCCGGCATTGCCCGGAATGGCCGTGCTCTCGCTGACCGGCGGCACCAGATCGGGTGCGTCGAGCGGGCGATTGCAGTCGATGACAAGCCGCGAAATGCGAGTCTCGACCAGCGTCGCGTCAAGCGCCTCGGCCATGCGGCGGGCCACCGGCAGCGCGCCGGGATCCCAGGCGATGTGGCGGGAAAGCTCTTCGGCAGCAAGGCCGAGCGTTCCGAATTCCGGCGGCAGGAAGTTGGAGGCGTGGTCGCAGGTCAACACGAAAGGGCTCGATCCGCCGGGGTTCGTCACCCCTACGGTTTCAGGCGATGCAAGGCTGGCGGGCCGTGCTGTCTCCATTATCCTGTCGTCCCCGGGGAGCGCTGTATCGTATGTTACGTATTTTGCCTCATTGCGTCCCTGTGGATGATTTCATACAGTTTGTCAGGCTTTGTCAAACGCGATTTCGGCAAAGCGGCCAAGGGTGGGGAAAAGATGATTTCGAGCATTGCCGAACTGATCTCGGACCGCATCGGCACGATGCCGGCGGGCGAGCGCCGCGCAGCGCAGACGCTGATCGCCAGCTATCCGCTGATCGGTCTGAAGACGGTCGCCGAATTCTCAGCTGCCGCCGGTGTCTCCTCGCCGACCATCCTGCGTTTCGTCGCCCGGCTCGGTTTCCAGAACTACCCGGAGTTCCAGTCGGCGCTGCAGGACGAACTGGCGGCGCAACTGCAGTCGCCGGCGTCGCGCACGCTCAATCCGCCATCGCCGAACGGCGGCACGGTGTCGCCGATGCTGGAGGCGACGCTCGACAACATGCGCGAGACGTTCAGGCACTTGTCTGAAAAGCAGCTTGCCGACATCGTCGCAAAGCTTGCCGACCGACGCGGCAAAACCTTCCTGATCGGCGGCCGCTTCACCGATCCGCTGGCGCGCTACATGGCCGCTCACCTCGCCATCATCCAGCCCAATGTCTTTCACCTCGCCGGACAGGAAAGCGTCTGGCGCGACCGGCTGATCGACATGGGTAAGCGCGACGTGCTGGTGATCTTCGACATCAGGCGCTACCAGGACAGCCTGGTCCGCTTCGCCGAGACGGCGCACCAGCGCGGCGTGCAGATCGTGCTGTTCACCGACCAGTGGCTGTCGCCGATCGCCCGCTTCGCCCGCCATGTCATAGCCGGGCGCACTGCGGTGCCCTCGGCCTGGGACTCCTCGGCGGCCCTTTTCGTCGTGGCCGAAACGCTGATCGGCGCCGTCACCCGGCAGCTCGAGGCCGACGGCGCCAAACGCATCCGCGAGCTGGAAAGCCTGCGGTAGGGAATAGGGACGCGGCCTGAACTCGACCGCATGATCGCTTCCATGCCGGAGAAGGCGGCCAGCAGGCCGCAAACGCAAAACGGCCCGCGTGATGCGGGCCGTTTTGTGGATTTGGTTGCGGGGACAGGATTTGAACCTGTGACCT
>NZ_JBVVPV010000004.1:0-230149 GCF_055811735.1 Mesorhizobium sp. WSM4850 | reverse complement strand
CCCTCAACGCCATCCTGGCCGCCGCCGGCTACAACTTCTCCCTCCTGCTCAGGTGGCTGAAGGATTTTTTGTCGCTCTTGATCGCCCTGCTTCAACTTCGGTCGAAGTCGGTCGCCGCTTAGCGCCCGGATTGTTCACGGTCGACAGGCTCAGAGCTTTCGGAAGTATCCATGAGCTCCGAAACCCATAGTGCTATCGAATCCACCATACAAAAGCGCAACCTTTTCGGGTTTATCGCTAAGGAACTCGTCGCAGGCCTTCTTTACCCCCGGATAGAGATTGACTGAGTCGAACAATCCAGGATCACTGTAGTCGTCTATCAGACATGCAGCACCCTTTGATAGGCGAGGATACACATACTCCAAGCTGACCTTGACCGAGTCGTATAGGTCACCATCCAGATGCGCAAATGCAATTTTGTCCGGCAACTGTGTGGGAAGCGTATCTTCGAACCATCCCTGGTGAAGAATAGGCTGCCGAAGATTCAAACGCTTGAAGTTTGCCATGAGCGCATCCTTCGTAGTGGCCATGTCGCCCTTGTGAGCGTTGGCGTGGCCATCTTCGGCACTGGCGTTCGGGAGACCTTCGAAGCTGTCATACAAGTGAAGGTTCCTGCTTGGATCGTAATGCTGAAGTATGCGTTGGAATACCACGGCTGACTTGCCTTCGTGGCATCCCAATTCACAGAAGTCTCCCGGTACGTTGTAGAAAAGCGCTGCGCCTGCCAAGTGATACATGTCCATTCTCTGTTCAACACTGGTCATCCAGCCCGTGCGAACAGGTGGTGCGAGGACGAGATTTATTCCAAGTTTTCGGAGAACCTTGTTGGCAAAGCGTACCGTCTGAGACTTGGATGGCTTCTGTTGAATCCATTCATCGAACGTGTTGGTCAAGAAGACGTTCGGTAGGTCAGTTGCTTGCATAGCGAAGTCTCTTTTCCTCTCAAAGAGCGCGATGGCGATAGAGCTATATAGTGCGTGTATTGGTCAAGGAAGTTACCTGATCTACATCAAGCAGTCGCGCGTTTCTACCTAATCCTTCTAGCAAGACCCACCGGGAGGCTACGGAACGCCTACAGTTCGCCGGCGGTTTCTGCCTTGAGTTCTATTCCCGGCGCCTCGTGCCGCTCGGTCGATGTCAGGTCCAGCGCGCCCGTTTCATCCTCAGCCAGTGGTATTTCAACCTTGATCGTGTCTCCGGGCTCGACGGCACTCGTTTCGCTAGCTTGGATTTGCACTGTCGCACCATCCGCCGACGGCCGGAAAATCGTGTAGATCGGCGCAGCCAGCTCCGCATCAGTTCGGCGGGCAAGAAGGCTCGGGGCAGAAACCGCGGACTCGTACAATAGCCGCCTTGCCGTCTCTGTCTTGCTTTCGAGAGCATCGAGCTCAGCTTGCGTTTGACGCAGGTCGATCGTTACCTCATTTTTGCGCCCATCCTGGAGCTCGAGAATTGATATGTCAGTTTTGCTGATTTCCTGACGCCCACGCAGCAGACTGGTTTCCGCCGACAACCTCTCGCTCTGCGCCTGGGCAAGGGCCCGCTCTAGAGAAAACTCGCGCGGGGCCGCCGCAAGGCCTTTGACGACAAGCGCCGAAACCGCTGTCAACTCTTTCTGGATTGAGCCGATTTGCTTGTCGAGGAAAACGAGTTGCGCTTCCAGCGAGGCAAGTTCCTTCTGGAGGAACTCGCGCAGTCCATGAAGCGCCCTGACCTGAGTGTCCAATCCCTCGCTGCGCGCCTGGAAGATCAGGCGCTCCTGCTTCAAGAGCATCGCAAAGACGTCGTCTTGAATGCGGGAGGTCAATTGGGCCGGAAACTGAATGTCGCTGGCATGCGAGAGTTCCGCCTCGAGTCGTGCCTTGCGAGCGATGAGACTGGCCTCGTTCAGTCTGAGCAGGCTCACATCCCCTTCGCCCTGGATCACTTCGCGCTCGAACCTGGCGTCCCTGTCCTCTCGAGTCCGCAACCCGCCCGCGATGCTCAATGCCTGCAACACGGTCAGCCCAGGCCGGTATGCGAATTCTCCCGACTGCGTCACCTTGCCGACAACATAGAACGGTCGGAACTGGACGATTTCCACCGCCGTATTCGGTTTTCGGGCAAGGCCGGTACTTTTCATGAGACTGTCGCCGATCGAGTTTGCGATCTCACCGGTGGTGAGTCCGGCGGCCTTGATTTCGCCGACCAGCGGTAGCGAAACGGAGCCATTGGGACCGACCGTGTACTCGTCGTTGAGAGCATCCCAGCCAAAAATCTTGTCGCGTGACGCACGCCATTCGTAGACCTTGACGCGGAGCTTGTCCTGCGGACCGAGCACATACTCTTTGTCGTTTGCAGCCGAGGCACCCAACATGCCGGCCAGGGATATCCCCGCATACACCACGACGTGGAGAATGCGCCAACCTTTGCGCTGAGCCGACAACTGGCCCAGGCGCCGAACTCGATGATTTGAGCGAGCGTCGCTGTCGACTGAAAAGGGCAGTTCCTGGAGCATCTCTTACCTCTGCACTAGATCTTCAGAATATACTCGGGCTCCACCCGGCCCCTTGCCACATGTGAAAGGGCCAGGAGATTGCCGCGCAGACGCCCTCGCCGGTCGACGTAGGATTCCGGCCAGAGGCTGCGCATGAGATTGGCGAGCAGATTTTTGCCCATCAATCTAAGTGCGAAAGTCGATGGGACGGTGCCTTTGCGGACGAGGTAGATCGGATTCGCCACTTGGGAATAGCCGAAACGGATGCCGTTTACGCGACCGCTCTTGATGCCGAGGTGAACCCCGCGGATCGACGGCAAACGGACGACCCGCCCTCTGGCTCTCAACTGGCTGGTGAAATCAACGTCTTCCTGCCAGCCATAGAGCGCAAGCCGTTCGTCGAAGCGCAGGCCGTTGATGAATGCGGCCCTGATCGACATGTTGCATCCATAGGCGCTGAGTTGATCCACCCCACGCGATTCAGTCGCAGGGCCGGCCTCGCGAAGCGCCTGGATGCCCTCGTCCCATGTGAGCCCTGCGGTTGTCGCGCCGTCCTTAAGCACGTGTCCCGTCATCACTGCCCAGTCGGGCTGCTGCTTGAACGCCTTCGATACGCCTTCGAGGTAGTCGTCCGCCGGAATGAAATCGTCGTCGAAAAAGGTGATTATGTCGAAACGGTCGCCTGCGACGTCGAGGGCGATGTTGCGCTGCGCCGGCAAGCCGGTCCTTCCGACGACGCGCGATACGGGAAACCGGCAAACCGTGTTACCGGGAATATGGCTGGCGTCGGGGGCCGACAGTATCACGGCGTCAGGGAGCAGGGTCTGTCGCTCAAGCTGTGCGAGAAGCCGAGCCACTTGTTCCTTGCGACCAAACGTTGCGACGATCACCACCACTTTCATCGACGATCAACTCTCCTCGCGAGCAATGGATTACAGATACGGCGTGCGACCACTGCTTGCGAAGTGAGCGCGCTGTGATCCTAATCCGCCGGCCGCGCCGATACAGCCTGCGCATAAGGTTAGCGTTGAGGCCTGCTTAGGCCCATCGAAGTAGTAGACGTACCTCGTTGGAGTACATCCGGCCTCGGGAGGGTGCGGCGCTTAACCCGATAGGCAACTTGTTTGGACGGGACGGACGGCACACAGTCGCTGAGCATCCGGGCAACAAGAATTCCGGAAAAAGTGCCAACATTCCGTGAGGGGCAAAGCATGCGCCATGTGCGACAGCCGAAAGCAACCACTATGGTGGGCCGTGATGCCAAACATTTGCGATCCATCAGCAAGACGCCATTTGCCGCGATAGACCGCAACGCCCGCATCGCCGTCGTGCATGATTGGTGCCCCAACTTTCGGGGAGGGGAGCAGGTCCTTGCTCGTATCTGCAAGACTTTTCCAAGAGCCGAGGTCTTCACCCTCTTTGATTTTCTCCCGAAGGAAATCAAGGAAGAGTATTTTCCAGGCGTAATTTTCCACGTTTCCGGCATGAATCGACTTCCGTTCGTGGAAAAGTACTACAGGTCACTTTTCTTTCTCTGTCCGTTTATGATCGAACAATTTGATGTCACGGGTTATGACGCGGTAATTTCCTCTTCGGCCGCATTCTCTCGAGGCGTTCTGACTCGCCCAGACCAACTACACCTGTGCTATGTGCACAGTCCGGTGCGGTATGCGTGGGACGAACAATTCTCCTATTTGCAGCAAGCAGGCCTGGGATTTGGACCAAAAGGTCTAGCCTTTCGTTACATGCTTCACAGGCTGCGGACCTGGGACACCCGAACGGCACATGGTCCTGACCTGATGCTGGCAAACTCGAATTATGTCCGCTCTCGAATCGAACGGATTTACGGCCGCGACGCGCGGGTAGTCCATCCGCCGGTCGCCATCGAGGATCTTAAATTCGTGGTCAACAAGGATGACTACTACGTCACGGCCGCGTTCCACGCCCCGTATAAGCGTACGGATCTGATAATCGAGGCGTTCAGCAAAACGCCGTCGCGTCGCCTGGTTGTTGTAGGCGACGAAGTACAATCCAAGCATCTGCGATCGCTTGCCGGCTCCAACATAGTCTTCACCGGTTATCTGCCGCGGCATGAATACATCGAAAAAATCGCCAATGCTCGTGCGATGGTGTTCGCTGGATGCGAGGATTTCGGGATAACGCTTGCCGAGGCCCAAGCGTGTGGTACTCCATTGATCGCCTTCGGCCGCGGAGGTGCGCGCGACATTGTCCGGCCGCTTGGCGAGAGCGCCCATCCGACAGGTGTGCTCTTCGACCGTCAGGCCGTCGATTCCGTAGCTGGGGCCATTGATCTATTCGAGAAAAATGCACTGTCCATTACGCCGCACGCCTGTCGCATGAACGCGACCCGGTTCTCCGAGGAAAGATTCGACCTGGCGATTCTCGACGCCCTTGGCCTGGCCCAGTCTGTCCAACTCGCTCGCGCAACCGAGTACAATGAACTCTTCGGAGCCGAGAGCTCGACGCACGATATAACCGGTTCACTTGTCGAGCCAATTCTACAATGAACTCATTTGACCTTCACATGGCAAGTAACCGCAAAACGCTTCGATTGGCCGTGTGCCCGTGCTGCTCGGCGCCAGTCAGCCGGTCAATCTACCGGGTCGAAGCCATCCCGGTGCATAGTTGCGTCCTGCTTAACTCGGCCCAAGAAGCCCATGCCTTTCCTCGTCGCGACCTTGACCTCGCATTCTGCGAAGCATGCGGGTTCATATTCAACAGGGCCTTTGACGAGACGATCATGGGGTACTCCACCAACTTCGAGGAATCCCAGCATTTTTCCAGCACCTTCAACAATTTCGCGAAGGGACTTGCACGCGAGATTGCACAAAAATGTGCGATAGCCGGCAAGCACGTGTTAGAGATCGGCTGCGGCAAGGGTGAATTTCTCCGCGAACTTTGCATGACGGCCGGCGCCACCGGGCTCGGCATCGATCCAGCTTATCGAGCCGACAAAGGCCGTAATGACGAGTACGGCGACGTCAAGATCATCGTCGATTTTTTCGGACCGGACTACCAGCATCTCCAGGCGGATACGGTCCTCTGTCGCCACACGCTCGAACACGTAAGCTCGGTGTCGAGTTTCGTGCGGCTGATCCGCAAGATGATCGGCAAGAGGACCCAGGATTGGGCGGTCTTCGAGACGCCGGATGCAAAACGTGTGCTCGTGGAGAGCGCGTTCTGGGACATTTACTACGAGCATTGCTCCTATTTCAGTCCTGGCGCGCACGCACGCCTGTTTCGCCAGGAAGGTTTCGACGTTACCGATCTGGAGCTCGTCTACGACAACCAGTACATCGTTCAGTACGCCCGGCCGTCAGCCGGCCGGACGACGCCGAGACTACCGCTCGAGCACGATCTGGAAGTGATGCACCGTTTGGCGGAAACCTTTCCCGCCCGCGTGCGAGCCGCTCAGACTTGCTGGCAGGAGCGCATTCGCGCCGCGCACGCCGCCGGCCGGCGGGTCGTCCTGTGGGGCGGCGGCTCCAAGGCAGTGTCGTTCCTGACGACCTTGCAGCTTGGAGACGAAGTCTGGGCAGCAGTCGACATCAACCCCTACAAGCAAGGCAAGTTTACGCCCGGAACCGGGCACCCGGTCATCGCGCCAAGCGACTTGTTGGACGCTCCCCCTGATCTCGTCATCGTCATGAACCCGATATACCTGAATGAAGTGACGCAATCCTTGATTGCGCTGGACCTTCGAGCGGAAGTCGTCGCGGTCTGATTGCGCTCTCTCGTCAAAGAAGAACCCGAAATGGAACGTCCTAAGTCGCCGCAAGTGTCCCTTGGTATGCCGGTCTACAACGGCGAGAATTTCGTCGCCGAAGCGATCCGGTCGATCCTCGAGCAGGACTTCGGTGATTTCGAACTCGTCATCACCGACAACGCTTCGACGGATAGAACAGCCGATATATGTCTGGAATTCGCGAGGCTGGACAAGCGCGTCCGTTATGTCCGAAACGCGCGCAATTTGGGCGCCGGTGCCAATTTCAATCGAGCTTTCCAGCTGAGCACAGGCGAATATTTCAAATGGTGCGCGCACGATGACCTCTTGAGCGGTGGTTTCTTGACAGACTGCGTGCGTGCGCTTGACGCGAATGCCCGCCACGTTATTGCCTACCCGCGCCTGCTGGGAATCGACGAGACAGGGCAGCTCACTTCCTATGTCGAAAGGGTGCTGCCGGACATGGAAGGACCGTGGCCCGCATCCCGCTTCCGGTTGATGGTTGCTGCGCACGGTTGGGATGCTGCGATGTTCGGCCTTTGGCGTCGGGAATCCTTAGCCAAGACGACATTGCACGAGCCCTACTACGGCTCCGATTGTGCGCTTCTGGCCGAGATGGCTCTTCTCGGGACGTTTGTTCATGCGCCCAACGCGATACTGTACAGCCGTGACCATCCGACGCGCTCGGTGCGGTTGCCAAGCTCCGAGCGATTGGCTTGGCAAAATCCTGGTGACTCCGCGGCGAATGCCTTTGAATTGTCGAGGCGGCTAAAACACCTCGTCGCAATTGCCTATCGGCACAGGCGCACAGCACCGTTGGGCATGACACTGCTTCATCTGGTTGCGTGGATCTTGGATCCGCTGCTTATCGCAAGATTGTTCCTGGAACTTGTAGGCGCCATATCTCCGCAGCTTCGTACCAAGCTCCGCGGCGCCGGCCTGGGAGCGCTGAAACGCATTCATGCCGTGTCAAACCGATCGCCTGGCTAGAAACGAGTGATCTGGTGCGACGCCCGTCGGGAGGCTTTGTATGAACCTTCGCCAAGTCACGCCCGCGGCCTCAACAGTGTCAGCCTTCCGAAAATTGCCGGAGGGCTCGGGCAAGAGAAATCTGGTGATCGTCCGGGCGGGGCGTAGCTCTTTGCATGCCGGCTGGACTGAGGGGGCGGGCGACGCCGACTTCGATCTTCTCGTCGCCGCCTACGAGGCTGGCGTCTCCCATGGACAGGACGAGTTCAGCGTATTTCTCCCGGGGCGCAAGATCGCCGGCTATCATGCCTTGTTTCAATGCTACCCTGAAATTGTGACGCGATATGATCTCATTGCACTGATCGACGATGACATCGAGACGACGAAGCTGGACTTGAATCGTCTGTTCGCCATAGGCCGCCGCTATAAACTTGATCTGTTTCAGCCAGCACTGTCTTGGGACAGCTATTTCTCCTACGCAGCGACGCTTGTCATCGGCAAGCGATATTTATTGCGATATACCAACACGGTCGAGATGATGTGCCCGGTGTTCAGCGCCAGGTGCCTGCAAACGGCATTGAAATTGTTCGGGCTCGGCTACGAGACGGGAATAGACCTTCTTTGGACCCGCCTGACTGACATGCCTTGGTTGCGGTACGCCATCGTTGACGATGTCGTTGTGAGACACACGCGGCCCGTCGGGACAACAAAGTCGCTTCAAGGTTTCGCCGCCAACGAGCGTTATGACGTGCAGGTTGATGCTGTGCTGAAGAGGTTCGGCGCTGCGTTTCGCGGGTTCGTAACCTATGCAGCGGTGGACCGGCGCGGGCAGCTCATCCGGTCTCGCTTTCTGATCGGCCTTAACTCGCTGTCCCTTTGGCGGGCCCTGCCCAAGACGCCACTTAGATGGCCGCAGTTTATGCGCCGCTCGACCGACTATACGCGACACTGCTGGCTGAGGCCGGTCAACCTGCAACGGATCGACGTCGAAGGAGTGGTTAAGTCAGGCCGTCAGCCGCAAAGTCTGGGTCGCCGGCTCAGGCAACGATGATATTGGGCGCGAGACCAAGCTTGTGTGCCGCCTGGGCAACTTCGTCTCGATAGAGCGGTCGTCACGATGATTGACCGCACGGGTCGGCCGCGTAGACTCTCCGGCCCAACCACAGCTGTGCCTGTGCCTGGAGCAAAGCGCTCTTGCTTGTGCGGGTTGACGTCGACCAGAGCGCTTATCCGCGCGCCCTCGGGAACGACGTTGACGAAAGTGATACCGTTTGATCCCGCACCCCAGGCAAGGTAATGGGTAATCGCGCCACCAGGCGACTTTGTCGCGATAGTTTTGGTCGAAGCGGCGGACCAACGTATCAATCCTTCCAGTCTTGAAAGACCAGCGGTCATCCCGGTTTCGGGAGGCTTGCTTCGATGAAGAGGTACTGGTCACGGTCGCGTCCCCACAGGTGGTGTAGCTCGGCGGTAGCGACGCCGCTCGCGAGCGCGCCCTCGATAGCGCTGTTGCGATCGAGCGGCTTTGCGGTGGTCATCGACAGAACTTGCGCGCGCTCGAGGAGAAGACTCCGGATTCCGATCTCTTGCGCGAGATGATTGGCTTTGCCGCCGAGAGGTTGGGGGCGCCACCGGCGCCGGCTGGAAGGGCTCCTATTTCCCCGGGTTCTTCTACAGGTCGCGCCCGACACCAAACTAGCCGCGAAGCCTGAGGAACAAGTCTCGCGCATTGAACAGGTCAGAGCGCACCAGCACGAAGAGAGCCGTACAATAGACAGCGGCTCCAAGGACAATTGCGCTAATAAGAAGCGTCTCCTGTGAGGCGTGCTCAGGCGCGCTGCTTAGCCACGCGCTGACGGCGCCGAACATCAGGAGGGCGGCGAGAGCCAGTCGTGGGAAGATCTCAAGGGGTCTCAGCACGTCGATACGCGCGATGCGCTGAGCGTAGAAGAGGAAGATTGGTAGGAGGACCAGGCCGCAGGCTACGAGCGCCACCATTGTCATCTCGAGGCTGATCTGCGCAGTGACGGACAACAGCATCGTTGCGACAACAGAGTAGGCTATGTTCAACTTCAGGATCAACCTGGAGTGACCCATTGCAAGGATCGTAAACGCGCAGAGGCTGTCAACCGTGCGTTGCAGGCCCAGCAGCATGAGAATCTGGACAGCGACGACCCCGCTGGCCCATTGCGGGCCGAAGATAAAGGGAACCGCGATCGGTGCGATCGCGGCAAATCCGATGAATGCAGGAAACCCCGCTATCCCGGCGATGCGGACGGTCGTGTTGAAGAAGCGGTCGATCTTTTCGGGTTGATCTTGAATCCGTGCCACGGTGGGCATAGTGACAGCCATCAGCGGACTGAGGAATACTTGCACCAGAAGGTCGAGCGGACGACGGGCGAGAGCATAGACTCCGACCGCGTGGGGGCCGAGGAACGTACCGAGTAGGACCTTTGGAATTTCCTCATTCAAAAAACTCCAAAAAGTCTGGACGATAAGCGGGCCACCAAATCCTAATAGGTCACGAACCTTTGCATAGGAGAAGGTCAGACGGGGTCGCCAAGAACTGCCAACGAGCAGGACAGCGGTTTCCACAGCCGCTTTTGCAAGGTGCATCCAAATCATGCTCCATACGCCGAAACCGCCTATTGCCAAGACGATGCCGAGTGTGCCGCCGACGACGGTGCCGGCAAGCGTACGCAACGCGAACAAGCGGAACTCGAGTTGGCGCTTCAACACAGCCGCAGGTACCGACGAGAGGGCCTGGATTACGACGACCACGCTGCTCCAGCGGATGAGATCTTCGAGAATGGGCTGTCCGAACGCTGCAGCAATCAAACCGGCAGACATCCAGATGAGCCCGCTAATCACCGCGCCGCTCGCGGCGAGAAGCCAGAAGGCCGAGTCAAAGTGTAAGGACTCAATTTTAGGATGCTGAATGAGTGCCTCCGGTATTCCGGTCGTGACCGGAACAGCAAGAATGACGGGTACAACCATGGAGAGGGCGGCGAGGCCGAATGCTTCAGGTCCGAGGTGCCTGGCCAATACGACAAAAACGGCAAACATGGCTGCTTGCCGCCCCCATGTTTCGACTGCTGTCCAAGCTGCGCCGGTGACAATCTTCGCGCCGATCGATGTCATCGCATGTCTCTTTGCCCGTTGGAGGACGGAACTGCGACTTTCGATCGCGCAGTCAAGGCTTTCCGTCGTCGTCTCACAGCTGCGCCGCTAGCGATCTGGCCTGGTCTACGTGAATAAAAAGGAGAGCCGTCGATCTCTCTCCGGCTACCGTTTATCGAGCTGGAATCTCGCGAACGCAGAGTTGTCGCGGGACACAGATGGCGTTTCGCATGCTTGCTCGTCATTCTATTCCACCACCCCACAAGCACGCATGGCTGAGGATGCTGTGGTTGGCGAGGAAGGATGGCTGCTTCCAGTTCTTATTGGTCATAGGCAGCTCCTCTGGAAATCCTCTTTGTAGCGCAATCAAATTAGGCGGTGTTAAGGCTGATATCCTGACGTTATCGCTGCGGGCGCGTCGCCGGGATTCGAATTCGTTCGAGTGCATCTTGCCAAACCTTACGCCGGAGCGTGGGAACGTAAACGTCCCCAAACGACGTATGTCTTACGCCCCTCCGGGCAGTTTGGTGCAGCCCGATTACCGATGGACCATCCCGCGTCCCACATGCCCATCCGCACAGGCGATCAAGAAGCGGGAGCTACCTCTTTCCGCGCTGGCTGATATTCAAGGGCAAACGAGGTGCCCGCGGCAATCAAAGTGAGAGCGCTCTCTGCCAGATTGTCGGGCTATAACGAGACGAGAAAGTCCGATGACCCTTGGGTGGAATGGCCGTGTTGATCCCGACCGGCACGGTCATTGGAGTATCCCCTGCCAATCCCGTTCTGCGCTTTCGTGCCGCCGCGGTTGAATTGAACTTTCATGCAACCGCAATCTCCGGTGTGAAGCCGAGCTCCGCTACGAGACTGGTGATCTCCTCGCGGTAGAGCGGGTTCATGACGATGATTGATTCGACTGGCTGGCCGCGCAACGCCTCCGGAGCAAGGACCGGAGTGGCGGTTCCTGGGGCAAAGCGACCTTGCTTGTGCGGATTCACGTCGATGATCGCGCGGATCCGATCGGCGCCTGGCACCACGTTGACGAATGTAATGCCCTTCGATCCCCCTCCCCAGACGACGGTCTGCTGGGGATTGCGCCTCGCGATGTAACCACCCAATCGCTCGATCTTGTCGCGATAGGCGCGCTCGAAATCGCGGACGAGCATCTCGATCTCGCGGCTGTCAACGGAAGTAGCGTACTTGGGGGCAGCCGGCCGCGCCTCAATGTAAAGGTATTGCTCGCCGAAAGACGTCCCTGCATCCAGCACTCGAAAGCCAGCTGTCTCGAACGCCGCGTTCAGCGAAGCGGGCGTGAAATAGGAGGCGTGCTCATAAATGAGGTCCCAGATTCCCATATCTCGGAGCGTGTAAAGGACATTCGGGACTTCAAAGAAGAACACCGTCTCCGGTCCGATGCCCGGATGGGCGCGAAGGGCGCGCAGGAATTTCACCGGCTCGGCGATATGTTCGAGAACCTGGCGGCATACCACTAGGTCCGGACGCAAATCCGCGTAGGAATCGCCGAACCAGTCGTTGATAAATCGTACGCCAGGGACCACCTCCCCCCGATTGTCCTCGAAGCTCTTGTCGAAACCGATTCCCTGCGCACCGCTGATCAAGCTTAGCCGCTTCAGGAAATCCCCCTTGCCGCATCCAATATCGACGATCGTCTTCCCGGAGAGCGTGTAGGTCCTGCTCAGGCGCTCGGCCAGCGTTTCAACAAACGCCACGAAACGGGGGGAGAAATGAAGCGAATTCTCGTAGCTTTGCGTATAACCAATGCGATTTTCCTCGAATGAGGCATTGAAGACGTGCGTGCAGCCGAGGCAGAAGGTAGTCGCAAATCTGCCGGTCTGTGCCGCGCGCGCCGATGCCGCGTCCGCACAAAGCGCGTTGCAGAGCAGGGGCAACGCTTCGAATAGCACCGAATTGAGCAGATTTCGCTGACCGCAGACCAAGCAATCGGTTCGAATGGAACCCGCCGACTGCGTCGGTCCATCGGCTTTCAGGCAAGCCATTTGCGCGCGGTCCGCCTGTTTTGTCATATGATTCTCGGCGTTGGGACGGGGAGGATGAATTTTCCGCCGCGTGCACGATACTCGGCCTGTTGATCGAGAATTTCGTCTACGAAATTCCAAGCAAGGAGAAGGACGTAATCGGGTTGCACCTCGAGAAGCGCTTCAGTCGAGCGGATCGGCAGGCGCTGTCCGGGCATATATTTGTTGTGTTTATGGACGTTGCGATCCACGACGAAGTCCACGAGGTCGCACCCGATGCCGACGGTGTTAATCAGCGTTGCTCCCTTGGCTGCCGCTCCATAGGCGGCAATCGTGGCACCCTGCGACTTTAACCGGCGCAAGAGCGTGGAAAGGTCGCGCTTCAGCGCGTCGACCTTGGTGGAGAAATCGCGGAAATAGCCGATTGCATCGATCCCGCGCGAGGCCTCATGGGCAAGTTGTTCCTTTACTGTCGCACCCACGTTCTCGCGCGTTTCCACGTAAAGGCGCAGCGAACCGCCGTGGATTGAAAGGTGCTTGACCTCGTTGAGGTAAAGCCCGTGACGGCGAAACAGCTTGTCCAGTGCAGTAACTGAAAAATAGCAAAGATGCTCGTGATAGATCGTGTCGAACTCACAATGTTCGATCAAAGGTTCGACATAGGGTGCCTCGATAACCGCCACACCGTCATCCTTGAGAAGTCGGGCAATTCCTGCCACAAATCCGTTGGTGTCGGCCACGTGGGCGAGCACGTTATTGGCATGGACAATGTCCGCGCGCATGCCTTGCGCGCGCAGCGTTTCAGCGAGATCGCGGGTGAAGAACGCACAGCGCGTGGGCACGCCGACCCTCTCGGCAGCGGCGGCAGGTCCGTCGGCGGGATCAATTCCGAGCACCCGGATTCCCGCTTCGACGTAGTTCTTCAGCAGATAACCATCATTGCTCGCCAATTCGATGACAAGGCTCTCCGGGCCAAGACCGCGACGGTTGATCAGATCAAGCGCATTCGCACGCGAATGCTTCAAGAGAGCAGGGGAGAAAGAAGAATAATATGGATAAGAATCGGCAAAAAGGATTATCGGATTCACCGTCTCGGTGATCTGGACGAGGCTGCAGTCTTTGCAGAACGCGACGCGCAGCGGAAAAATGGGCTCCGGTTCGCTGATGTCGCTGCTGGTGAGAAGGCGATCGGCCAGTGGCGTTTTACCGAACTCGAGAAACGTCTCAATGCCACTTCCACCGCAAGATCGGCAGGCCCGCTCGGTCACCGACTTCGCATCTAGGCACATCATGTCCATATCGTCCCCCTTAGCCCGGCTCAGTCTGCTTTGGCTAGAACGGGAACGAGACCAGGTGCTCGTCCAGTTCGCAATCGCGGATCAGCTTTTTCACGTGGGCGATGCGCTTGAAGCGCTCCCCTCGAACTCTTCAAGCAAAAGACCAACAGTGCCGAATGCCTCGTGGAGCTGCGCGACGCCGCGTCGGGCCGTCCATTGCGGCTTGAACGCGTGCAGGCTCTCGGTTTCCTCGGCCAGCCGTGTCCCAAATCCTCCCGCGAGGGTACCCACTTTCATAAAAGTCTTCCCCACCAACAAACACAGGCCTCGAACGCCAGTGAGTTCTGTTACCATGGGCGATCGGCGTTCAACAATGCGAGCGAACGGATGATGGAAGCGCACCAATGTGGATTAGGCGGACCTTCAGCACCATGCTTGCTAGTCAATTCCGACTGCGACTTAGGCCGTTTGAGGTAGGCGACTGGTCAGCGTCGGCTGACGTTGTTGTGCCGCATCCGGATGATGAGATGCTGGGTTGCGGTGGCGTTGCGGCCAAAAAGATTGCCTCGGGTGCCCAGGTCCGTTTGTTTTTTGTCACCGATTGCGCCGTCTCCTCACCGCGACCTTAGGCATCCTGAAACCTTGCGGACACGCGAGGCCGGAGCCATAGAAGCAGTGCATCGTCTGGGCGCATCCGAAAGTATTACATTCTTTCGCCTTCCAGGCGGGGCGGCCAATCATCACGTTCATGAGATAACAAATGCGGTCGTGTCGATGTTCAAATTATGGCGGCCGCGGAGCGTTTTCGTGAACTATGCAAAGGATCCGACTTCTGATCATGTCGCCGTCAATGCAGCAGTTCGCGCGGCGCTTCGTGCTTATGGTCGCCCTGTTGCGGTATTAGAGTATCCAGTCTGGATTGGTACCATTGCGTCGTCCACCTTCAATAGCCTCGCCTGTCTTGGCGACGTTATCGGCGTAACGCGGGAAGCGCTGGCGGCGCATGCGCGCAGATGCAGCGCCTGGAGAACCAAGATGAATGGCGGACGCTGTCGGACTTGTCAGGGGGAGATTTCGTCGGGCGGTCGCTGGCCGACTACGAAATGTTCACACGCTGCGAAATCAACATTTAGCATGTTCGGCCGCCTGATCGCGGTCCTGGTGATCGGGTACACCCTCGCAAGTTGCGAGGCCGCTCGGGGACAGGGGCCTCCCGAAGAAATTCTACAGTCGGGTCTTGTTTTTGAACGCAAAGAGATTGCCCCCTATTCAGGAGACGTAAAGCTTGTTGGCGATATAGACGGCGACAGTCGACTAGATTTCGTCCTTGGCGGCTTCCCCGAGGATGCGATGTCTTGGTGGCGGTGGCCCGATCTGGTTCACACCGTAATCGCGAGGCCTCGCGTCGAGTTCACCACCGACGGAGTGCTTGCCGACATCGACGGGGACGGTGATCCCGACATCGTCACGGCCGATGGGCCCGATGCTGTCAATCTCGTCTGGTTCGAGAACCCGCGGCCGAATGGTAACCCGACCCACGGTCCCAGCTGGAATCGTCGGGAAATCGGTGCAGTCGGCAGCTGGGGCAAAGACATCAAGGCGGCTGATTTCGACGAGGACGGCCTCGTTGATATCGTCGTTCGGGCGCCTGGCCAAGTGATGATTTTCTTCCAAGAAAGCCCCAACTCCTGGGCCCGCGTGGGCTTTTTCTTCAACCTTGGCGAAGAGGGAATGGCAATTGGTGATATTGACGGCGATGCTGATGTCGATCTCGTCCTGCACGGAGTATGGGCGTCGAATCCGGGCGCAGCGGCAGCACGCGATGCAGCACTATGGCGCAGCTATGAGCTTGGTCCGTTCAATCCTGCATTCAAGGCGCTCGTCACCGACCTTGACCAGGACGGCCGCGCCGACATTCTGACTTCAAGTTCAGAGCACACTGACGACGTCGCCTGGTTCCAGCCCCTCGCCGGACCGACGGGCCGCTGGATCCGCCATGTCATTCAGCCTTCTGTCGCGGGCGCCCATACGCTGCAGGCCGCCGACATGGACGGAGACGGGGACAACGATGTCGTTGTCGGGCAGATGCATACGACTGAGGAGCGCAAGCTCGCGATTCATTACAATGTCGACGGGCGAGGAACGCGCTGGGCCCGTCAAGTGATCGACGATGTGGGTCTCCACAACGGCGTCGTCGCCGATGTCGACAGGGACGGCGATTTTGACATCTATGGGGCGAACTGGGTGGGCAACCCGCCTGTCAGAGTGTGGATCAATCGGCTGGATCCGCCTGCATCGGTCCGCCTCGACCGCTGGACCTATCATCGTATCACGAACGGGCACGTCCGCTCCTTTGGGGTCGCTTTTTCCGCCATGGATGGTGATGATCTCACTGACATCATCTCGGGTCCGTTCTGGTACCGTCAACCGTCCGAAGCCTGGAACACAGAATGGGAACGGACACCGCTTGCCGAGGGTGTGGACGCGGTCGCAGCCCTGGATCTCGACGGTGACGGGCGCGGGGAGGTCATAGCACAGCGCGGCGAAGGCAGGGCTCTGCACCTGGTGTGGCTCCATGCCGAGGACATTGAAGCGCACCGCTTTGAAGAGCACGAGATCGGAGAGGTTCCCGCCGCCAGTCATGAGCTCGGCTCTCAGGGCCATGCCCTAGCCCAGGTCGTAAAAGGTGGGAAGCCGGAGCTGGCGGTCTCGAGTGGGGGTGGGGTTTTCTATTTTAAGATTCCTGACGATCCAACAGTCGAGCCATGGCCGCGCACCCGCATCTGCGCCGAAGCGTCTGATGAAGGGATCGCATTCGCCGATATCGATGGCGACGGTCTACTTGACCTTGTCGCCACGACCGGCGATGCAAAGACGGCCGCATGGTGGCGCAATCCAGGTGACGGCTCGCCAGACTGGGAGCTTCGGCATGTTGGAAAAGTTCCTGAAATGGTCTATCCCGACCGCGTCGCGGCCGCCGATCTTGATGGCGATGGACGTGCGGACATCGTCGTGACCGAGGAAAATGGCAATGCCGACAGCGCTAAGGCGTATTGGTGGCAAAACCCCGGCGACAGCTCCTCCGACTGGGAGCAACACGAAATCACCTCGCGCGGTTCCCTTAATAGCCTTTCAGTGTCCGATATGACTGGGGACGGCAGGGCGGATCTTATCATGGGCGAGCATCGCGGCGCACTTCGCCTCTCGAGCTGGCATAATCTGGGTGGGGGACGGTTCATCGAGCAGCTGGTCGGCGAAGGGATGGAAAGCCATCTCGGAGCAAGGACGGTCGACCTCGACGGTGACGGGGATCTCGACATTGTGTCGATCGCATGGGACGCATTCGAAGCGATCCATGTCTGGCGGAATGACGCGGTCGGCAAGGATGCTGATGGCGACCAAAAGGCCCGCTGACGGTGGGAGCATCGGCCGGCGCAGCATGAACCGTAGCGAGCTCGGCCGGCTCCACCTGTTTACACGGCTGCGCCGGCGCTCATGCCTCGACGCTCAAGTCCGGGAAAATTGCGCTGCGCTGAATGAATTCATTCGCTCGGCGTGTTAAACTATTCGACGTTGTCGCTAGCAGGTTGACCAAGCCAGTGCGCAAGTCGGGACGCTCATGCCTTTACGACGTTGTCGGTGCGTGACTGACTGCGCGCACAAGCATTTCTGGTATCGAGCACCAGCTTTGCGTGCTTGGTGATGTTGTGCCAATCAATCGCATCATGATCTGTCGAGATGACAACGGCATCATACGATGCCAAACTGCTAGCGCAGATGTCCACAGAGGGGCGACCTGCCAGGTTGGCGTACTCTCTTGTTCCGGGTATCTCCGGTACGTAGGGGTCGTGGTAATCAACGACTGCCCCGCGTCGCTCCATGATGTCGATCAGCTTCAACGATGGGCTTTCTCGTGTGTCACCCACGTTTTTCTTGTAGGACATCCCGATCACCAAGATCCGCGAACCGCTCAGGCCGCGGCTCGCTCGCCGGTCCAAGGCCTCCACAAGGCGGTCAACCACATAATGCGGCATGTTCGTGTTGATTTCACCGGCAAGCTCAATGAAGCGTGTTGTTACTTCGTACTCTCTTGCCTTCCAAGTCAGGTAGAATGGGTCGATCGGGATGCAGTGCCCGCCGAGGCCGGGGCCTGGATAAAACGCCATATATCCGAACGGCTTGGTCTTGGCGGCTTCGATGACCTCCCAGACGTCGATGCCCATCCTGTCAAAAATCACCTTTAGCTCATTGACCAACGCAATGTTCACAGAGCGGAATATGTTCTCGGTCAGCTTCACAGCCTCTGCCGTTGCGGTGGAGGCAACGGGAACGGTTTGCACGATGATCTGATCATACAGTTCCTTTGCAACTTGTAGGGACGATGGATCGTCGGCGCCTATCACCTTTGCAACTGTGGCGGTGGTGTGTACGTCGTTGCCTGGGTCCACCCGTTCGGGCGAATAGGCGAGGAAAAAGTCCTTTCCCAGAGAAAGATTCGTCGCCTCGAGCAACGGCTGCACGACCTCCCGCGTCGTTCCTGGCCAGGTCGTCGACTCCAGAACGACAAGTTGACCAGGGCGCAGCCGCTCCGCGATCGCACGTGCGCTGTTTTCGACGAACGACAGGTTCGGCTCCCGGTTTTTGGTAAGCGGCGTTGGCACCGCTATCAAGATCGCGTCAGGTTCGCTTAGGTCGGCGAAATCGCTGGTGGCGCGAAACCGCTTGCTGTCGACAGCCACTTTGATGGCAGCACCAGGCAAATGATCTATGCCTGTTTCTCCGCGGTTAAGAAGTGCAACCCGAGACGCGTCGATGTCGAAACCGATGACTTTGAACCCCGCGTCCAGCGAGATCATGGCGAGCGGCAGGCCAACGTAGCCAAGGCCCATGATGCCAATGGTATAGTCCCGCGTTCGGATGCGGTTAACCAGTTCCTGAAGATCTGGAGCAGTTTGCATGAGATGCTGGCAACTTTCGCTTCAATGTCGACAATAAAGGATCGCCTCAATTACCGCGGGGAAGCAGTTCACAGCAATCAGCAAAATGTATGTGCTTAGCCAGCCCCAGAGCTGAAAATAGCATGGATTGCACCATTGGGAGAACAGCCGAAATGCTTACCCCAAGCCACGTTGTCAAATAAACCTGGCGCTGCCACATTTAACTTTCAAGCGACGTCCTAAAGGATCTAGGAGCCACCTTCGCTCGCGAGATCGAAGATGTCGCGTTTGGCGAAGGGACGCACACTGCGTCAGACGATTAAACTGTTCGGTTGAGGTGGGGAATATGATGCAATCGATCCTGGTAACTGGTGGAGCGGGCAATATCGGCAGCGCCCTCACTCGCGCGTTGGTCAAGCTACCTCAGACCCAGGTGGTCGTCGCTGACAACCTGTCGACCGGAAGTCGAGACAAGGTACAAATAGACGCGGGCAATCTGACCGTAGTAAAGGCGGATGCGAACGATTTCGACGACATCTCGTCGTTGTTCTACCGTTTCCATTTCACCCACGTCTTCCACTTCGCAGCCGTGGTCGGTGTGCAGCGGACTTTGGCAAATCCGTTGCTCGTGCTGCGCGACATCACCGGTATCGAGAACGTGCTGAGGCTATGCAAGAACACCGGCGCCGAGCGTGTCTACTTCGCTTCGTCATCGGAGGTATATGGCGAGCCTTTCGAGATTCCTCAAAACGAGAGCACCACGCCGCTTAACTCTCGTCTGCCATATGCAGTGGTGAAGAATCTTGGAGAGGTCTATCTGCGCACTTTTCAGCGTGAGTTTGGACTGCCATTTACCATTTTTCGCTTCTTCAACACCTACGGACCACGTCAGAGCGAGGATTTCGTTCTGCCGCGATTTGTGCGTGCCGCCCAGCGCGGCGAGCCCCTGACGATTTACGGGGACGGTTCGCAGACCCGCACCTTCTGCTATGTCGACGACACGGTTGACGCTTGCATCGCGGTTCATCGAACGCGCGCGCACGAGAACGAAGTGATCAACGTGGGCAGCGACGTGGAAATGAGCATTCGACAGCTGGCCGAGTTTGTCATCGAAGTGCTGGGCTCGTCATCGAAGTTGGAATTCCGACCGCCCCTTGCGGAGGGCGACATGACGCGCCGCTGTCCTGACACGAACAAGATGAAGGCCATATTGAACCGTCCCCTGGTGCCGCTCGAAGAGGGCATTCGCCGCCTCGCCGACCACCTCTCCCGACCCGAAGACCGCCCTGCACTTAGAAGAGTCGCCTGAACGAGCTGACGGTGGGGAGTGACATGAAGCTCGTATACGTCGGTCAGCCGTACGATAGACTTTTTCCGCCTGTTCAAAACTCAATCGGTCTGATCGTCTACAATACGGCGCTGCGGCTCGGCGAAGGCCTGCAGATTACGCTCTATGGCAAGCATTATCGAGACGATACGGTGCCCGCGGACCTGCCGTTCGCGGTGCGGCGGGCTGCGGCGCGGCGCGACCGCGCGCTGCAGCGGATCATCCACCAGTTTCCGCGCCTGGCGCGCTGGCTGCGGCTGGATCGGAAGGCCGATGACCACTCGCAATATCGTAACAAGGTTCGTCACTACCTCGCCGTCGATCAACCAGATATCGTCCATTTGATGAATTACTGGGCATGGTGCCGGGAACTGAAAGCAGCCAGCTCATCTCATCGGCTCGTGCTTGAGATGCAGTGTGAGTGGCTGTCACAGCGTGACCGCGATCAGGTGGCCCGTCAGCTCAAGGTGGTGGATGCTGTGGTCGCCGTCAGCGACCACATCGCAAGCACCTTTCGTTCTGCATTCCCGGACTATCCTGGCGTCGTTGCCACTGTCGGTAATGGCGTGGACGTTTCTTACTTTCGGCCGAGCGAGCAGCGGGCTTCCGCATCCACCAGAACCCGACATGTCATCCTGTTCGTTGGGCGGGTGTCGCCAGAGAAGGGGCTACACACACTGATCGAGGCCTTCAGTGAGGTTGCGACCAGGTTCGCGGACGTGGAACTTCGGATCGCAGGGCCGCATTCTCCGCTCCCGGCGGACTTCCTGACCAGCCTCTCGTCGGATCCGCGGGTTACCGCGTTGAGCCGTTTCTACGATCGCTGGGGCAATTGCAAATATCGGGAACACTTAGAAGAACTTATCGAGAGCCACGGGTTACGTGATCGAGTTCACTTCGTGGGCAACGTGCCCCACAAGGACCTCGTAGCGACGTACCATGAGGCCAACATTGTGGTGAATCCGTCACTCAGCGAGAGCTTCGGAATATCGGTCGTGGAGGGCATGGCCTGCGGGATACCGGTGGTTGGAACGCGCGTGGGCGGGATGTGTGAATCCATTCTAGCTGGCAGCACCGGGATGCTGGTCGAAGTCGATGCTCCTGGCGAACTCGCCCAGGCATTGATCACGATGCTGGAGGATACCGTCCGGGCAAGCGAAATGGGAAACGAGGGGCGCAAGCGTGCCGTCGAGCTGTATTCGTGGGAGGCGCGCGCAGAACGGCTCAAGTCCGTCTATCAGAAACTGCGCCCAGGCACGCCGGTCCATGTTTCCACAAAGATCGTGAGCCATTGAGCCTTAGCGGTGGGCGGCGATCGCCAAGTGCCTCGCAGCTTGTAGGCCGATGTGATGCTCATGCGGCGACCCTCAGTGTAGCGCTCAACCCCGTGAGCGTATCGGTCTACGGCCAACCCATGTCGGATTGAAATAGGCCCGTCAGGCCCCGCCGTTCTCTTCCGTAACGGGCGTCAGGGGCACCCAGCCCAAAGGGCGGAGAGAGGCCGAGTGAACCTGGCTGTAACGCT
Source organism: Mesorhizobium sp. WSM4850 (assembly GCF_055811735.1). NCBI lineage: Bacteria > Pseudomonadati > Pseudomonadota > Alphaproteobacteria > Hyphomicrobiales > Phyllobacteriaceae > Mesorhizobium > Mesorhizobium sp. WSM4850. The sequence continues at coordinate 208,779 of NZ_JBVVPV010000004.1, read as the reverse complement.
CCGCAATCTGTTCTCCAAATCGCAACGCATTGCTGGTGGCGAGGCGGGTGGCCTCAGGATCGTAACGAGAGGCGGCGACCCAGATTTTGCGCGGGGCGCCTACGAGCCGCCGGTCCAGCAGCTACTTGCATCGAACCTGAACGCAGGTGACGTTGTCTACGACATCGATTGCGGCGCGCCCGCGTGGGGGGCGGCAGGGCGCGCCTACGCATCTGAACCGGTGCGCAAAGCGCTGCCGCGATTGAGCAGAGCGCTCGGCCCAACAGGTCGACACCATCTGCGTGTTCGCCGAAGCGGTCGGTCCTAAGTGCGCACCGCCCACAGGTGATCTATGAACTCGACGACGCCAGGCGCGAGGGGCTTCAGCTGAAGGTCCCGGGCGATCGCGTCGTTTATGGCATCGATGGACTATGAGTAACCATTCTGCCCGCCTCCTACGCCAATGGGAACCGGCACGTCGAGCATGTGATGGCGGTCCGGCGAGCGAAACCGCGTCTATCCGACGGGCGGAGCCGTCGCCTTCGACCGAGGTCGTCTTCAAACATGGGCACCGGCCCAACGACAGCCGAACTATGCAGTGCGGAGGATCGGCAGCCGCATATGGATCGCGCGTTTCTCAACAAGATGCCAGCTGAGAAAGCCCGCGCAGACTGCTATAGGCAAGGTCAAGATCGTTAGCTGCGTAGGCGTGATTGCCGGAACATACATGATCAGTAGCTTCTGAATCGGCCATGCGTAGAGATACACGCCGTACGATATATCATTCCTTCGGTTAATCGAATTTAAGACGCTGTTCTCGTTTAGAAACGCCAAATACAGGACCAGATAACCTCCAAACACGCCCACTGCGAGGGGCGCTAGCCGTTCCGAGCACATCCCGCCTATGAGAAGGAAACAGCACAAAAGCGCTACCCGATTGCTCCTCCTCACATTCTCCTTGAGCAGCTGAAACAACGCCCCAATGGAAAATATCATCGTAAAACGTACGGCATCGTCCACGTTACCGATGGGCTCAAAGTTTCCAAGGTCGTAGCGAAAGTAAACACCCTGCGAAATGGAACTAACAAGGATTATGGCCAGTGACATTGACATGATCGAAAAGACAAGCGTAACGCGACCGAGACAGAATACCACAATTGCCACAAGCACATAACAGCGAAACTCGTATGCAATAGTCCATAGTGATCCATTAACATCTGGTGCATGGGACCCGGCAAACGCCGATCCTACCTGCGCCGGATTCAGCAAGAGCGCCATTTTGGAAAGCTTAGCCGCCCACTGGCTCGGAGATAGTTCATCAAAGTCACCGCCTCCCAGCCAGAATACCAGACTAATGCTGATCAAGTATGCCACAACAAATCCAGGAACTATACGAAGTACACGTCTGGACATGAAGGCGTAGATGCTGCTTCGCATCGCGCTGTCGAGCACGAGGAATCCACTAATGAAGAAAAATCCGTAAACAGCTACCTGGCCGGAGGTCAATGTACCGAAGATGTTCTTCAGCACCTCGCGATTCGAGTTCCCATCTATAAGTTCCGGCGAGTGGGATATAATAACAAGCGACGCAAAGAATAGCCGGAAGAAGCTCAGAGTGTTGGGCCTTCGTAAGTCGAAATCACTCATTTGATAGCCTTCGAGAAGTGATCTCTTGCGTCGGGCATTGCGATCTCAGCAAGGAGACCAGTTTTTGGGCAGAGCGCGTCAAAGTGAGCTTAGAGGCCGCCGATGGGCATTGTAAGTTCGTCCTTTGAGAGCCGAATTCATCCTTTCGAAGGTACGTGCCTCACGACCTAGTGGATTGATTCCAACGTTTGGAACCTGCGGTTTCGGGCGGCGATGATGTCATCGGGGTTGGCTTTCCAGATGAATGGTCGCGGGTTCTCGGCATTGTATTCGCGGATGAAGCGGTTAATGGCGGCCTGAAGATCGACAACGGAATGGAAGACGCCGTGCTTGAGCCTGCGCCGGGTGGGTCTGGCGAAGAAGCCCTCGACGGCGTTGAGCCAAGAGCAGGATGTTGGGGTGAAATGGACGCGGCGGCGCAGCATCTTCGCTGCCATCTGACGCAGACGACTGCAAGACTTCTTTCCGTTCCGACAAAGGATCAATTCGCAACACATGCTGGTGGCGAGGCGATGGCGTCGGGATCGTAACGCGACGCGGCGACCGGATTTTGCGCGACGCATCCAGAAAACCGGCGAAAGCCGGCGTATGGCTGGTCGGAGTTCGAGACCCTGACGGCGCGCGGGTCGGGAAGAGCCGGCTTCGGGAAAGCCGCACGCCCGGATCTCTGACGGCGAAAGCCGAATTGCTGACCTACTCGACCACGACCACACTGAGCGGAAAGACAGGCTCGTCCTCGCCGTCGTCGACCTTGAGGGAAAGCCGATCGGCAAAGGGCGTCGTGCCGAGCTTCAGGAAAGTGTCGATGTGACTTCCGCCGCAGGAGCGGCAAACCTGCTCGGTTACAGAGGCTGCACCAGCAATCATCATGGCCATGGCTCCCGGCTGTGTTTGTTCAAACCGCTACCGCTAATTGCGGCGTGCGACGCAGATCGGTATCCAGTTCACCATCTTGGATCAGCTTCTGCACATGGGCGATGCGCTTGAACCGCTCGCCCTCGAAATCCCCAAGTGCAAGGCCTTCCGCTCGAAATGTGTGATAGAGCTGTTCGATACCGCGCCGCGCTGTCCATTGCGGCTTAAACCCGTGCAGGCGGCGACCAATATAGGTGCAGTCGACGCGATAGCACCGTCTGTCAGGCCCGGCGTCGGGCGCGAACTTCACCCGGCTATCGGGAACGATCCTTTGCACCAACTCCGCGATCTCTCGAATCTGATAGTTTTCCGTGGTCAAGCCGACATTGAATGCCTCGTTGTGGACCAGCTCTCGCTCGGCTTCGAGTACCGCGATATAGGCCAGCGCGATGTCCTCCACGTGGACGATCGGCCGCCATGGCGAGCCGTCGCTCTTGAGGTAGACCAGGCCGGTCGTGTAGGCCCAGGCGGTCAGGTTGTTGACCACGAGATCGAAGCGGATGCGAGGCGACAGGCCGTATGCAGTCGACGCACGCAGGAACGTCGGGCTGAACGATTGATCCGCCATCGGGGCGACCGCTCGCTCCACATTCGCCTTCGAGGCGCCGTAAGGCGTAACCGGGTTGAAGGGAGCATCTTCAGTTAGAAAGCTGTCGCCGGCCGCGCCGTAATTGCTGCAAGAGGAAGCATACAGGAACCGCTGGACGCCGGCGGCCTTGGCGAGTTGCGCGAGCCTGACCGAAGCGCCGCAGTTGATTTCCTCGGTAAGCAGGGGTCGGTAGTCCCCCAACGGATCGTTTGACAGTCCGGCGAGATGGATGATCGCGTCGAAGCCGGCGACGTCGTCGATTTCAATGTCGCGGATGTCTTTCTCGATCGTCGGCACTTCGGCCAACGTTCCTACGAAAGTGCATGACCGGAAGATGTCGCTGTCCAGGCCCGTGACGTCATGGCCGCGTTCAAGCAGCATCGGAGTCAGGACGGAACCGATGTAACCGAGGTGGCCTGTAACCAGAACTTTCATCGATCAATTCCCATGTTTTCCAGGGCGCTTGCCCGCTGTCCCACAATTTCTGAAGGAGATGCTTTTCGCGGATGGTGTCCATGCATTGCCAGAAGGATTCGTGGCGATATGCCATCAGTTGGCCGTCAGTCGCGAGCCGCTGCATTGGCGCGTGTTCGAACATGACATCGTCGCCGTCGATATAGTCCTTTATACCCGGCTCGAGCACGAAGAAGGCGCCATTGATCCATCCCTCCGAGGCCTGTGGCTTTTCCGTGAAGTCGACAACGCGATGGCCATCGAATTCGATGTGCCCGTAGCGCGCTGGCGGACGCACCGCCGTCATCGTTGCAAGCTTGCCATGCGATTTGTGAAAGGCGATCAGTTTATCAAGGTTGACGTCCGAAACGCCATCTCCCCAAGTGAGCATGAATGTCTCGTCGCCCATCCAGTCGATCAGGCGTTTTATGCGGCCGCCCGTCAGCGTATTCAGTCCCGTCTCCACAAGATCGACGGACCAGTCAGGCAGCGAGTTCGAGTGGCGCTTGACGCTTCCCGATGCAGCATTGACAGTCAAGCTGCCATCGAATGCGACATAGTCGCTGAACCAGCGTTTGATGTATTCGCCTTTGTACCCCAACGCGACGGCGAACTCGCGGTGGCCGTAGGCATAGTAATGCATCATAATATGCCAAAGGATCGGCTTTGCTCCGATTTCGACCATTGGTTTCGGCCGGATCTCGGTTTCTTCCGCTAGCCGCGTTCCCAGTCCGCCAGCAAGAATTCCTACCTTCATTGTTTTCTCACCCCAATCGCCTACAGTGTTTTGCTACCATGCGCAGGTCGGGTTGAACCACACCGAAGAAGGGATGATCGGAAGCATCGATGCATGACGTCAGGCATACGATTGGCGCTATGCTCGATAGAGCGATGCGTAACCGGTCTCATCCTTTCGATGTAGCAGACTGGCAGGCGTCGGCGGTCATCATTGCACCCCATCCCGATGATGAAACGCTGGGATGTGGAGGGGTTGCCAGCAAGAAGTTTAGCTCGGGCGCCGATGTCCGGTTTATTTTTGTCACCGACGGTTCGGCATCCCATGCAAATCGGGTTGACAGGGAGGCGCTGCGGATCGCCCGCGAGGACGAAGCGATCGAGGCGGTTTGCCGGTTGGGAGGGTCGGCCGATCGGGTGAGATTCCTGCGTGTTCCCGACGGCACGGCAAAGCATCACATCGGCAAGATCGCAGAGGCGATCGCTGAGTTGCTTTTCGTTTGGCAACCGCAGAGCGTGTTCGTCACCCATGCAAAAGAGCCGCCCGCGGACCATGTTGCCACCAATCTTGGCGCCCGAGGCGCGCTGCAACTGTATGGCCGGCGCGTGACCGTGTTCGAATATCCCGTCTGGTACTGGTATCAGTGGCCCTGGGTTCGTCTGCACGATCGAGTGCTTGGATTCAATCGCACCGCATTGCGGCAGACGGTCCGGACCCTTGCCGGCTTGCGCGGCGTTAAGATGTTCAACTCCCACGCTTTTATCGGCGACGTGATAGATGCAAAACGTCACGCGCTGGCAGCTCACCGGTCCCAGATGGAGCGGCCAGCGGGACTCGACGACTGGCCTATCCTGGCGGATGTAGGTGGGGGCGATTTTCTGAATCGGCTGCTGAGCGAGCACGAGATATTCACGCGATACGAGCTTAATGCGTGAACATAGGCGGCCTGAAGCGTCTCGGGAGGAAGTCGGCGGGGCGGCCATGACCTCTTCGGGGTTCGAGCCAAAGCTGCGGTGCGGCTTCGATCCCTCTGCGACTTTACTTGCCGCCCGTTTTGGATGAACCGCCGTCCCATCCAAGACGGAGCCTCGGGTCCGTTCTGGTATCGCCGGCCGGCCGATCCCTGGCAAGGTGAATGGGAACAGGCCGGCTCGGCGAGGGAGTGGATGCGATCGCGGCAATCGATGTTGACGACGACGGACGCGGGGAAGTGATCGCCCAGCGCGGCGGGGGCGAGACACTGAACCTGGCGTGGCTTCAGGCGCAGCAGGCGTCAGCGCGGGGCTTTGAGGAACATGAGATCGGCGAGGTTCCCGCCGCCAGCCACGATCTCGGGGCAGGGCCATGCACCGTCGCAGATCGTCGAAGGGGGCCGGCCGAGCTTGCGGTCGCAAGCGGTCTCGGAGTGTTCTACTTTCCCATCCCGGCGACACGGCGGCGGGGGGCCGCTAACCCGCATTTGCCCTGAGGCCTCTGACGAGGGATCGCGTTCGCCTATATCGACGGCGACATCCTGCTTGACCTTGCGGCCACTACCCGCAACGCAAAGGAGATCGCATGGTGGGGCAATCCGGGGGATGGCTCTGCCGACTGGCAGCGCCGCGACGTCGCCAATGTCCCCAACATGGTCTATCCGGACCGCGTGGCGGTCGCCGATCTGGACGGCGAGGGACGAACCGACATCGTCGTGAGTGAAGAAAACGGGCAGGCCGACCACGCAAAGGCCTATTGGTGGCGCAATCCCGGCGACATCAAGCAAAACTGGGAGCAGCAGGAGATCACCTCGCGCGGCTCGCTCAACAGTCTTTCGGTGGCCGATATGAATGACGATGGCCGGCCGGACCTCGTCATGGGCGAGCACCGCGGCGCCCTGCGCCTTTCGCTCTGGCGCAATCTGGGAGGCGGGCGGTTCATCGAGCAATTGGTCGGCGAGGGCGTCGAGAGTCATCTCGGCGCCCGCACGGTCGACCTCGACGGCGACGGCGATCGTGAGATCGTTTCGAAGGGGTGGGATGCTCCCCAGGCCATCCATGTCTCGCGCAACGATGCCACCGTTCCATCGGACCGGGAGGCCGGGCAGGTACCCCCAAGATGAGATATGGCCCACAATCGGAGTAGCGATCAGTCGGAGGAGGTAGGAGCCGGCCAACCGGTTGTCGGGCTCGATCCCGGGCGCGCAATCTGTCACCTTCGCGGCGAGCGGCACGGGCTGGCCCCGTCCCCGAGGCGTCGAAGAATGGGAAAGAGCGCGTGACATTGACGGCAAGGTTCCTCAGCGTGTTCAGCGACGCGCGCGTCATAGCCAAGGGAGAGGCCGCCGGTCTCAAACTGGTGGCGAAGAGCGCCGACCCGAACTTTGTTCGCGGCACCTACGAGCCGCCCATCCAACAGGCGATCGCGGCAAACCTGGCGCCTGGGGACGCCTTTTTCGACATCGGCGCGAATATAGGTTTCTTCAGCCTCATCGCCGCGCGCCGCGTCGGGCCGCGCGGTCAAGTCTATGCGTTCGAACCTGTTCCCCGCAATGCCGCAGCTGTCGCAGAGAGTGCACGGCTTAGCGGGTTCGACACAATACGGGTGTTCGCCGAAGCTGCGGGCGCCACATCCGGCCGTGGCCAGCTTCTGCTCGCCCATCACATCGGCGGCGCCGCGCTTGCCTCGGCGGGAGCACCGCCGGACATCAGCGGCCGCCTGGAGGTCAGCATAGTCGCCGTCGACGATGCCATCGCCCAGCGAGGCCTCAGGCCGCCCTCGCTGGTCAAGATCGACGTGGAAGGCGCCGAAATTGACGTCCTGGGCGGTATGACGGAAACACTGCGGCGACACCGTCCGAAGGTGATTTATGAGGTAGACGATGCAACGCGCGAGGGGCTCGACCGCAAGGCCCGACAGATCGCGGAACTCCTGACTGCTGCAGGCTACGCATTAAAACCGCTGCCAGCCTCCTATGGCAATGGGGAATGGCGGGTCGAACACGTCTTGGCGCGGCCGGTGGGCGCTTAAGAACTATCTTCGCGGGCGTCATGCGAGACAGCAAGCCTGATCAATGGGACAAGCGAGGCAGTGCGCGACTTCTGCCCAGGACTGCGAAACGTCATTGATGCCTTGAAGAATCTCGTACGACGACGTGAGGAGGGTCTTGTTGTTGCACCGTCATGACTGGGTAGAAACTGCTGAAGAGGCTGGGTCCGGCGTTGCCCGGCCGGAGGTTCTTGTCGCAGACGATTTTCAAGATAAACGCGCCCGCGGTGCGGTAATTGGCACCTTGGCAGTCAAGGGAGGTGTCAGGCGAGGACGTGACATCGAACGCCAGATCGCGATCGATCACGGCGCACTTCGTTTCCAGCCGCTCGTCAGGCCAGGTTGGGGCCGGCAAGGGATCTCCTATGGTCCCTTTCAGCGAGAGGCTGGTCTGGTGCTATTGGTCTCGATCACCAACGGCCACAACACATCGCAGGGATCGCCATTGCCTGATGACCTCGCCAGGCGGCTCTACCGTTGGTTGCGAGGACCCGGCATTGACCCATGGCCCGGCCGACTGGTTGCCCTGATACGTGCGCCACGAAAGAGGCTCACCCTTCGCCGTTTTTGGTGGTGGACGCTTAGCACCTCCAGAACCTACCGGGGATCGAACATCGACGAGAACCTGGCTGTCGGCTGGTTCCCCAGTGAGGCGCCGATTAATCCCGTGGAAGAGGGCTGCGGCTTTGTCGTGCATGCCGCAGAAGGCGAAAACGGCGAGCTGTGGGCTCGTGTAGGAAAGCAATGCCTGAGTGCGTTTCGGCGCCTAAAGAATGTTCATGTCTATTATGTCGTGGCGTTGCGAGAGCAGGGCGCTGTCTATTATGCGGCCGCCGACCAAAAAGCCCACGGTCTTGCCGCTTTTCCGATGATGCGTCCGATCGCGATCGATCCTTTCAACAAGGACGAAAAGCTGTTTGCGGGTGTTCATTCTTCGGCACTTGGCCAGATCGGTTTTCGGGTCGACACACGCGTCCAAGCGGTCCAAGTCGGGCGGATACCTCAATTTTCGACGCTGTTTGGCACCGCCCACGCCGCCGATGCACTCGTCGAAGGCTGGCCGGGGCAAATCGCTGCAATCGGGGGGCGGTGGCATTTTTCGCAGGACGCTGGCGATAACCTATCCGTCGTCGATCCTGGTCGCCCTTCAGGATTGATCCACGGGCTGCTGGCAATTGGCGCCGTCTCGGATGTGTGTGGTCTTGTTTGTCGGTTTCGGGACAACGACAATTTCTGGGTGCTGAAACTGTCGACGCTCGGATGGACCTTGGTGCGCAAGCAATCGGGCAAAGAGATTACGATCGCGACCGGTACGGAACACGCTTTGCGCAGCTGTTCTACCCATTCGGTCCAGATTCTTGACTGGAACGGTCAGGTGAGCTGCTTTCTTGACGGGGTTCGCCTTTTCGAAGCGTCTGTCAATGCCGATTCGGTCGAGAACGCTACCGGAGTAGGTATATGGAAAAGCTTCGATAGCGAGCCGCGCTGGCATAATTTCGAGGCTCATCCTTGCGAAGTTCCCATCCCATTTATGGCGCCTCTGGGGGCACCTTGGAACCAACTCGGAGCAACCCTGTCCTATGCCGACGGTTTTACCGGTACTGCCGGCGAACTAGATCGCCGCACGTCGGAGCTGGGCGACGGGCAATGGGCCAGAACACTGGGCACCGGTGTCATTGACGTTGATGGGCTGGGCAGCGCGCGTGTGCGCGCGAGCGTAGACAGACCGAACCCAGGTCGAACATTTTATTCGCTGCCATGGGACCTACCGGGATTCGCCGATCTCGAGGCCACAATCGAGCCTCCTGGGGAGCGCCGAGGACAAGATCAGCGCGGCCGGGCAGGACTGCTTTTCTGGCAAGACAGCGACAACTACGTTTGTGTCACGACTTGGCTCGACGACGTCTACCAGGGTGCATCGATTTCGGTGTTCATCAAGCGGCTCGGCTTTGAGGAACTTTATGACGCGGTTTGGACAAATGTGGCGGACAAGGTCGTTTGGGGAAAACCTTTTCGCATGCGCGTTGCGTTCGACGGAAATCGGTTTGCAATCTTGATCGACGACGAACTGGTGATGCAGCGAAGCCTCACCGATATCTATCCCGACGATGCCGCCCTTCAAATTTTGCGGGTCGGACTCGCCGTCAACTGGGAGTGGGGAGATGACACGGGCTCGGTGTTCACGTCGTTCAAGGCCCGGCGCTGAGCGAAAGAGCGGTTTCGCTTTCCAAGCCATGAACGGTTGGATGACGACGGCCTCATCGTACAGGTCCCGGGTCGACTGGGCTATTTTTTCCCCCGAATAGAGATCGGCGACCCGCGCGGCTTCCTGGCGTCCCAGGTTCGCCGCCCGCCTGCATATCAAGAAAGGCCGATGATATGGGCTGCAAGCGCTTCCGGGTCATTCTTTTCAACCACGACGCCATCGCCAGTCGATTCCACGATTTCGGTCATGCCGCTGACGCGAGTGGCTACGAGAGGAGTACCATTCGACAGCGCCTCGACAGGCTCATTCCGAAGGACTCGCTGAGAGATGGATTATCAGAAGCGTTGCTTCGGCATATCGCGCGGCCATTCTTCGTAGGGCAGGGTGCCAACGAAGCTCAGAGTGGGATCACGCGCAGCGCGGCATAGTAGGGACCGGGGTATGCGCTACCGTTGTGGTAGAAGCGAGCGAGATCGCAGACTTCGCGGTCCACTCAGGTCAATCAGGAACTCACGAGGAAGCGTTGCCGATGGGGCCGACGATCTCGCGGCGGGACTTCAGGACAGGCCGCGATAACGGTCTGCCAAGCTTCAATCAGCGTGTGAATGCCTTTTCGGGCGACACACGGCCAACGAATAATACTTTTCCTGGTATTTCGCGCTACGGCGACGTCCTGGTTCGCGGGGGCGCTCCATTCGGCAGGACTGCGAAAATTGTGCCCATTTCAGCAAAGCACGTGCGCCGCCGTCACGACATGTTCTGAGCACCCACGGTGAGATCGCTGGCGCGAGGGCTCGGTTCATCGCGTGGCGGTCAAGTTCTGCAAGCCAGTCACAATGCATGTGCAACACGATTGCTGCTTGCGGCGCCCCCTATCGAATGGCGGGCATGCGGAAAATTCTGGGTGTGGACCACGTCGGGCGATAGACGGCGTATTGTCCGAATGGCTTGGGCGAGAAAGTCGAATGCGTAGAGACTTTGTGCCACCAACGGCGACCGCGGCCAGGGGCGTGACCGTGTCAAAAGGCTAGCTCAGGATTACGACTTTCATCGAGCCCGCAGCCTATGGCGCTGGTCCATTTTTACGAGCGTCTCCAAATGCAGTTTGTCCAACGCGGCCGCGATGGCACCGGCGGATATCCAGATTGTGCAGTAATCACAACGCCTGTCGCCGCAAGGAGGCAGAAAGCCGAATCAAGATGCATGGGATCGATTTCCTCCCGCTGGATAATGGCGTCAGGTAGACCCCTCGTTTACCGGAGCAGCCAGAATATTGGGCACCACCATGGCGAGCGCCGCAATCCCGAACGCCTCGGGGCCAAGGTGCCGCGCCAGCACCACAAATACACCGAGCATAGCGATCTGTCGGCCCCAGCTATCGACTGCGGCCCAAACAGCGCCAGTCACGACCTGTCGGCCAAAAAAAATCATTGGACCGCCAGCTAAGGCTCGTTGGCAAACAGAACCGTGTGTCTGGAGCGAAACTCATACGAATGGATCAATTCCGCCACGATCTGTTCTCCACTCGCCTTGTCGCTGTCCAGTTTCGACACGTAAGCAGAAAGTCCCTGGCCGTCTGGCTCCCGTCCCAGCAATGTCCGATAGAGAAGGGCCACGTATTGCGCGTTTCCAAGCCCAACCGGCTGATTGTCAGTCCTGAATTCGACCGAAAGCAACATCTTCGTCAGTAATGGAACGATCGATGGATCCTTCTTCATCGCGATGACCTCGCGCCACTGCTCGGCCGGAGACGGCATGCGACGCAGGACCAGGCAGTAAGCATATGCAATCTGGTTGGCGTGGTTGAAGACAGACTTGTCGAACGCATCAAGCGAACAGGGGTGAAATGCCCCGATGCCGGGAACGCGGGGCACCGACATCTGGTCAGCAGGCGGCAAGCTCTCCGTCGCGGCCATTGACGAGCTCGAGCCTGCATTGCCGTTCGCAATGGTCCTCTTTACGGCATCGTATGCCGGCTTTCGCCCGCTCGGCGCCCATAGCCCTTCGCCGCGCTTCTTCAGGCGCACGAGGCCCATAAAGGCCTCGTAGCTTGGCGCCCAGTACGGCTCGTCGAGCAGTTCGTAGATATGGGCAGCTTCCAATCCATATGGAGATTGATATCGGCGCAGCAGCGTCATCGTCTGGACTAGAGCGTCCGCCTGCTGCTTTTCCCCTCGTTGGCTGCCCCCGGCATAGTTGAATTCGGTCAGCCAGATTGGACGACCGAGAGTGGCCAGGAACTTGAATGCTTCCTCGGGGTCGCCCTCGTAAAGGTGCCAGACCGAGATATCCCATCTGATGCCGTCCTGCAGCATGCGGGTGAACGCTGCGCGGTGGCCCCAGCCGGCCGTTCCCATTGCTTTTCGTATGGTCGGATCCACTGCGATGGTTGCATCCGACAGGCCGCGCAGCACTGCGCTTGCCTTTGCCCAGCGCGGACTGAAATAGTCGGACGTCTCGGTGCCGCCGGCAGGGCCCCAGGAGCAGTTGTATTGGATTCCGTTGTCCTGCATCTCGCAGGGCATCAGGATGGCGTAGTTCTCCATCTCGTTGCCAAGCTCCCAAACGCGGATGTCGTCCTTGAAGCGGGATACCAGTGTCGACGCGAGATCGTAGGCTTGCGCATAGAGGTCATCGACGGTCCCATTGTCGAGGTCCAGGTCGGGCGTGATTACCGGCAGGATCTGGACTCCGCGCTGCTTGCCCGCCTTGACCAGTTCGGCAAGTTTGTTGGCGCTGTCGGCGCTGGAAATGTTGACCCGATACGACTTCATGCCGAGGTCGCTGACATAGTCGAGTTGCTGTTCGATCGATATCCCGGGATAGGCGTTGAAGGGATGGCCGTTGACCCCCCAGAGCAGATCCGCTGCGCCCGAAGCTGTCATGCCAAGCAGGCATGCCAGGGCTGTCCAAAGACGTCTGGTCGCGGCGACGGCCCGTCCAACGGAGCCTGGTTGCAATGGATTGGTCGGGCGCTGCATCAGCGCGAACTTGCCTGTTTTGCGCCGGACATCATGCGGCATCACTCCACTCGCTCAACTCGCCTGACATCCATCCGAGCACGACGATTGAGATCTGCCGCGCTGCCCAACGCAGTCTATCAAAACCGCGCCACGCAGAACCTCACACATTTGGCGTAAACGCCGATGATTGGCCTCGCCATTCGGATGAGAGCTGCCGGGAAGCCTTTTCGGGCAAACGACCGGGTACGTCCCAAAGGCCAGGATGACCCTGCTGTCCTGGTCGTCCAAAGTCGTGCAACTGAGGCATGGCGCTGGTGACCAAAAACCCTGTGATGGCACGACATTGGACAATCAACGGCCGTTTTCTCGCGCAACCGACCACCGGAGTTCAGCGGTACGCACGCGAGATCGTTTCGGCGCTGGACGCCTTGATCGTGGGCCAGGCTGCCTTGACACGGGATCTCACGGTCGAGTTGCTGGTCCCGCCGGGGGCGCTTGACAAATTGCCCCTGGCAGCGATCCGTGTCCGGACTGTCGGCAGCTTTGGCGGGCATTTATGGGAACAGGCTGTGCTTCCGGCCTGTCTTCGCGGCGGGCTGCTTAGCCTCTGCAATACGGGCCCTTTGACGGTTCGTCGACAAGTGCTGTGCATTCACGACGTCAATACACGGGCATGCCCGCAGAGCTATTCATTTCCATTTCGGCTTCTCTACCGCACCTTGGTTCCTGCCTTGGGCCGGGCCGCGCATAAGATTACGACGGTATCGAAATACTCTGCGGGTGAACTGGCGCGCAATGGCGTGTGCCCGGCGGCAAAGGTCGAAATTGTAGGCAATGGGCATGAGCATGCGTTGCGATGGGCTCCTTGCCACTCGGAACAAACACTGGCAGTGGCCGGCCCTGGTACGATCGTCGTGCTTGGCAGTTCTATCCCGCACAAAAATGTCGGCTTGATCATCGGCATGCACGAGCGTCTTGCCGCGGCGGGGCTGCAGATTGTTGTTGTCGGCGCTTCAACGTCCCGCGTTTTCGCCAGCAGCGGCGACCAGAAATCGCCGAACGTCATTTGGCTGGGAAGAAGGTCGGACGCAGAACTCGGCGCGCTTCTGCGCGATTGCCTATGCCTCGCGTTCCCCTCCTTGGTCGAGGGTTTCGGGCTGCCGCCCCTCGAAGCTATGGCACTGGGATGTCCGGTGGTCATGTCGGACCGTGCCAGCCTCCCCGAAATCGGCGGCGATGCGGTCTTGTACGCATCACCTTGCGACGAGAATGCGTGGTTCGATTGTTTTATGCGCCTGGTCCACGAAGAAGGCCTCAGAACCAAATTGATCGCACGCGGTCGCGCCAGGGCGGCGCGATTTCAGTGGGCCGCGTCAGCTCAGCGCTATCTGGAGCTGATGGCCAGCGTGGATGGATTTCCAGAAGTGCCGCCACCACCGCCTGGGGTAGTCGAATGCAATCCGAATGAGCGACTTGCGGCGGCGGCTAGTATCAATTGAGGTATCTCGAGTCTAACGGCATCTGCCATTCAGGCGCATCATTCCCGTTCAGCCTGCCTGCGATGACAGGCTGGATTCCGGAGGCATGAGGCGATGGCGAAAAGAAGTGCGGGCATCCTGCCTTACCGCAGATCGACCAACGAATTGCAGGTGCTGCTTGTCCATCCGGGCGGGCCGTTCTGGCAAAGCCGCGATCTCGGCGCATGGTCGATCGCAAAGGGCGAGTATGGTGATGACGAACAGCCGGAAGCCGCGGCGCGTCGCGAATTTGAGGAGGAAACCGGCTGGGAGCTCTCGGGAGCACTGCTTCCGCTAGGGGAACTGCGCCAGCCCGGCGGCAAGCTTGTTACGGCCTTCGGCGCCGAAGGCGATTTCGATGCCGGCACCTTGCGCAGCAACATGTTCGAGATGCGATGGCCGCCGCGCAGCGGCCGCATGCAGACTTTTCCTGAGATCGATCGCGCAGGGTGGTTCGGCCTCGAAATGGCCCGGGAAAAGTTGCTTGTCGGCCAGCGGCCTTTTCTCGACCGGCTTGTGGTGTCTGTCTAAGGGTCGACCCAATTGCCCGACTGACGTCCTCAACTGGTCGTGTTGACATGCGCCATAATCAGAAGACGAATTCGACGGATGTCAGCGGCCAGCAGCCGCGGGTCCATTCGATTGGTACGCCGCTGCGGTCCTCGTTGACAGCATTGATGCGGAATACTGGCGTTCCGGGCGTCAGCCGCAGGATTTCCGCTTCATCGGGGGATGCAAAGCCGCCACTGATGCGCGTCTCGGCCCGCCGGTAGTTGTCGATGCCATGCGCGCGGAAAACATCGGTCACCGACTGACGCACATCGTATCTCTGCTCGAAGTCGGGGAAGAGATGCGCCGGAAAGAACTTGGTATTGACGTAAACTGGCTGCTTGTCCGACGTTCTGATCCGGCACAGCCGGATAATGGTGGTGTCAGGTGCGAGACGCAACCGTTCCACCACGGCCGCTTCGGCCGGTTCCCGGACGATCAGCAGCGTATTGGTGCCGATTTCCTGGCCGTGGGCTTCGAAATTGTCGAGAAAGCGCTGTCCGTCGCGAACAGTGAATGTCGAGGGCAGGTTTCGCACGAAGATACCGACGCCCTTGCGGGCGGTGAGGTGGCCCTCATGCTGTAACTGCTGCAGCGCCCGGCGAAGCGTAATGCGGGTGACCGCGAATTTCTCTGCCAGATGCGTTTCTCCGGGAAGCTGGCTGCCCGGCGCAAGACTGCCGCTCTCGATCAGATCGAAGATGTGATCGTAGATCTGCTGCCAGATCGGCGTATCGTTGCGTGGCCGAAAGACCAGCCCGTCAAAGGCCAGAAGGCGATTGCCATTGCGCTCGTGTGGTATTGAAATTTTCGTGTCCAAGTTCATGAAACCTTATCCACCGGCGACCGCTGTGCAGACCATCGGTCTGTGCGGGACAGCCCGGAGCTATAGACAATTTGTCCATGGACCATGGTGGCCACCACACGCGGATGCTCTGGATCGCCAGCATCGACCAGGATCAGATCCGCCCGGCGGCCGGCAACAAGCGAGCCGCGATCGTCGAGGCCGGCCACCCGGGCCGGGTTTGCCGAAACCAGATTCCAGATCGAGGGGAAGTCGCCGGCGTCTGGCGAAGACAGTCTGAAGGCCGCATGCAGAGGCGAAGGGTAGTGGTAATCGCTGGTCAGCACCGTGCAAAGTCCGGCTCTGACGGCCTCGGTGGCATTTAGCGCTCCATTATGGCTGCCGCCGCGCACGACGTTGGGCGCGCCGAGGATCACGTCCTCGCCCATTTGCCGCGCGGCCTTGGCTGTTTCGAGCGTTAGCGGAAATTCCGAGGCCTTTGCGCCGAGGGCGCGAAAATACATGCGTTCCTCGGGAGACGCTTCGTCATGGGCAAGAAGCACATTGCCATTGGCCCGCGCAGTTGCGGCCAGCTTCCCGATCGCGATCTCAACCTCGGCGCGGCGGGACCAAATCTGGCCGAGCAACGTCATGTATTGCTCGCGGCTCAAGCCAGACCGCTCCGCCATCTGACCGATCTTGCGGGCAATCGTGCCGTTCAGCACCGACCCCGTCGTGTGATCGTTGACGGCGATGATCGGCCGTGGCCAAAGCGAGAGCCATCGTACGACCTGCGCCATCTGATCAAGCGCGAAGGTCTCCCAGCGCAGATGCAGACGCGTATCGCAGCCAAGGCTATCGCGGAGATCGCAGACCGCGCCGATCAGCTGTTTGGCAGCGTCGAGCGACCGAAGTCCAGGCTCCCACGACACCGTGACGCCGTGAAAGGCCGTGGTTACGCCATTGGCGACAAGCTGGCGGTCCGTATCTTTCAGCGCCAGCGCGGTGTCGAAGCGGACACCGGGCCGCGGCATGATCTGGCGCTCGAAGCCGTCGCCGTGAATATCGACGATCCCCGGAAGCACGAGCAGACCATCGGCATCGATTGTGGAGGCATGGGCCGCTCGCAGCTCTGACAGGGCGCCGCCGGTGACGCTCAGGTCCGCGGTTTCAAGTCCCCGTTCGGTTAGGATGCGACCACCCTGGATGTGCCAGTTCACTGTATCCCTCAAAAAAGCAAAGGCTGCCGGTGGCGCCGGCGAAATGTCACGAGCACGTCATCTGCTGCGTATACGGATTAGCGGGTAACAGTTTCCTGTCTATACAGCAAAGGAAAAACGATGATCCGCAGCATCGCAACCGCACTCGCCCTGACGCTTGCCTCCGCCGTTCCAGTGTTTGCGGAGCCAGTGAAATTCGCGGTAACCGACATGGAGGGACTGGAGGCTCTTCAGCAGGAATTCGGTGCTTTCCAGACCGCTCTTGAGGAGGCGACCGGCCTGGATGTCGAGCTGTTTCCGGTCAGTTCGCGGACCACCGCCGTCGAGGCGATGAATTCCGGGCAGGTCGATCTTGTCCTGACCGGTCCTGCAGAATACGTCGTCATGAAGGAATTAAGCCAGCCGAAGATTGTTGTCGCCTGGCAGCGCCCCGACTATTTCGCTCAGATCGCCGTGCTGGCGAATGGACCGATCCGCTCGGTCGAAGACTTGATGGGCAAGAAGGTCGCATTCGGCTCGGTCGGCTCGACCTCCCAGCACCTCGGCCCCGCGCAGGCGCTGGCCGATTTCAACCTGAAATATGCCACCGATTACGAACCAGTAATCATATCGCGCAACATCGCGGCTGAGGCTCTCATCCGCGGCGACATCGCCGCTATCGGCTTGAATTTCGGCTATCTCAACTCGGTCCGGGAAGCATTCCCCGACGTTGCCTTCTCGGTCATCGCACGGGGCCGCGATCTGCCGAACGACATTCTTGTCGCCCGCAAGGACATTTCAGATGACGTGTTCGTCAAGATCCGCGATGCCTTTGCGAAGAATGGCAATGAGCTGATGAAAGCGATCCTGACCGGCGAGGACAACCAGAAATTCAAGGGCGGTTTCTTCCTGACTGATGTCAGGGACTCGGACTACGACTATGTCCGCTCGATGTACCGCACGATCGGAATCGAGACCCTCACCGACTTCGTAAACTGAGGCTCGCTCCTTTTCAGCGACAACGCCGGCGGCTAACCGCCGGCCTGTTTCGCAGTTCGGTCTGGGCCAAGAGGTCACTATGACAGCGATCATTCGGGCGCACGATCTTGCGAAGAGCTATGCGAACGGAAAGGTCATTTTCTCCAGTATCGGCCTCACCATAGCATCGCGCGAACGGGTTGCCCTGATTGGCTCGAACGGTGCTGGAAAATCCACCCTGCTCAAATGCCTCATTGGTCTTCTACCGTCGAGCGGTGGCGAGGTCGTCACCCTCGGCGAGAGCTTCCGCTCGGCGCCGTCCGTCGCCCAGCTGCGGCGCATACGCAGGCAGATCGGATTTGTCTTCCAGCACCACGGACTGGTCAGCCGACAATCGGTTCTTACAAACGTTTTGCAGGGCAAGCTCGGGCTGCCCGGCGGCTGGCGCGGCTGGCACCATTCCATCGCAAAGCAACACTGGCGCGAGGAAGCAATGCAGGCCCTCGCCGAAGTGCGGCTTCTCGGCAAGGCGGGCGCCCGCGCCGACGCGCTTTCTGGAGGGCAGGCGCAGCGGGTGGCGATTGCCCGTGCGTTGATCCGGCGTCCGAAGCTTTTGATAGCAGACGAACCGGCGGCAAGTCTCGACCCGGCGGCTGGACATGATGTGATGCGCGTCTTCTCCGAGCTGACCCAGGAACAGGCGATCACTTTGGTCTACACCACGCACGACATGGAGCATGCTCTCGACTACTCCGACCGCTTGATAGCGCTCAAGGCGGGCAAGGTCTTCTTCGACCGACCGACGGCGCAGGTGACCCGCGCTGATCTGAAAGACGTCTTCGATGCATGACCGCCTTTCGCTGAGCCGGATTCCATCGATCTCGCCAGTCACTTTCAGCTTTGCCGTCGCTTTGGCCGCTCTCGTGATCGTTTCCGCCGGGCAGGTCGCACCTTCGCCGGAACAACTGGCAGGCGGGGTGCCCCGAATGGTCCGTCTCGTCGGCCGCATGATACCCCCAAATGTCGAGCCAGGGTTCCTCCTGAGGGTTTTCTGGCGCATGGTCGAAACGTTTCAGATAGCGCTCGTGGGGACAGCAATAGGTGTCGTCCTCAGCTTGCCGTTTGCCTGGCTCTCGGCCAAGGACATAACCCCGATCGGCCCGTTCCGGCATATCTCCAGGATGCTGGTCTCGTTGTTCAGGACTGTTCCAGATTTGGTCTGGGCACTACTTTTCGTGTCAGCCGTTGGTCTCGGGGCGGTTGCCGGCACCATGACCATCGTCGTCGATACGATCGGCTTTTGCGGACGCTTCTTCGCCGAGGCGATGGAGGATGCCGACGAAAGACCTCAGGAAGCGCTGTTTGCAATCGGCGCCGGACGATTCTCTGTTCTGTGCGGGGCAGTACTGCCTGACGCCATGCCGTCCCTGATAAACACCACGCTCTTCGCGCTTGAAAAGGCAGTGCGCTCGTCCGTTGTTCTCGGCCTCGTTGGAGCCGGTGGCATCGGACAGGAGCTGAAGGTCGCGTTCGATCTTTTCCAATACAGGAATGCCTCGACCATCATTCTCGTGATCTTTGCCATCGTGGTGTTGATGGAGTTCGTGACGGATCGCTTGCGCTCGAAGGTCCAGTAGTTGCAGGCTAGGCATGTGCGCCGCAAATCGACAGGACGCAGCGATGGCCGAAGACGGAGGGTCGATCACCTACGGCACGAAGATAAGGAACAGATAGGCGACAAATACGACGAGATGAACGAGCCCCGTCAGCATCGTTGTTCGGCCCGTCCCAAAGCTCACGATGCTGATGGCAAGCGCGAGGATGAGAAGCACGGTATCCCCCGGACCCAGACCAAGAGTCAGGCTTCGTCCGGTGAGCAGGCTCGCCGCACCGATCGCCGGGATTGTCAGGCCGATTGTGGCGCAGGCCGAGCCGAGGGCGACATTCAGCCCTCGCTGAAGCTCGTTATTGAGCGCTGCCCGAACCGCCGATAGCGCCTCCGGCATAAGCACAAGCGCAGCGACGAAGAAGCCCACGATGGCGTCCGCCTGGGTAACTTGAAGAAACTTGAGCCCATTCTCGATGCTGCCGGCCACCTGCTCGGTCAGAAGAACGATCCCTGCCAGTCCGACAAATAAGAGGAGCACATTGGTGGTCACTTTCTCGCCCTCAGATACATGCTTGTCATGTTCCGCGCTGGACGTCAGGTCTTCGATAAAATCGCCCCGATGGCGCACCATCTGGGCAAAGACGAAGGCACCATAGAGGAGGATTGAAAGAACGCTCACGAAAGCGAGCTGCGAGGCGGAGAACGTACCGGGGCTTGTTGCAAGCGTGTAGTTTGGAAGGATCAGCGTAAGAACTGTCAGCGCCATAATGACGGCAAGCGAGGCGTTGGTGCCCTGTCGTTTGATGTCCTGATATCGATGCTTCAGCCCACCCAGAGTGAGGCAGACCCCGACGACGCCAGCGCAAACGATCATGACCGTCGAAAACACAGATTCGCGTGCCAGCGTCGGATTGTTCTCGCCGTGCAGCATCATCGAAACGATGACCGACGCTTCGATGGCCGTCACCGAAAATGTCAACAGCAGCGTGCCATATGGTTCACCGAGCCGCAGTGCGACGGCTTCTGCATGATGCAAAACCACAAACACTGTCGCGAAGATGAAGATAGCGACGACGATCAACGCCAGGATTTTGATCGAGAGCGGCGAATGCTCGATCGACGCGGCGCCGAAATGAATGAGTGCGGCCAGGCCCAAGGAGCCGATTGGGAACAGATATTTGCCGATCGGTCGCCGATGAGCAGCCAAGACGGAATTCCTTCATCGCCATCGACGGTCGCAGATCGGGTGTTGGAGAAATTTACCGAAGCGCACTGTATCAGTCTACTTGCGGCTGCCGGCCCGTTCAATGGCCGCGTGGCCGATCGACCTGGCTTAACCAGCTTGCCGAACTCGATGCCGCATATGCGGATCACAATTAAGCCTTGAGTTTTTGCGCTTGGGGCAATAGCTAGGTGCTGCCAGGCCGGGCCCCTCTGGCAGTCCATCAGGACTGCGATGTCGGACTGGAATTCCAATCCGGGTGGCCTGGCTTTGAGTTTTCCTCAGCTGTAGCGGCATTTCTCTTGTCACACGCGGTGTCCGCGTTGCTCTACGGTTATACTCGCAAGCCGCGTCACCCTAGCTGAACGCAAGGGTGCCGTATGACAGATTTTTTCAGTCCCGAAGCAATGACCGCTCTCATGCAGGTCATCATGATCGACCTGGTGCTGGCCGGCGACAATGCCATCGTTATCGGCCTTGCCGCGGCCGGACTACCCAAAGAGCAGCGCAGAAACGCAATCGTCGTTGGCATAATCGCAGCGGCCGTTCTGCGCATCGGCTTTGCGGCCGCGACAACCCAGCTCCTGCAGATCGTCGGGCTGCTGTTCGCCGGCGGTCTTTTGCTGTTGTGGGTCTGCTGGAAGATGTGGCGCGAACTCCGGCAAAACCATGCGCAGGAAGCACAGGCGATCGAAGCGCTTTCGGAAAGCGACGTCGACTACGATGGCGTCGTAGCTGGCAAGGCTCCGCGCAAGACCCTGGCCCAGGCAACCTGGCAGATCATCATCGCCGACGTCTCCATGTCACTCGACAATGTTCTGGCGGTAGCCGGTGCTGCGCGCGAACATCCGAACGTGCTGATCTTCGGCCTTGTCCTCTCCGTCGCGCTGATGGGCATCGCTGCAAACCTCATTGCCAATCTGCTTCAGAAGCACCGCTGGATCGCCTATGTCGGGCTGGTGGTCATCCTCTACGTAGCTGGCGACATGATCTATCGCGGTGCGCTTGAACTTCTGCCTCACGTTCCGGGCGCTTGAGACACAGAAAAAGGGCCGGGACGACCTTCGTTCCGGCCGATTTCTGCTTATCGCTCCGCTACGATTTAGAGCGCACTCACCCGATCCGGCGGTGAAAAGAATCCTCGTGCTCAGATCCGTGTGAATCGCGGCTTGGCCCCACGCAAACGACCAAATCGGAAGGCATCCGACACGGCTGAGCGGATCATGAGCATCTCGCCTATGGTTTCGTGTGTCATGAGCCCGACCAGCCGGTCGGAACTGTCGACGACGGCTACAGCAGGCACGTCTGCCTGCTGCATCAGCCGCAGGCTTTCCTCGAGACTTTTGCGGTAATGTATTTTCGGGATATCGTGCCGCATTGCGCTCGCGACCGGTGCGGCGGGTCCCTTTTCCTTCAATGTCCGGATCATGTCGTTGCGTGTCACCAATCCTTCAAGATGGCCAGCGGAGTCGACGACAGGGAATTCGTGCTGCGTCGTCGCGAGCAGCATCTCGATTGCCTGGTCGAGCGTCGCCGACCGTTCCAGCCGGGCGAACTCGGTGATCATCACATCCGCGACAAGGACGCTTGTGGCTACCTCCCGGATCTGTGCGTTTTGCGCTTCCGCTGCCGCGGCGAGATAGACGAAGATGCCGATGAAGATCAGTAGCGGATTGTAGAACAGCCCAACAAAACCGAAGACGAAGGCCAATCCTTGCCCGATCATGGCTGCGATCTGGGTTGCGCGCGACCACGACAGGCGGGCGGCGAGTGCGGCGCGCAGGATACGGCCGCCATCCATCGGGAAGGCTGGGATCATATTGAAGATGACCAGGAAGACATTGACCCCGGCAAGCCTGGCGAGAAAACTCATACGCGGATCCTCGATCCCGGCCATCTGTTCGACGCCCGCCGACCCGCCGAGCAGGACGAAGATCAGCGCGGCGATCGCGACATTGACCAGCGGCCCCGCGACCGCGATCACGAACTCCTGCCCCGGCTCTTCGGGCATGCGTTCGAGCCTGGCGACGCCGCCGATCGGGAAAAGCGTAATGTCCGGCGTGTTGATGCCGAAATACCGCGCAGCGGCGATGTGGCCGAACTCATGCAGGACCACGCAGGCAAAAACCGCAATGATGAAGGCAACGCCTTGCCAGGCCGCTGGCGTGCCGCCGATCTGATAGTGCGTCAGCCAGATCCAGACGAGCAGAAGCAGGAAGGTAAAGTGAACGCGCACGGTGGTGCCGGCGATCGTCCCGAGGTTCAGCGACCAACCCAAATCCGTCCACTCCGAGAGGCCCGACGTTCGCAAGAGGCCCCACCTTGGCAACAGGCCCCACCTTCGCAACAGGGTTTGGCAGGACGCTTGCAATCGTTCGAGAACATCAGGTGCTCAAGCTCATCGTGTGCGACTAAGGGCTGCCCGGCCGCGAGATGCCCGCCTCGGTGTCGCGCGGTCCCGTCGCAAGAACAGCTTATCACGACACGACATCCGGGTGAACGTCTCGGCGCGTGATCTGACGCGTCCGCGCCTGCACGATGATTTCGCCCTGCCGCGCTTTTTTCGGCGCTGAAGGACACGGTGCTTCGGATCGTTGTCATGGATGCTCCTGAACCTTTGCCGAAAACATCGCAAATGCAGAAGGCTCCGGCGGGGCGCCGGCGTTAGCCGACGCACCGCGAAACAAGTGATGTTGACCTTGCGCCGACATGTCGCGGCGTTAGTCAGTGAGCAGTCTGCGAATGCTCGCCGCCCGGCTTCGAGATGTCGCTTAAAGCTTCTCCCGCTTCTGCCGCTTCGCCATTCGTCGCGAGATCGCCAAGCGAGATGATGCCGACGAGCCTCTTGTCGCGGTTCAGAACCGGGAGCCGACGTACCTGCAGGTCGCCCATGTTTTCAAGCACATGCTCGACGTCTTCGTCATCGAAGCAATATTTGACCTCCGGGCTCATGACATCACGCACCTTCGTGTCAGGTCCCTTGCCCAATGCTACGCCGCGGATCGCGATATCTCGATCGGTGATCATCCCGACCAGCCGGTCGTGGTCGCCCACGGGCATCCCTCCGGCGTCAAGCCTGCCCATCATCTCAGCCACTTCGCGGATCGACTGTTCGGGGTTAGCGACTTGTACATTCCTCGTCATGCAGTTGCCGACCTTCATGGCAATCTCCCTTAACTTGCGAAGCCCCGCCGCCGGTTCCGGTGTCAATCTAGGAAACGAACTCTTCGGCGGTAACGTTCCCTTGAATCTGAATGCCCCGCGGGAGGTTTTACATCTGTCGCCGGCTCCCCCGATGTCGCGGCTCCAATGAGCCTAAGCGGTTGGAACCCTGACGGGCGATACGACGTTCCAGGAGATCGGCAGCCAACGGAGAAGTCGAATGCAGCCCTTAGCCGTAAATTCCACCAGCCGTCCCGGCGCGCTGACGATTACCCCGTTCAATGGAACCGTGACGGTCAGGTTCTCCGACGCGATCATTGCCTCGACAGAGCGGGCAAAAGTGCTCCATGAAGAGGGGCAAGCTCCGGTCTTCCATATCCCCTTCGAGGATATCTATTTCGACCTTCTGGAGAAAACCAACACCACAACCCACTCCCCGCTGAAGGGCACGGCCAGTTACTGGCGGGTCCACGCGGTCGGCGGAGCGGCCGACGACTTCATGTGGGCCTACGAGACGCCCGATACGCCGGCATTGGCCATCGCCCGCCATGGCGCCTTCGATCCCAGCAAGGCGCGGATCGATGCCGATCCTGCCGAGGACAAGCGACATACGCCTCACATCCCCGAATAGAGCCTCGCATGAAGGTCGCACATCGGCCGATCACGCCACAGGCGACAATCCTCTCGTCATCAGGAGAATTCTTCGTCGAGGATCCGCAGTCCGTCTTCATATTTCGATGTCGACGCGCCAATCTGCTGTGCTTGCCATAAATTGTCGGCAAGATCGGCGCGCTTGACCGGCAGCGCCAATGGGTTGGCTGCTGCTCTGCGCACGAAAGCGAGGTCGTCCTCGTGCGGCCTGCGTGTCATCGCATCGACTGCCGACACGATGGAGGTTCCGAAACCTGCCGCCTCGAGCCGCTCGCGATCCCAATCGTCGCTTTTCTCAACAACGTCATGGAGGTAGGCAACGGCCTTCTGGTCGAGCGTTTCGACGGCATCAACGACCCGGCGGCAATGCTCGATATAGGGCCGTCCGGTCTTGTCCGTCTGCCCCGCATGAGCTTGTTCGGCGATTTTTGCCGCGCGGTAAAGGAAGCTCACTGCCTCGATCCTTGCTGGCCTGTGTGATGCTGCAACCGGCCTTGTTCCGGTCCACAACATGCCTCACCGAACGCGCGACGATTGCCTGAAGTTCCACAGAATGGGCAAGGCTCCGGCGCCGAAACATCTCCAGCGCCGCGAGGGCAGCCTTACAGCTTGCTGCCGCCCTGGTCGCGGGACGCTCCATCGACAATGCCGGAACTGGGCAGAATTCCAAAATCCTGCGACTTGGCACCTTGTGCCGCTGTCAAAAATCCGTCCGCGTGGAGACCGCGCCGCAGCAACTCCCTCACGGCCGCAGACCGGCTTGGCATGCGCCTTTCGAAGCGCCAGTTTTCCAAAGCAGCCAATTCCTCCGAGGTTAGCATGATCTGCAGTCGTTCGGGTCTTTCCAGCTCGGCCATTTCTGCCCTCCAGCCGCTCAAAGTTAGTATTTGTCTAAGAAGTAGGAAAAGCCTCGTCAGCCGTCAAGACCGGCTCATTGGCCATCGGCGTGAAAGGTTCACAGTTACTGTCAAGCGTCGATCGTGTAGCCTGAGCGGTATGCTAACTTGTTGATTTTGTGTGTTGTTTGATGGATTACGCTTGTCATTCGAGCTGCTATGGCACATGCTGATCTTGAGGGACAAACCGCTCCTGAAAGGAAGGGTTTTCCATGAGAGACGGTTATTCGGCCCATTTGTGTCACGACGTTGACCTGCAAGTTTGGGCAGCCGCCCGGGATAAGGGGATACTCAATGTCACTGCGGTGGCCGAGGCTGTGCGGCTGCGAAACCTCGCAGAAAACGTTGCGCTTGAAGACGTCGAATGCCTGGTGTTGCAAGCCGCCCAGTTCTACGGGGCGGCTATGGAATTCGACAGCCTGACCGTGTTTGAACCAGGTAACGTCGATCGGCACTCGCTTGGCTGCGATGCCCTGCCTGGAAGAGGCGACGTCGATGTTCTGGAGGACAGGGCTGTTTCGCCTTATTTTCGCCCGCCGGACCAAACGCAATAAGTCTGGCCGAACACAGTCGGTCGCGGGGAAGGGCTCAGCTTCACGAGCGCGGCGAAATTCCTTCAATCGGCCGCGATTTCGGCCAGTGATGTCTGGACGAAATGCAGCGGCGCCTCGAGCGTCCAGGTGATGCCTCGGGCGTGGAACTCCAGCCGCCCGCTGCCGCTGAGAGCCTGCGGCGCCACTCGCTCGAGCACGACCAGTCCGAAACCGCGCGCCCTGACAGCGTCCAGGATTGGCCCGTCCAACTCACGCCAGACCAGTCGAAAGGTCTCAGCGCCGTCGCCCGCAGGGACCACGTGCCAATCGATCTCGACGCGTCCGCCGTTGCACGACAGCGCTCCATGTTTTGCCGAATTGGTGGCGAGTTCGTGAAAGGCTATGCCGAGATACTGGACGGCGTTCGGCTGCAGTACCACCAGTGGCCCGGCCATCGACACGCGGGACTGCGCTGCGAAGGCCTTGAGCTGTGCCTGGATGAGCTCGCCGACCGTCGCGCCGCGCCATTCGGCATTGACCAGGAGATCATGGGATTCCGAAAGCGCCATGATGCGCTCTCGAACTTGCCCGAGGAAAGCCTCAGGTGTGCTCGTCAGCTTGCTTGTCTCGCGGATCATCGAGATGATGACCGAATACTGGTTCTTCACCCGATGGTTGACCTCGCGCATGAGCAGTCGGATGCGCCGTTCGTTCTCCTTGTGGGAACTGATGTCGCGCGCGATCTTGGAGGCGCCGACGACCCGCCCGATCCCGTCGCGGATCGGTGAGACGGTGAGCGAGACCGAAACGAGCGTGCCGTCCTTGCGCAGGCGCATCGTCTCATAGGAGGGGACGCGTTCGCCGGCGCGGATGCGGCTGATGATCGAGACTTCCTCGTCGAGACGGTCAGGCGGAATGAGCATCGTCACCGGCCGGCCGATCGCCTCGGCAGGCGTGTAGCCGAACAGGCGTTCTGCAGCATCGTTCCAGCTGGTGATGATGCCATTCATGTCCTTCGAGACGATGGCGTCCATCGACGACTCGACAATGGCGGCAAGACGCATGCGGGCTTCATCGCCCAGCGTCTGCGTGCGCAGGTCGAGCAGCGTGTTGATGGCACCGACTACATTGCCCGCTTCGTCGCGAAGCAGGCGTGGGTGAGCCCTGAATGGGACCAGTTCGCCATCCGGCCGCTCCGCAATCGCCTGGTCCCAGGAGACATCCCGCCCTTCGCGCAGCGCCACGGCCATCGGACACTCGCCATGCGCCATATCCCGACCGTCCAGATGACGAAGCTTCCACGAGCCGCACCATAGGTCCCGACCGATAACAGGACGATGGCCCCAGAGTTCAGCTGCGGCTTCGTTGAAGAAGGTGATGTGTCCCTGCCCGTCGACGGTGTAGATGGCGACCGGCAGTGCCTGCATCAGATCGGCAGTGGGAATGCCCGGAACTCCGAGGCCGACATCGGCTTGTTCAACGAAGTTCACTTATGGCGCCATTCTCGTGGATTTCTGAGCGGCTATAATGCCCTTGAGCGGTTTCGGTTCCGTCCGGACAATCACGTGCGGCCCCCTTTGCCCGCAGTCGCGGCGACATTCCTGGGCAAGGCATCAGGCCCACACAGGATCATCGCCAAATTGTCCGCCTAATCGTGTACTAAATGCGCCCGAGAAGGACCAGGATAATAACGATCAGCAGCACGAGACCGAGGCCACCGCCACCATAATAGCCGGTGCCGTAGAACGGTCCACCACCCAAACCGCTGAACCCGCCAAGCAAGATAAGGATCAAAATGATGATGAGTATGGTTCCGAGGCTCATGGTGGTTCTCCCATTCGTGCGCTGCCGCGCCGTACAAGGGCACGTCCATGCGCCTGTTGATGACGGTATGAACTCCCAGAGGGGGCTTCCTGTTCCACCGGAAGTAGCATCGCTGTCGCTCGTCTAGCGGGAAAAGCCGGTAGGCTGACGAGACAGCCCGCCGGCCGGGAGCCCGCGGGCGACAGGCTTTCTCAGCCTCGGACCGCCTGGAGGAACGGCGATCACAGCAAAAATGCCTGACGCAGTCGGAAGTTGCGGCGGTGGGCCAAAGAAGGCCACAGCCACTGGCGGTGCTCACAGTCGACGGCCGGATGATGCTTGGCACCTCCATGCCGCACGCTTCGCAGGGGACGTGAATACAATTCACCTTCCTTTGTTTGCCGGCCGGGTGCCACCGCCCTTCTTTTCGGGGTCATGAGTATGGTGGCTGTCGCGTTCGCCTCCGCCGCCTGAGATCTTGCTGCGGCTGCGCAGATCGGAATCGGCTGGCGGCTTTTCTATCACCAGCGGCTCCTTGGCGTTTTCGTGCGATGCGCCAGGACCGCCATGGCGAATACTGGCGCGGGTCTTCTTCGACGTGGACATGAAATCACCTAACGGTCCTGCTGGTGGCCTTGATGGGTCGTATTGACCTTCGTGTTGCCCTGCTGGCCCTGTTTGTCGGGATTTGGGGCGGAATGGCTGTGCTGCGTTTGGTCGACAGGAACCGACTTGTTATCGCCCGGACCCTTTGGGCTCTGGTTCTCTGCCGGAACGGGTGGTGGTTTTGTGCTCATGACCGTCTCCTTTCACTAGCCAAAACAAGCAGGCCCCCCGGAAGGTTCCTGATCCGAACCGGGCGAGGGGCAAACTCCTGACATTGTCAATTCCGGCCTTGTCGGCGCGTCGCAGCGCAATAATCTTCTGTTAGGGCGTGGGCACTTCCACCTGTTGAAAGGAGCCGACCATGAAACACCAAACACTCGACCAACTGCAGACAGTTGCGAAAGTTGAGCCCTCGGCGACATACCCGACCATGACTCGGGCGCAGCGGATCGAGCGTTGGGCAGAGCTTCTCGAACAAAATCCACGGCGTTGCCTCGGAGCCCTTTCAGGCACCGAATATCTCAGTCCTGAAGCTCGTGACGTAGCGCGTGGCGCGGGGTCGCCGATCACCGTTGCCTATGAGGATCCGGTGCTGCGCGCCATGGGTCTGAAAGATGATACCTACGGTGAGGCAAAGCGCTTCTTCGAGCTAAGTGACTGGCAGTTGCACAACATCGTCTGTCACTGTCACGTTGGTGCTACGATGCAAGCGCGATGGGCTGCCGCCAGAGTCCGCCGGACGATTACCGGGAACAGACTTCTGGCCTGGCTGAGGGCAAGGTTTGTGCATTGAGGCCAGCCCAGAACGGTGACGACAAGTCTTGATCGTTCTCGTTAGCGGCTGGCCGGCAAAAGGCTGGTGGCATCGCCGGCGCCGCAGTGTTGATCGGGCCGACGCCTTGCATTCAGGGCGGCCGGACGAAGGCTCATGGCCGGGTCCCTTGTCGGGGGGCAGGAAGCTCGATTCATGTGAACACGGCCCGCGCCCCTGATCCATGCCACCACCGATGCATCGTTGGCGGAATCTCGTCCCTGTGACATGCCTGCAATCGCGTCTGGGAACTTTTCTGGAGGCACATGGTTGGAATGTGCGGCTGAAAGAATCCGGGCCTGTGCCAAGGAGGTTCGCCATGAAGCTTCGCGAGTTGATGGACCAAGTGAAGGATCTGCCCCCGGATACCCTCGTCTGTGCCGCCGAGATTGACGAGGCCTTTGCGGCCAACATTGCCGGCATAGAAACGGTAGAAGGTGCCCGGATCGAAAGCCGGAAACCGGACGGCACCGAAGCTGTCGAACTCGCCAACGGGAACGACAGGGTTGTCGTAATCCGCTGGTGAACCGCTGGCTCATGCCGGAGCGGCCGCATGCTTGATCACTGAACGCTGGAGGCGTCGCAGGCCATGTTACCGGTATTGAATAAAAGACTTTGCGCCGGCCTGATCGCCGGAACTCTGATGCTCTCGGCCGGCGGCTTTGCTCCGCTCGCAGCTCAGGAAATCCCAAACGACTTCACGGCGATCGTGCGCGAGAAAATTCCAGCCGTGGTCGCAATAACGACCAAACAGATCATCCAGGACCAGGCGACGCTGGGCGACTTTCTTAGTCCTTTCGGCAGTCCCGGCCTCGGACCGGCGCAACCGCAGGTGCGAGAGGCCCTTGGTTCCGGCTTTGTGATCAGCCCCGAGGGGTACATCGTCACCAACAACCATGTCGTTGCCGATGCAAGCGAAATTCATGTCGTATTCTCCGACAAGGAGACGTTGCCTGCGCAGCTCGTCGGCCGCGATCCGGCAACCGACCTCGCGGTGCTGAAGATCGACCCGCGGTCCAATATGACAACGACCGCCTGGGGTGACTCCGATGCAGTACAACCCGGCGCATGGACGATCGCTATCGGCAGTCCGTTCGGGCTCGGTGGCACCGTTACCGTCGGCGTGCTTTCGGCCCGTTCGCGCGACATCAATGCCGGTCCTTACGACGATTTTCTCCAGACCGACGCCTCAATCAATCGCGGCAATTCCGGCGGCCCGCTGTTCAATGCGCGCGGCGAAGTGATCGGGGTCAATACGGCCATCGTATCTCCCACAGGTGGCAGCATAGGGATTGGCTTTGCGGTACCATCCCGCACCGCCCGGAACGTCGTCGACCAGTTGATCCGCACTGGCCGGATCGAGCGCGGTTTCATCGGGGTGCGTCTCCAGGAGGTCACCCCGTCGATTGCCGAGGCGCTTGGAATATCCGGCAGCAAGGGAGCGCTGGTCGCCTCGGTCGAACCCGGCAGTCCGGCAGAGCAGGCAGGCATACAGGCGGGAGACGTGATTACACGCTTTAACGGCAAGGACATCCAGAGCGTCCATGATCTGACGCTCGCGGCTGCGAGCCAAAAGCCGGGAACAAAAACGACGCTGACACGGAACCGCGGAGGCAGCCAACAGGAAATAGCTCTGACCATCGGACAACGCAACGATGAGGAGCAACAGACCAGCGCCGTTCCGAAGTCGGAAACGGCCGACACGCGTCTTGGATTGTCGCTCAGCCCAATCCCGGATGAGGCACGCCAGCAGCTCGGACTCCAGCCGGATACTACAGGCGTGTTCGTCCAGGAAGTGGCTCCAAACAGCCTCGCCGCCGAAAACGGCGTTCAGCCCGGCGATGTGATCGTCTCGGCCAACAACCGGGATGTGACACAGCCGTCGGACATCCAAGAGGAGTGGGCGAAATCCCGCCAGCTGAACAAGCCGATGTTGTTCCGCATCAGCAGGCAAGGGCAATCTCTTTTCGTTGCCGTGGCCACGGCCAAATCTTGACGGGCCAAATCTTGACGGGCCAACTCTTGACGGGAACGCGTTAAGTTTGGCGAACGTAAACTTGGCCGAATAGATCACCCGCCTTCGCGAGAGGCGGCCTTTAGGGACGGGAACAACAGCCGACCAAGGCCGTTTCGTCCAATGAGTCATTCAACCTGTTGAAAGGAGGCTTCGATGAGCGCCACCGGACTCGAAGTATTCGACAAGACGCTGCAGATAACAAACATCTGGCTCGACGAGATCATGACCGAGATTGGACCGGATCGGCAGGTCGCATGGCATGTGCTTGGAGCGGTGCTCCACGCCCTGCGAGACCGCATGCAGCCGGATCTTGCCGCCCACCTGGGCTCGCAGCTGCCGATCCTCGTGCGCGGCGCCTACTACGACCAATATCAGCCCTCCAAGACTCCCGAGAAGTTGCGGTCGCTCGACGAGTTCCTGGCCAAAATCAAGGCGGAGCTGGAATTCACCCGACCGGTCGATTCCAAGGATGCATTCAGGGTCGTATCCCAGGTTCTCGCTCACCATGTGGGAGAGGGGCAGATGATCAAGGTTTGGGAATCCTTGCCAGCAGAAATCAGGCGCGTCGCGGAAGCTCAGCAAGCGGCGTGAAATAGCGCCAGATATAGCTGGCTGTAGCGCTTGTTCTTGGGGAGATGGAAATGCCACTCACCCTTATCAGCCCGGCGTTCCCGGCGGCCGGGAAAATCCCTGAAAGGTATACCCGCGACGGCGAGAACGTCTCACCACCGCTAAAATGGTCCGGTGTTCCGAACGGTACCAAGAGCCTTGTTCTTGTCGTGCAGGATCCCGACGCGCCGAGCGGGATTTTCGGGCACTGGGCGGTGTTCAATATCCCGCCCGATGCGAGCGAACTCACCGAGGCGCAGGATGGCAAGCCAGGCCCGTCGGCACTCAGGCAAGGCACCAACGATTTCGGCAATGCCTATTACGACGGCCCGCAGCCGCCGGTGGGACATGGCGTCCATCATTATCATTTCCGGCTGGCCGCGCTCGACGTGCCGAGCCTCAGTGTGCCGGGACAGGCGGGCGTGCAGCTCGTCTGGAAGGAAGCCCAGAAGCATGCGCTGGAGCAGACTGAGCTGGTCGGAACCTACGCACGGTAACACCGGGCCGCGCCAGTCGCTGCCTCTTATAGCGCGGCCGGCGCAAGCGGCTTTCGAGCTGGGCCATGGATGACCGAACCGTCGGCGGCGAAAATCGAGCCATGGCAAGGACAATCCCAGGTGTTGTCCGCATTGTTCCAGGTCACCGTGCAGCCCTTGTGGGTGCATGTCGCCGAAACCGGGTGGAGCACCCCTTCAGCGTCTCTCCACGCCGCGATCTTTTCGTCACCCCTGACGATCACACCGCCCATGCCGGGCACGATGTCGTCAAGGCTTGAGACAATCGATTGGCTGCGGCCATTCCTGTGAAAGTCCTCGGGATAAGGCCGCGCCGGATCATAGAGCTTTTGCCATGGGCTCGGCCGCGCGCAGATCAAATCCGCGATCATCATGCCTGCGGCCGTTCCATTGGTGATGCCCCAGGCGTTGAAACCCGTGGCAATATGAAACCCGGAGGCTTTGTCCGGATCGGGCTCGCCGGCATGCGGAACCCTATCGGCCGTATCATAGTCCTCATTACACCAGCGCCACGCAACGTCCCCAACTGGAAGGCTCATTCTTACCCATTGTTCCAGCTCGACAAACCGTTTCGCCACGTCGCCGTCCTGGCCCGTGTCAAACTTGGGGCCGAGCGCGACCAGCAGCGGGCCTTCGGCGTCGCGGCCGGTGCGGATGGAATGCGTCGGATCGTCGATGCCGATGAACATGCCGTCGACAGCACGAGGGTCATCGATCCGAAACGCCATGGCAGTGTGGCAGCGCGGCTGGGTCCGGTTCGCCATGCCGACGGGGCTCTTCACCGTCATGTTGGTGGCGACGACCACATGCTCGGCGTGAACGGTGCCGCTGTCGGTAACGACGCGCCAGCGGCTTGCCTCGCCGATCGAGATCGCGCGGCTGTTTTCGAAAATCCGTCCGCCACGGGCCGTCACTGCTTGAGCCAGGCCAACCAGATACATCGCCGGATTGAACTGCGCCTGGTCGGAAAAACGCAGAGCGGCGGCCGTTTCGAAAGGCAGCGGCGCGCGCTCCAAAACATCGGCGTCCAGCCCAACCTGGCGCGCGGCCTCCGCCTCGGCCACGATCTCCGCGCGCCGGCTTGCATCGCAGGTGTAGGTATAGGCGTCCTTGGCCTCGAGATCGCAGGCGATGGCGTGGTCGCGAACCCATTCCCGGATCTGGATGGCGCCGGCGGAATTCGCATCGGCATAGGTCTGCGCCAGGCCCCGCCCGAACGTGTCGATGAGATGGCGATAGATCAGCGCGTGCTGCGTCGTGATCTTGGCCGTCGAGCGGCCGGTCACCTGGCCGCCTGTCCGCAGGCCTTCGATGACGATCACCGACCGACCGGCCTCGCAAAGGCGAAGCGCCGTCGTGAGCCCGACAATCCCGGCGCCCACAACAACGGCATCGGCATGGATCGAGCCCTCGAGCGGGGGATAGTTCGTAGCGGTGGCTGCCGCCACCCAACAGCTTCCCGGTTTTCCCGAAAGAATGGCCATTTCACCGGCGTCCCATGCGTTCGATGCATCTCCATCGACAACCCGCGCCGGCGCGAAAAAGTTCCGAGATCTACGGTCTTCAATCGTGGTTTCTTTGGAACTTCAGCAGATTATCGGGGCAGTCGAACGCAGCAACGGACGTGAATTGGTATAGGCAGATGCCATTACTGTTAGGCTGGCGGCCGAAGACTGCGCCGTTACGGCCTGTGGCGAAGGTCACCTGCGCGCGCCCGGCAAAGCCTGAAGAATGGTTCGAGCCACCCGCATCCAGTATTTTGGCGATAAACAATTCGTACCTTGTTTTTCCCCATTGCAATTGCCAACCATGGAAATGGATTGATTCGGAGCTTGTCTATGCGTGGACTGCAAGTGGCCCTGGCTGCGGTGATCTTGGGCATTTCAGTCAGTTCTGGACTTGCCGATGACAATTCTCCCTTTATCTATTTTGCGACCCAGGACGCTTTCGCAGACGGTTTGCCGACCAAGAATGATGTTTATGTCTTTGGTGGCGTCTTTGCGCACGGGGCCTTCGGGGACGCGATCAATGTTTTGGGTGCCGACTACACGGACAACTATATAATCGGAGCTGCATACGGTCGCGATTTCGTCGATATCGGCGCTGGCTTCGTTCTTGGTGGCGTCGCCGGCGCGGCCATAAGATTTGGCGAGGACGATGATACGACTGGCGAACTTTGGGCCGGAGCGCGACTGCGCCACCACGGCCTGGTCATTGGTGATTTGGCGATTGCGCCCGCACTGACTGCTGGATTCAGTGCCGTTACCGGCCCTACCGAGATCGAGCGCGAACGCGAAATCGTCCACGATGGCGATGCATCATTCCTCGGCTTCGTTGGTGCGGAGCTTTCGTTCAGAGTGAGGCAGGCTCCCAACGTCGAACTCGTCTACCAACTCCACCATAGATCCGGCGCCGATGGTACGTTTGGAGATATGACAGAGGGTTCCAATGCGAACGCCCTTGGAATCCGTTATCGCTTCTAACGCTCGGTGCTGTAGACCTTTTTACAGGCGCCTACGCACCCACCCGTTGGCTCGTGCTGAGGACGGCGACTCTCTCGTGAGAGTCGGCACGATGAACCACTGAAAATCTCAAGGCGGTTTCGCCCTATAGCGCCGGGTCACCCTCAGGCTATATCCTTCAGCGTGTCCAGCGGCCCTTTCAATGCAGACCTGGGCTGGATCAACTCTGGCGCGATCAAGAAGGTCTGCGGTGCCGTCGGCGGTTCATCGATCAGCTCGAATGCCTTCGTGATCATCGCCTCAACATTCTGCCGCACCATGATTACGGGGAAGGGCAGGAAGGAGCCGAAGGGGTCATAGTCGTAGCAACCGACGACGAGTTCGCTGAACATTTCCGCCGGCCGGCCGGCCATGAAACGCAGCAGACCTTCCATATTGATCGACGAATTGATGAACAACGCGCGCGGCAGCTTGCCACGGCATTGGTAAAACGCCTCGAAGGCACGCAAAGTTATATCAGGCGAATAGCCGGAGGACTGCACACCATCGTCAGGGTCGGCGCCCAGCAGCGCCTTCTTGGTCGCATGGAAAGCGGCGATGCGTTCGCGGCTGGCGTGGTCGTTGCGGCCGCCAAACAGAAACAGCTCGTCCGGCCGCAGAGGATCGTCGTTGCCGAAGTGGCGGATGATTGCTTCCGTCAGCATCCGCGCGCCCTGATAATTGTCGCTGATCACCGAATGCGCCTTCGCTCCCGGCAGGTCGATGTTGATATGCCTCAGCCCCGCCAGTTCGCAGACCTCGTGCACGCCATCGGGATCGGTGGCGCCGACGATGAAGAGCTGGTCGATTGAATAGGAGATCAGCGTCTCCGCGGTCCGCCGTTCCTCTTCGGGGTCGCGGCTGGCGCTAACCACGACCGGGCATTGGCCGCGGCTGCGCACATGCCCCTCAAACGTCTGCGCCATGGAGGAGAAGTAGCGATTGTCGTGGACGGGCAGCATCAGGCCGACCAGGCCCGATCGCGAGCGTCGCAAGCCTCGCGCTTGCAGATTGGTGGTGTATTGGTGGAGTTCGGCGAGACCGAGAATTGTTTGCGCCGTACTTTCCTTGATGCGGCGCTTGCGCCAAGTGCCGTTCAGGACGGCACTCACGGTCGACGGCGAACTGCCCGACAGCACGGACAGGTCATAGATCGTCGCCTTCTTCTTGACCCGCTGATCCATCTGGCGCCTCCGGCGCGTCTATTTAGAGCAATATCCCGCTTGACGAGAGCTTCTCGATGCACAATAGTTTCTGCACCATCGATTGTGCAAGCGAAAACCGGTGGATGATCGATGGGGAAGTGCCCCGTCTCTTTCGGGGAGGTTTCTAACGGCCGCCGTCGTTCGACGGCTCGAGTGTGTTCCCACTAGGAACGTTATGGAGGAGTACAGATGAAAAAGCTCTTGATCGCGGCGCTTGCCGTGACCCTTATGATTGGCGGATCATTCGCTGCGATGGCACAGCAGGCCGGCAAGGTCGGCGTCGTCGTCAAGATCGGCGGCATTCCGTGGTTCAACGCAATGGAGGCGGGTATCAAGGAGCGCGGCGAGAAGCTCGGGATCGACGCATTCATGGTCGGCCCGACCAGCGCTGATCCAGCACTGCAAGTTCGCGCCATCGAGGATCTGATCGCGCAGGGCGTCAAGGTCATCGGCGTCGTGCCGAATGACGCGAAAGTGCTTGAACCGGTCCTGCAGAAGGCCAAGGACGCCGGCATCATCGTCATCACACATGAATCGCCTGGCCAGAAGGGCGCCGATTGGGATTTCGAACTCGCGTCCGCCACCGGCTTCGGCGAGGCTCACGCCAAGCTCCTGGCGGAGAAGATGGGCGGCAAGGGTGAGTATGCAGTGTTCGTCGGCTCGTTGACGGTGCCGCTGCACAATGCCTGGGCCGATGCGGCAATCGAGTATCTGAAGAAGAATAATCCCGACATGAAACTCGTCGGCGAACGTTACGGCGTCGCCGAGGATGTAGACAAGAGCCGGAGCACTGCGCTTGATCTGATTTCCGCAAATCCCGGCCTGAAGGGCTTCCTCGCCTTCGGCAGCCAAGGCCCGATCGGCGCTGGCCGCGCAATCGAAGAGCGCCGGAAGGTGGGCGAAATTTTCGTGCTCGGACCATTCTCGCCAGGCCAGGGCCGGAAGCTCATCAAAAGCGACGCGATCTCCGGCGGCTTCATGTGGAATCCGAAGCAGGCGGGCGAGGTTTTCGTCACGCTGGCCGATCATCTCATGAAGGGCAAAGAGATCAAGGATGGCGATACGATCGAAGGGCTTGGGACAGTTAAGCCCGACTTCGAAAACCGTAACATCATCGTCGATCAACTCGTCCCCATCAACAAGGATACTGTCGACGATCTCGCGGCGATGGGCCTGTAAAGCCTCCCAAGGCTAATGGCAGTCGGGCCCGGCCTCGAACCGGCCCGGCTGCAGGATTGCAAACGCGATTGGATCCAGGTTTCGACTCGATGGCTGATCAGGCACTCGATGGCGCCGCACCACGGCCGCTGCTGTCGCTCCGCAACGTCAACATGACGTTCGGCGGCGTGAAGGCGCTGAAGAATGTCAGCTTTGAGGTGTTGCCGGGCGAGGTGCATTGTCTTGCCGGCGAGAACGGCTCCGGCAAGAGCACGCTGATCAAGATCATTACAGGCGTGTACAAGCCCGAGGCGGGCGCCGAAATCGATTATGATGGCCAGAGCTACTCCCATATGTCGCCGGTTACGGCGCAGGCCAGCGGAATTCAGGTCATCTGGCAGGACCTCGCCCTGTTTCCCGAGATGACTGTCGCCGAGAATATCGCGTTCCAGACCGTCATCGGCCGCTGGCCGCGGCTGGTGAACTATGCCGAGATGCGTCGTGTCGCGATCAACGCCTTGCAACGTCTTGGTGTTACCTTCGATGTCGATCTGGCACTCCACCACTTTCCCATCGCACAGCGGCAGATCGTAGCAATCGCCCGCGCCCTCGTCGGTGAGGCCAAGCTCGTCTTCATGGACGAGCCGACGGCGTCGCTCACCCAATCCGAAACCGACTATCTGCTGGACGTTGTGCGCAATCTGTCGGCGTCGGGCGTCGCCGTTGTGTTCGTCAGTCATCGCCTGGCGGAGGTTCTTGAAATCTCCACCCGTGTCACCGTGCTGCGCGACGGCGCCCTGGTTGGCGTCTATCCAACCAAAGGCCTGACCCAGTCGCGCATCACCGAGTTGATGACGGGCAAGACCTTCGACTATTCCGTCCTGCATCGGGATTTAAGCAGGAGCCCGGTCATGCTTGAGGTCAAGGGACTGTCGCGGCCCGGCGAATTCGACGACGTGTCCTTGACAGTCCGGCGCGGCGAGACGCTCGGCATCACCGGGTTGCTCGGGGCAGGGCGCACCGAATTGGCGCTGACATTGTTTGGCATGCGCAAGCCGAAATCGGGCTCTGTCGCCCTGGATGGCAAACCCGTTCGCTTCGGTTCCAACCGTGACGCGATCGCCGCCGGCGTCGCCTATCTTTCGGAAGACCGGCTGTCGCTCGGTCTCATTCA
The DNA here is from genome assembly GCF_055811735.1 of Mesorhizobium sp. WSM4850. NCBI lineage: Bacteria > Pseudomonadati > Pseudomonadota > Alphaproteobacteria > Hyphomicrobiales > Phyllobacteriaceae > Mesorhizobium > Mesorhizobium sp. WSM4850. Next base: position 170,771 of record NZ_JBVVPV010000004.1, on the reverse strand, counting down.
GCCCCAGGCAATCGCCGACAACGTGGTCATCGCCTCGCTGGACAAGATCCTTACAGGCGGTTTCATTTCGAGCGATCGCAAGCGATCTCTGGTCAATCGCTGGATAAGGGACCTCGGGGTCAGGATCGGAAAGCAGGACGACGCGATCTCGACCCTGTCAGGGGGAAATCAGCAACGTGTCGCCATTGCAAAATGGCTGGCGACCGACCCGAAGCTGCTTATCCTCGACGCACCGACCGTCGGCGTCGATGTCGGCGCGCGCGCCGGCATTTTCGACATCGTTTCCAAGCTGGCGGACAGCGGCCTGGCCATTATCCTGATCTCGGACGAGGTGCCTGAAGTCTATTTCAACGCGGACCGGGTGCTGCACATGGCTCAGGGGCGCATTGTCGGCGAATTTACGCCGGGCGCTACGACCCTCCAGGCGATGGAGGAGGCGGTCTATGCGTAGGTTTGTCCGCTCCCACGCAACGGAACTGGCTTTGCTCGCCGTTATCGCAGTCATCTGCGTTTTCCTTTCGTTCGCGACGGACCGGTTCTTCACCCTCGGCAACGCGTTTGACCTTCTGAACACCAGCTCGGTCAACATCATCTTCGCCGTTGGCCTGATGGTCGTGCTGATCGCCGGCGGCATTGACATCTCCTTCGCGGTTGCTGCCTCGGTTGTGCAATATCTGACCGCGACCGTCCTCGGCTGGATCGGCGGTGGGAATTGGATTGTCGGCTTCATCATCGCTGGCGCATTGGGCGTGGCGTTGGGCTGCATCAACGCCTTCCTGATCCACGGGTTCAGGATCATCTCGATCGTCGCCACGATTTCGACTTTCAACATTTTCTTCGGCTTGCTGATGTTTTTCACGGGCGGCGTGTCGATCTACAACCTGCCGGACTGGCTCACCACCCGCGTCGTGCTGTTCGAGCGAGAGATGGCTGACGGGACCTGGGCGGAGATCACCCTTCCTGTGCTCATTATGGCCATATGCGTGTTCGCTACCTGGGCGTTGATCACGCGCACCACCACCGGCCGCCAACTCTACGCATTTGGCGACAATCCGGAGGGCGCGCGCCGCTTCGGCATCAATATCGGTGCCATGCAATTTATCGCCTTCGGCTGGCTTGGCCTGATGGCGGGTATCGCCGGTCTCGTCCAAGCGCATTACGCGCAGGAGGTTGTGCCGAATGCCCTTTATGGGCGCGAACTCGACGTCCTGGCAGCCGTAGTCCTTGGCGGTGCGCGGCTCGGCGGCGGCAAGGGCAGCGTGCTCGGCTGCATTCTGGGCGTTCTGTTGGTCTCGATTACCCAGAACGGCCTAAATTTGATGGGCGTGTCGCCTTTCGCGTTCAAGATGATCGTCGGCGCCATCATTCTTGCCGCCATCACCCTGTCGAACACCAGCATCGAACGCCTGCTGCCGTTCCTGAAAAGCCGACGGGTGCCTTCATGACGGTTTTGATTGAACGCGTCCGCAACGCGCTCGGCCCCGAACTTGCAGGTCCGTTTGCCGCGTTCGTAGCTGTCATGATCGTGTTCGGTTTTGCGGCGCCGAACTTTCTTTCCCGCGCTACCTTTGGATCCGTTGCCTTCCAGCTGCCGGAACTCGGCCTCCTCACACTCGCCATGCTGCTGCCGATCCTGACCGGCGGCCTGAACCTGGCCATCACCTTCACGGCCAACATGGCCGGCCTGACGCTGGCTTGGGTACTGCAAAGCCAGGGAGGCGTCGAAGCGGGCATCGGCGCCTTCCTCCTTGGCTCGGCCCTTGCCATCGCGGTCGGCGCACTGAGCGGGCTGATCATGGGGCTCGTCATCGCCTACACCAAGGCTCACCCGATCCTGGTCTCGCTGTCGATGATGATCTTCCTGCGCGGTCTCGGCGAATTCCTGACGCGCGGCGGCGACGTGTCCGGCATTCCCGGTTTCCTGGCGCCGATCGGCTACGGTTCGATTTTTGGCATCCCGGTGCCGTTGCTCATCTTCATCGCTTGCGTGCTGATCTGGCACGTCTTGCTGACGCGCATGAAGCTAGGCTTCAACACCTACATGATAGGCTCCAATATCGAGGCCACACGCTATTCCGGTATCAATACGCGCAAGGTGCAGGTTCTCGTCTACACATTGTCCGGCGCGATGTGCGCGGTCGCCGGCATCATCATGCTGGCGCGCTTCAATTCGGTGCGTGTCGGCCACGGCGAGTCTTACCTGCTGATCACCGTGCTTGCCTGCTTCCTTGGCGGGGTCAATCCGTTCGGCGGCTTCGGTCGGGTGATCCCGGTCTTCGTTGCGCTCGTCGTGCTCCAGCTTCTGTCCTCGGGACTCAATCTGATGGGCGCAAGCCAGCACCTTGCGACGGCAGTCTGGGGCATCCTGATGATCACGGTGATGATCCTGCGCTGGCTTGCCGGGCGCCTCAAATTCCTGAACACAAACAGAGGGTGAGTTAGATGCATGGTTTTGGGGTCCACACCTCGATGTGGACGATGAACTGGGACCGGGCCGGGGCGGAGAAGGCGATCGCGGCTTCCGTCAAATACGGGATGGACTTTATCGAGATCGCGCTTCTGAACGCGCCGGCGGTCGATGCCGCGCACACACGCGCCTTGCTCGAAAAGCACAATCTTCCTGCCGTTTGCTCGCTTGGCCTGCCGGAGCGCGCCTGGGCCTCGGTGCGGCCGGATGCCGCCATCGAACATCTCGAAGTGGCGATCGACAAGACTGCGGAAATGGGCGCGCTGGCGCTTTCCGGCGTGATTTTTGGCGGTATCGGCGAACGCACCGGTCTGCCACCGACCGAAAAGGAATACGACAATATCGCCCACGTGCTGACCGTCGCCGCCAAGCATGCCAAGAAGCGCGGCATCGAGCTCGGAATCGAGGCGGTGAACCGCTACGAGAACCATTTGATCAACACCGGCGAGCAGGCCGTCTGGATGGTCGAGAAAGTCGGGGCCGACAACATTTTTGTTCATCTCGACACCTACCACATGAACATCGAGGAGAAGGGGGCCGCCAACGGCATTCTGGCTGCCCGCGACCACCTGAAGTACATCCACTTGTCTGAGAGTGATCGCGGCACACCAGGCACCGGCAACTGCCCCTGGGACGAGATTTACGCGACGCTGGCGGCGATCGGCTTCAAGGGCGGACTGGCCATGGAAAGCTTCATCAACATGCCGCCGGAAGTCTCCTACGGCCTCTCGGTCTGGCGGCCGGTTGCGAAGGACGAGGCCGAAGTGATGGGCAATGGCTTGCCGTTCCTGCGCAACAAGGCTCGCCAATACGGTCTGATCTGAGACGATGGGTGACGGGCAGAAGGCGGACGGCGCAAGGATCGCCGTCTTCGATGTCGGCAAGACCAACATAAAGCTCTCCGCAATGACGCTCGACGGCGTGCTCGTGGAGAGCCTCTCTGTCCGCAACGAAGTGCGGCCCGGTCCACCTTGGCGGCGGCACGATCTCAACGGCATTAGCGACTGGCTGTTCGGCTCGCTCGCCACTTTGTGCCGACACCATCCGCTGGAAAAGCTGGTCGGCACCGGACATGGCTCCGCGGGGGTCTTGGTGAACGCAGATCCCGACGAGACTTGTGCCTTGCCGATGATTGACTACGAGCAGGATCTGCCGCCTGCAATTCGCGAAGGCTACGCGCCGCTTTCGGGCGATTTCTTCGATCGCGGCAGCGCGATCATGCTAAAGGCCGCTCACCAGGCGCGTCAGCTGTACTGGATGCAGCAGGTTGATCCGGAGCGCGTCGCTCAGGCTCGTTGGTATCTGGGCTTGCCTCAATATTGGGCCTGGCGGCTGTCAGGCGTGCCATCGGCCGAAACGACGGTCCTCTCGGCGCAATCCCATCTGTGGAACAATGTGCGCAAGCAGTGGTCGCCCATTGTGGCGGGGCAGGGATGGCAGCGCCTCATGCCACGATTCCATCCGGCCTGGGAGAGGCTGGGGCCAATCCGGCACGATTTGGCGCGCCGGCGCGGCATACCGGAAAAGCTGTCTGTCCTGACAGGCGGCCACGACAGCAGCCTGAACCTCTACCGCTACCAGGCGGCAGGCATGCGCGACGCCTGCGTGATCTCTACCGGAACCTGGATTGTCGGAATGTGCGCGGCGACACCTCTCGACCAACTCGATGAAAATCGCGGAATGGTGCTGAACAGCGACGTGACAGGACGCCCGGTCGGCGGCGTTTTGACCATGGGCGGACGAGAGTTCAGTCATGTGGCAGGGCAGGGGCAAGAAGGAACTGCAGCCGACGCTGCGCTGGTCAGCTTGCTGATTGAGCGCGGCACTTTCGCATTGCCGTCGTTCGGCGACGATGACGGCCTGTTTCCAGGCAGCGCTGGGCTCGGCCGGTTTGAAGGGCTGCCTGCAGAAACCCCTGCAGAGCGCAAGGCGCTCGCGGTGCTCTACGCTGCGCTGTTGACGGTGGAATGTATCGATGCGCTGAACGAAACCGGGCTGGTTGCATTGGATGGCACCTTCCTGCGAGACCCGCTCTACGCCACACTGGTTGCGGCGCTGCGGCCAAACGCCGAAACGGTCTACAACCTCGACTCCTATGGCACCGCCTCGGGTGCGGCGCTGCTTGGCGAACACGAAACGCGTGACACGCCGGCTCCGATCGCGCTCAGCCTGCCGACTGCCTTTGCCGGCGATCGTGAGACGCTCGCAGCCTATGCACAGCGGTGGCGCGACCTGGCGAAGCGAAACAACCTGCAACGGGCCAAGACCAGCAAAAGGAACGATCGATGACTGATGACAGCGCTCTGCGCCGCGAGATGGTGGATGCTTGCCGCCGGATGAACTCAAGCGGCATCAACCAGGGCAATGCCGGCAATTTGTCGGTGCGCTCTAGCGACGGTTTCCTGATCACGCCCTCGTCGCTGCCCTACGAGACGATGACGCCCGAAGACATCGTCGAGATGGGCTTTGACGGCACCTATGTCGGCCGACGGCCCTCCTCGGAGTGGCGCTTCCACCGTGACATTTTGAAAGAGCGGCAGGAGATCGACGTCGTGCTGCATTGCCACTCGCTCTACGCCACGACGCTGGCCTGCCATCACAAGACGATCCCGAGCTTCCATTATATGACAGGGGTGGCGGGCGGTACGACCATCCGCTGCGCGGAGTACGCAACCTTTGGCACGCAGGCCTTGTCCGACAATGCCTTGGTTGCGCTCAAGGATCGCCTCGCCTGCCTGCTCGGCCAGCACGGCCAGATTTCGCTTGGCAAGACCATGGAAGCGGCGTTGTGGCTGGCGAACGAGGTCGAAACCCTGTCGCGCATGTATGTCCAGGCGCTTAGCCTTGGCGAGCCGCCGGTCCTTTCCGACGAGGAGATGGCGCGGGTGATCGAGCAGATGAGGAAGATGAGCTATGGCCAAGCGCCGGACCCGGAGGGAACGAACGACCTGGCGCGGCCACGCGACGCTGCGGTCTAGCGCTGCTCCGGCAGATTTTAGTGAAGGAGGTCTTTCTTCGCGCTGGGTGGCAGGTGAAGACTGAGTTGTCCTCCTTACGGCAAACGGTGAATCAAATCGTTCAGCAAAAGCAGCGACGCACCGGCGAAGACAGCCGCAGCCGCGTCGTCCAGCATGATGCCGAGTCCACCCCTTACCTTCTCATGCACGATGCCGATGGGCCAAGGCTTGGCGACGTCGAAAAACCGGAAAGCAAGGAAACCTGCTGCCCACCAGACCGGGTCTAGCGGCAGCATGGAAAGCGTTGCGGCGGTGCCGAAGGTCTCGTCAATGACGACGATCTGCGGATCCTCCGTCCTGGTATGGGAGACGACATGCGACGACGCCCATACTCCCACGGCGAATAAGCCCATATAGGCTAGCACGATCAGCCAAGGCGATGCAGGTATCAGGACCGCGGCAACAGCCACTCCGACGCCTGCGCCGGCGGTGCCTGGCCATACCGGAGATAATCCCGCGCCGGCAGAGGTCGCGAGCAGGTAAGCAAACCTGGGCAGAAATCTACGCATGGCGTTTCGGACGGCTTCCCGGTGAATTGCGAATATGCGTTGTATCAGTCTTTCCGGTTACTGCCGCTAATGCATGTCGCGCAAAAGCAGGCCTGACCCGAGGGTGCGCAGCGGTTTTGCGACAACGACGTGCGTAAAAACAAGAACTTGAAGCGCCTCGCATGAATCCATTCAGCCGCGACGCTTAGATCGCCAGTCGATTTGCGACAGCGGACACAGACGGACATTGCGCTGACCACCTCGATCGGCGCCGACCGGCTGGAACGAACCCTCAATTTGCCGGTTAAACGTCGCGGGGCGACATCATCGGAGGAGCCAAGTCATCATGATCGCCGGTCTCATGAAACGCCGTATCGACCCGCTATGGGAGCACGCCGCCTCTCCGCTGATCGGGATCGGCATGACCCCGAACCAGGTTACGTCAGGCGGGCTGGTGCTCGTCGCCCTGTCGTGCGCCGCCTATCTGTACCACCAGTCAAGCCTTGCCTTTGGCCTTTGCCTGGCGTTTGCGTTCACCTTCGACGCGCTCGACGGGGCGGTTGCTCGCCGCAGACATATGAGCACCAAGGCGGGTGGCTATTTCGACGCCATGGCCGACCGTTATCAGGAATTCGCCGTGTTTGCGGCAATAGGCTGGGTCGCCGATATGTGGGCAATCGCCATGATCGCGTTCGCCGGCGGACTCCTCACCAGCTACGCCAAGGCGCGGACTGCGATCGAAATCCCCATAGAAAACCAGGCATGGCCGGATTTCTTCGAACGGATGGAACGCCTGGTGTTCATTTGCGTGCTGTTGGTCGCCGACGGATTGGCGACCGCCATGGGCGCCGCTTCGCCCTGGATTCTGGCGGGCGGGTTCGCGCTGTACGCACTCGTGGCCAACGCGACAGCGCTGCAACGGATCAATCGCGCATTTGCGATGCTCAAACGAGCCGACGCGAAGCAGCCGTGAGACGGCGAAATCCCATAAGGATGAGGCGCCTAGCGCTCCCTGCGTGCCTGTTGTCCGCACCCCTCGTTAGACCGTTTCGAGCCGGCTGAACCGAACCGGGATGATTTTGCGGGTCTTCAGTTGTCCTGCCGAATCCTTGTCGATGACCGTCAGCAACTGCCCTTGTTCAGGGCCTACAGGCATAACCAGGCGGCCCCCCGGCTTGAGCTGCTCGAGCAAAGCCGGCGGCGCCCGCCCCGCCGCGACGCTGACCAGGATCTTGTCGAATGGAGCGTGCTCGGGCCAGCCGCGAGAGCCGTCCCCGACACGAATGCTGACATTGGATAGACCGAGGTCCTGCAGCAGAGCCTCGGCATGGCTTGCGAATTCCTCGATGATTTCGACGCTCCAAACCTGCCCGGCGAGTTCCGCGAGGATTGCGGTCTGGTAGCCCAGGCCGGTGCCGATCTCGAGCACCGCCTCGTGCGGTTGGAGGGCAAGGAGATCGGTCATGAGTGCGATGATGAACGGCTGCGAGACGGTTTTGTCGAAGCCGATCGGCAATGGCATGTCCTGATAGGCATAAGGCGCGACCGAGCTTGGCACGAACAGATGGCGCGGCACCCGCTGCATCGATGCCATCACCCGTTCATCGAGTGCCGCCTTGCCGAGCTCTTCGCTTGCAAGGTCGGTATGGATTGCAATCATCTCGACCATGTGCCTGCGCAGCACTGCGAGGTGCTCTTCGTTCATTGGCTTCATGACCGTCAGGCTTTCTTCAACCAGGCTTGCTGCCTGATACGCTTATATCCTGTTCGTCACAGCAACGCCCGTCATCGTTTCCAGTTGCGGGTGGCCTACGGCGACCGGAGGTAATTTTGGCGTTGCGTCTGGTCGATATCGGCGGCGGCCCGAGATCCGGTGCCATGTAGCCATAACGGTATGTCCTGGCTCGCGGTGATTTGAACCATGAACGGCTGAATCGCGTGCATGCGTGGGCAGCCGGCGATCTCGACCGGGGCGTTGTCGTTGTAGTGGTGGACGCCTGTTTCACCGATGCGACTGCTGCATGGCTTCGGCAGCGGAATGCCGTGACGAGCGGTTCGGGAGGTTCCTCACGCACCTACGCAATCGGAGTTCTTAAATATCCAGCTAAAGTCCGGAGGCCGCTACTTATCGCCTCCAGGAGTGCTGAGTGGAACTCGCCGGGGGCCTCTGCCTTGCCGCTCGGCCGTCGTGGTTGAATCCTCATCAGCTAAAGTAGTGAAATCTGATGGAACTACCGGCCCTGATGTGCCATTTTACCACGTCGTGAGAGAAGACGAAGGCAAATGAGCCAGCACAATGCCACTGTGATAGGCATCGTGGTGCCCATGTTCAATGCCGAGAGAACCATTCTCCCGACGCTGACCAGCATCTGCCAGCAGAGCCACCAGGCGCTGGACATTATCGTAGTGGATGATGGGTCGACGGACCGGTCCGCGTCAATCGTGGCCGCCTATGCCGAGCAAGATCGGCGTATACGCCTTTTCAGGCAGCCGAACGCGGGTGTTGCGCACGCACGCAACAGCGGCGCCGCTGCCACCGATGCGGAGTTTTTAGCGTTCGTGGACGCGGATGATCTTTGGGCTCCATCCAAAATCACACTGCAACTGCGCGTCCTGCAGGAAGGAGGCTCGTCAGCTGGTCTGGCATATTGCTGGTTTGCGGAGATCGACGAGGACGGTCGGATATTTTCCTTCAAACAGCCCGATGCTGAGGGGCGCGTGCTGCAACGCATGTGCAGAAACAACTTTGTCGGTAACGGAAGTTCGATGCTTGTACGTCGCTCCGCATTCGAGCGGGCAGGACAGTTTGATCCTTCCCTGAGGGCGAGGAACGCACAAGGCTGCGAAGATCTTCTAATGTGCCTCAGAATAGCGGAGAATTACGAGTTTCGTATCGTGCCCCAACATCTTGTGGGTTATCGGAGGACGATCGGCAACATGTCGAGCGATGTCATGCAAATGTTTCGTTCGTATGAAATTGTCCTAGCCGAGTTTCACGAGAAATATCCGCAATTTGGGAGCGATCTCAATGCCCATCTGCTTGACACGATCAATGCGCTTGCCGTGAGAGCTTTGGTTCAAGGGCGGCTTTCCGCAGCCTGGTACCTGTCGAAGAAGCTCTTTGTCCTGGAGCCGCGCACGGCCATTTCACGTCTGCCTCACACGGTCGACGTCTTCTGCCGGGGGCTGGTTCCTCGCTGGATCAAGGTTCGAGTGAACCGGATGCGAAACGCCGAGTTTCGGCCTCTTTATGAAAAGATTTATCTGGAGAGGTGAGCGCGTCCCCTGTTCGGACCTACCGAGCCGGAGCTGTTCAAGCTAGATGCTTGATGCCAGGCTTTGGCGGCGCACGCTGCCCGGACCCTGAGCGGCCACCAGAACGATCTTGGCCCGGACCACATTTCCATAGGACACGTGCAACTGCGCGCCGCCTCTATGCAATACTTAGTTACTTAGTTCGCGACCGCCGCTCCTGGTGCGGCCTTCAGCGTAATTGTGATGGTGTCTCCCGGAGCAAGCAGAGTATCTTCTGTCGCCTCGGTCGTTGCTGCCTGTCCGTCAGTGGAGCGGGTTACACCGATCGTAATTCGGTCCCCTTCGCCTACAAGGTCGCTGCGCATCTGCATCACGTAGGCGATTTGTTTGGTCAATGAATCCATCTCAGCGCGCATTTGCGTCATCGCCGCGCGTTCAGTCTGCAGTTCAGCCAACAGGTCAATTCGACCCTGGTCGATAAACTTATCAAGACTGCGCTGCAAATCCCCTTGGTCGCGTTCAAGTCGAGCGATCTCAGCGTTGGTTTGCAAAGCGCGGGTCGCTGACAAGAGCACTGCGCGTTGAGCATCGTTGACGCTCGTGATCTGGATCAGACCTTTTTCGAAGAGCTTCTTGAGGCGATCAAGTTCCGCCGCATCTGTGGCTGCGCCCGCTTGATCCGCCTTCTGCTGCTCCTTCAGGTAGCCCATTCGTTCCGCCGCCTTGGTTGTGGCCAACTTAATCGAAGCGCGCTCCTTCTCCTGATCCGCATAGACAGCTTCAAGATGCTTCCCCTCCTGCTGCAAAGCTTCGTCGCGACGAGGCTCGAGGCTCGAGTCACGTTCTGCGTCCGGAACCTCAATCGCTCTGGCGCCGCTCAGCTGCGCCTCTATGCGAGCAGCTTTGAGTTCGCTTTCCTGGTACTTGATGCGCAGAATGTGGAGGCGGCCGCCAAGGTCCGCTGCTGTCATTTCAGGGTTTTCAAGCTCACCGCGACCGAGTTTGTAGCCGCCGCCAGCCGCCACAGCTTGTCGGACAGTCATTCCTGGTCTGAAGGGCTGAATCCCGGGAGAGGCAATGTCCCCGTCAATATAGACGGGTCGGTATTCCTCAATATCAACAATAATCTGATCTTGGTAAAAACCAGTCCAAGTCTCAGTGCCGTCGGCGGATCGTTGCGGAAGGGATTTTGGTTTTAAAACCTCAATTACCTCCTTGCGAACATCCTCTATTGTCTTCCCGAGAACCTTTAGGGGGCCTAGGACCGGCAACATAATTACACCGCTTTGGTCGATCACAGCTCGCTTTTGCATCTCGGGATAGCCTATGACAGCGAAGCCGATCACGTCGCCAGTCTGCAGACGGTACTCGCCGACACTGTACTCTTCTGCTAGGGCAAGGCCATTCGACAGATTCGCGTTTGCGAACAACAAAAACACGCATGCGAGCGCAGCGCAGCTGCCTGCCCGCATCCAGCGCACCGATCTATTCAACATTCGCGATCACCCCGCAATGCTTGAGCATGATATCGACGCAGACCTTTCTCACAATGCCATTCTTTTGAGGCGAATTTACGCTCTGAACAACGGCAACAAGGCAGCCGATGTTCCGAAATCGCCCCACCCTGATCATCATCCGGCTGTGAAGAATACAACTATCCGGCGGCCACCGCGATCGCGGCGATCATGGTTTTGCTATCGTTCGCGATGCTCCTGGTCGTCAATCTGGCGCAGTCGTGGAGCCGCAAACGCTATGGCTGACGTCACCATCGTGTCGCCGATCGGAAGCGACACCGCCGGCCAGCGAGCAGCCGGTCGCGCGCAACCTGCTGATGGCGGTCGCGTTCGTCGCGGCATTGGCCTGCCTGAGGCGGCGCCGCCATGTCCGCCGCTCGCTAAACACGGAAGCTGCGCGGCGGACACACCAACGTCGAAGCCGTCCCATTTTGCTCAACTTGACGCACACAACGCGACTCAGCCTCTGCCTAAATCCAGATCGCATGGCAGGGCCAGTCCGTGTGGCAACCTCTCTTGGCCGCCGAACGGGAGTTGGTCGCGCCTGGAAGCAAGCGCGTCCGGGCATAGGTTGGGGCATCTTTATTCGCACCTGCTAATATATTGATCGCTCTGACCCGTTCCGATATGTTATGATGGTTAATGCGCTGAGGCTGGATAGCCAAGGAGCGCGTCACGCCAGCGGCTGCGAGTGGGAAGGAGATTTCCTTTTTGCTTTTTTTGCGAGGGCTTATCATAGTACTGTTGGCATTCGCCATCAGTATATATTTGCTCACCGCCTCCCCTTGGGTCACGTTTGTCCAAACGTTAATTTGTGGGATCTTGATACAGATCGGGTACTTTGTTGCTGTCATGCTGCTAGTGTGGCGCTCGGTCTCCAAAGAATCGGAGACTCCCAAGTCACACATCGCGCGATGAGTCCGAAAGGGAGCAACTGCCGAGCCACTTAGAAAGTGAGGCGGGCCACTCTCCGCCTTTATAGGCTCTGGCTGCTAGAGCAGGCCGATCAGCAAGATCACACCCCACACCACGAAACAAAATGTGACTGCAACCTGTCTCATGCGGGCAGCGGAGAGGCTTTCCGCGAGGCGCCAGATGCGCGCAGGACCCTTGAGGTGATCGTTATCGCGCGTCTGTGATCGACGAGCCATTCCTGTTTCTCGCAGGACAGGCTCAACCGGAGCCTGGAATCTCTTGCTCAGATGTTTTGCCATTTGGCAATACGACTCAATTTCTTCCTTCAATTGGAGCTTACGACATGCAGCGGAATTGCGGCAGTCCGCGTGAGGTTTCGTTTATTGCATCGAGGTTAGGAGTTTCGCCTTTAGCGAAGAGCGGGCTGTGCCCGCCCCGAGCGGTGCGCCTGTGCTCCGCGGGCGTCGATACTGAATTTGCAGACATTTAGTCAGATAATGTGGTATGGAATTTGTCACTACCAATGCGCTGCCAGTCTCATTCCACGGGTTTGAAGGCTTATGCTCCGCGAAGTTGAAAAGCACCCGGATTCTGCCTTTCCATTCGGCGATCCTCAGTGGGGAACGATTGATCTCGAAACACTCGTGGCGGCAGCGCAACGGCAGCTGAGGTTCGTCCTTACATGCGCGCTCGCAGGACTTGTGCTGGGGCTGGCGTATCTCTGGGCCGAGGTGCCCTTGTACGAGTCGACCGCCAGAATCCTGATCGACAAGAACCAGCCATCCGTCGTGACGGAGTTAACAGAGAGCGGAAGCTCCGCACCGGTTGACCCGATGATGCTGAGTCAGGTCGAATTGTTGCGTTCCGACCGCATCGGGCTAAAGGTCGTTGACAGCCTCGGTCTTGCTACCGATCGCTCTTTCTTGTCAGCGCCATATTCATTGCTCAACAGTCTCACGGGATCGGTCGCTCGGTGGCCATTCATCGGCAGTTCCGAAGCAAGCGGAGCGCCGGTGAAATCGAGTGCCGCGCGAGGATCCGATCCTCGATGGCAGGCATTTGGCATTCTGGCTGAGAATATAACCGTAGCTCGTGTAGGGGATTCTTACGTTCTGGAAGTCCAATTTCGGTCGCCTAGCGCCGAAATGGCGCAAAAAGTAGCCAGTAAGTATGCAGAAATCTATATCTCTGACCAAGTCGGAGCCAAAGACGAGTCGATTATCCGAGCTCGCGGCGCACTGGCGGAAGAGGTCGAGACGGTGCGGAAGCGATCGGTCGATGCCGAGCTCGCAATCCACAGGTTCCGAAAAGACAATACGCTTACCAAGGAAACGCTGGTTACCTTGCGCCAGCTCGAACTTGAGGCGTCCTCTCTCAAGTCGCAATATGAACAGGTCCTGCAGCAGTACCAAGCGAGCCTGCAGAACCTTTCGATGGCGTTGACGGAGGCGCGGACTATCTCGGAGGCACCAAACCCCAGCAGACCGAGTTCTCCGAACAGCAGTCTTACGTTGGCGTTCTGCGTCGTGCTCGCCGGCATGGTTGGCGCCGGTGTGGGCGGAATTCGGGAGTACCGGGAGCGCTTTTTCCGCACGACGGCTCAAGTGCGCGATGAACTAGGACTTCAGACGCTCGGAATGATCCCGTTGCTGGACGGGAAGCCAATTCGCCGAAACAATCACGATCGTGCGGCCGGAGAGCCGTCATTCATCGAGGTGGGGAACAGCGCTTTCAACTGGGTAGAGCAACATCCGCGCTCGGAATTCGCTGAAACGATGCGAACTGTGAAAGTCGCTGTTGACGTCGAGTTACCAAGGAAGAGCACCAAGGCGCTCGGCATCGTTTCTTGCCTCCCGGGAGAAGGGAAGTCTCTGGTCGCTGCTAATTTAGCGATGGTTCTTGCTATGCAGCGTTGTAAGACGTTGTTGATCGATGCCGATATCCACAATCCGGGCTTGTCCCCCATGTTAGCCAACGGCTGGGAACGAGGCCTGGCCAACTTGTTGGCTGGAGAACTCAATCCGAGAGATTTGCTGGCCCATCAGTCATTGCCATTGAGGTTCCTGCCCGGCGTGAACCAGAGCCAACAAAAGCTCGCAAACACCATGCAGCCTATCGAGAAAATGGGCGACTTTCTGCTCAAGGTCGGCCCTATGTTCAATTACGTCGTCGTTGATTTGCCCCCGTTGGCTCCAGTCGCGGACGTGAGGTCCTTTGTCCAGCACCTCGACGGCCTTGTTCTGGTTGTTGAATGGGGTGTGACCGCTCGTACATTCGTGCGCGAAATCCTCGACAACAACCCGATCCTGGCGGATAAATGCATCGGCGTTCTGCTCAACAAGGTCGATATGAAAAGAATCAAGCGGTACCAAAAGTTCGGCAGCGCCGAATTTTACAGTGAACGCTATAGTCAGTATTACCAGGCCTAGTTGTGGAGCAGGCATTGTTTTTGTCTTGAGCAGATAGCCCAAGGAGGCTTTGACGAACAAACTCCGTCCGGGCTTATCCGCGCGAGCCGCAGGATGGTGTTCGTCGGCAAGGACCGGCGATACATCGTCGCTTCCTCCAGCCGGTGGGCTGCGCGCTGGCATCGGACTGGGAGAAGGGCCAGGTCGAGAACCATGTCGGACAGGTGGGATGCCGAGCAGTCGGAATTCACGATCGGTCCGGCTATCCTGGTCGCCAGTGCTTTGCCGGTCATTACATTCCGCCACCCAACACCGCCGTAGCGCGGACACGCAAAGCATCCTGCGAATAGGCCTCCAGCATATCGTGTCGTGCCTGTATTCCGATCTCTCTGCGGAGCGTTTCATCGCCCGCGAGCAATAACACTTGGGTCACCGCCATCTCCGCTGAGGGCACAGTAAGCTTCAGCATATTCTCTCCATGCTTCCCGTAATCCCGAATACCGCCGACGTCGGTCGCGATCACCGGAAGCCCGACAAGCATCGCCTCCGCGACGACGATGCAGAACCCTTCCGTATCGGACAGATTGATGAACATGTCACGATCACAGGCCCGCTCGAACCAGCGTGCGACATATCCATGGAAATGCACGCGATCTCGAATGCCGAGCTCATCCGCCTTGCGCGAAAGCGCCTGCCGTTCCGGCCCGTCGCCGTAAAGATCGAGGCTTACCGAAACGCCGCGGTCTTGGAGCATTCGGATGGCCTCAATCAGGCGGTCAAAATTCTTTCGCGCCATAAGGCGTCCGGCTGCAGCAAGGCGCAAGGGTGTGTGAAGCGCGTAGTCGCGCTTGTGGGAGGAAGCCTCATCGGCACGAAACAGAGGCACCACATGCGACCGGCGCCTGCGGGGCAGGAAGTATGCTTGCGTCTCCTGCAGCGTATTTTCGCAATCAGCCCAGATTTCGTCGACACGCCAGGACAGCGCCTTGAGCACAGGGCCATAAACGCCTTCGGCACGCCGGGAGCGGTAACGGGCGATGTGCTCGAATGAAACGCAGCGAAGCCGAGGAGCGAACATCGCAACTAGCCGTCCCAGGAGATTGGCCTGCTTGAGCGACAACACAACCATATCCGGCCGCCACTCCCGGATGAGGCGCAACATTACAAAGAACGTGCTCACGAAGATGCGCAAGGAAGGCACTTCGCTCTGCGACGTCAGGATAAGATTGTGCTCTCCGATATTTGCGGCGATTTCATCGGCAAGAGCCCCGCGACCACGGCAACAGGCTAGAATCTTCAGCTCGTGGCCGCTGAAAAATCCTGCTTGCAGCAAGGTCAGCAGCCCATGCTCGGCGCCACCGGGATCGAATCCGTTGATGAAGTAAAGAATTCGCATGTGATAGTGAAGCGCTCCGATTCTCTTGCCCTCGTATTTACTGTCGCAACTAACGGCCCGATCTTGTGTGGAATTCTCCTGCGCTTGTGGTGAGGGCTCAGTGGTGGGGTCTGGACACCTTTCAAGTTCTTACCCGCATTAAGAGCGACTTGGCGACCGCGGAGAGCTCTGATTTCGCCTCCGTTATGGTCCTGTGTCGCGGTACAGAATAATCGCTATGGAAAGATTCCAGGGCTGCCGCATGAGATGCTCGAACTCTCGCCATTCCGCCAGCATCATTAAGAGCCGTCAGCAAAGTCTTTGCGCAAGGCGCGGTAGAACAATAGCTTGGCTGCACGGCGCACCTGCGGATCCATGCCCCTCGGCAGGGCGCAAAGAAAAAAGTAAACGTACACCCGCCATGACAATGGATCGTGCCACATCGCGCGAATGAGCAAGCGCGCTCCACGTTTCATTTCGCCTTGAGCCACGCAATCATTGCCCGCCTTTGCGTACAGACGCGCGTTGCGCCGACGCGCGAGGTGCGTAAGCTCCGGCCGCCGCATGACCCATTCTCGCGTGAGGCCTTCGCCTACCGGCAGAAGCGCGTCGAGTCTGCGGGTTATGTTCGAGCCATGGCGCCGTTTATAGACGAGTGCTCCGGCCACATGTTGAAATGTCCAACGCTCGGCTGCGCGCATACAAAACTCTGTATCCTCTCCAGCCCTGAACGCCTCGTTGAATACCCCGATATCTTCGACCATCTCCCGCCGCATAACCATACTGGAAGGAACAATCGGCCCATCAAGCAGAAAATATGTCGGCAGCGTATCGCGTTGGTCCGCGCGATAGCGGCGCACGGCGACGTGTAGAGCATCGGACAGATCCGGAGCGGAAAAATCGACAAAATCGCCATAGACAAGACCTGCCTTGCAGCCATTGCCCAAGACGGCTAATTGACGCTCAAGCTTGTCCTCTGCCCAGAAGTCATCGCCGTCGAGAATTGCAATAAGATCGCCGGCAGCATGTCTGATGGCAAGATTCCTCGCCGATGAAAGCCCGATACCCGCCGTCGTCAGGACATGTACGCGCGGCTCCCTGCGACCCAGCGATGCAATCACTTCCGACGAGCCGTCCATCGAGCCATCATTGACAATGATGATCTCTTTGATGTGGCTCGACGCGGTCTGATTAATCACGCTTTCCACTGCCTGCACGATGAAGCGTTCTTCATTGTGGCATGTCATGATAACTGAAACACTCATCTCGTGTTTCCTGGCAAGGGGCTCCCGAGGAATCGGGGATGTCTCATGCTCCCGGGATGGCTCCTCCGCGTCCTGCGCAATGATAGACAAAGCCCGTGCCGCGTCAATTCAGGCAGGAGCGAGACAAGACTCAGCGTGACGAAAGCTCGTGTGCCGGAGGCTTCTGTTCCAACGTAAAAGGCGCAGGGTACAAGAAGCACGAGGGGCAGAAGCCGTGCCTGGGCCGCTCCGATCAACCCGTGGAAAAGTGCCCAGCTTAGAGTACGGCTTAAGCGAAACCATGCAGCAATCCATATGAGAATATAGAGGCTGAGCCCAATGATGCCGTTCTCGGTGAGGATGCGTTGAAACTCGCCATGTATCCCCAGCCGCAACTCGCCAGGAAGATTGCTGAACTCCGTATCGATAATATTCTTGAATTTGTTCGTGCCCACGCCCATCAATGGATGTTCGGAGATAAGCTGTCTGGACAGAGTGAAGGCAAACGCGCGCTGGACATTGCTCGGCGTGTCACCAGGGGCATATTTCCCCGTCGCGGCCAAATATTCGTGTTGCCCCATGCTCAGCGGATTGACGATGGTCTGCAATTGCTTTTCGACATAGGCGTTGTCTACCATGATCGATAACATGAAAAGACCCACGAAGCCGGCGGCGATCGCTGGTACCATTGCAGCGAGCCGTCCGCGCATCAGAAGCGCAGCGGTCAGAAAGAGATAGATCAAAAACGCCTTGCGTTCCCCGGATAGCAGGAGCAGGGGAAGTATCCCTGCCCATGCAAACCAAAGGGCGCTCCGCTTGCCCCGTTTGGCGAAGAGGAGGAGTCCCGCGAGCGCAATTGGAAGGAAGGTGAATACGAGCCTTGGGTCGGCCAAGTGCTTCCAGCCGACCGAGTAGCCATGAGCCACATGCCAGGTGATCGTATAGGCGAGAATCAGCACCATGCCGAAAAGCAAGATGTTGACGGCCTTCTGCGTCTCGAGCCATCTAGCCTCCTGTGCGATGGCGAACGCAAAGGCGCCCACAGTGGACATCTGCAACAGCTCGCGCAGGCCGTTCTTCGCGTCTACGCTGAAGGCCGAGACCAAGTGCCAGCCGAAGAAGGGCAGGAGCAGCAGAAAACCGACTGAAAAAGCCAAATTTCGCCAACGCCCCGTCGCCAGGCCAATGATGAGCGCCAGCAATACGATCACCTCGAACGGACGCAGCAATACAAGACCCGTCCCGAGCCTGATTGGCAGGAAGAGGCTCAGTATCGCGAATGTGAGGAGATAACGCATCACAGCCCCCTCGCGGCGCGATATTCTTTTAGCATGTTCTCTTTCCCGGAAACAGAACTTGTTGGATGTATCAATGCCAGCCCGCGGAGAAACACTTCACCCTCCAGCCGACGACCCCATCGTTCCGCCCGCTGTGGCAATCGCATATCGAAGAGGTTTCCGCCTGTTGGGAAAGCTCATCCTCCTCGGCTGCGGGGAGGCTTACTGGTGGCAGAACTCATCAGCAGTCCGACGAGAGTGGTGACGCATCCCGACGGCGTGCGGTCGATGCGGGCTAGCCGACGGTCTCGCTCTCCGGTGTCCAGGCTTCTGGCTGGTTGAGCAACAGAGACCGCGCGAACATGGCAGCGAATTTTATGCCCGGTATCCCGCGAACTGAGCTCATAGCTTGTGCCGGTTTCGTCCACGATCGGAACGCCGTCGCGATACCAGAGACACTCTATTGCGACGCAATCACGTTCGATACGACAGTCAGCTCTTGGACTGGTG
Organism: Mesorhizobium sp. WSM4850; assembly: GCF_055811735.1. Lineage (NCBI taxonomy): Bacteria > Pseudomonadati > Pseudomonadota > Alphaproteobacteria > Hyphomicrobiales > Phyllobacteriaceae > Mesorhizobium > Mesorhizobium sp. WSM4850. The sequence goes on along the minus strand of NZ_JBVVPV010000004.1, from coordinate 152,301 downwards.
AAGCCTCGCCCGAGAAGACCGGCAATGCGCTGAATTTCGGCGGGACATCAAGGGGGATGGGTCCGCGCAGGACTCAGTGCACTCATTCAGTCCGCAGAAAGCCTTTGAGAAAAGCAAGGGACATATCCGTGGCGGTGGTTCCAATTTCACCTCAGATACGATCGCTCGTGCTCATCGCCCGGAAGCACATAAAAGCCTGAGAGTTTAGGGCCGGGCCCAAGCCCGGAAATGGAGAATATCCGATCGAGATCGGGGCGAAGCGGCAGGCGAGTCTCTGTCGAAGCACCCTGTAGTCAAACCCCTTGTGATCGAGATAGGCGCCGGACTTGCTCCGTGGGACCTGTTGCCAGAGAATTGCCGCACGGAATAGCTCCCGGGCGCTGTATCGCCATCGCGACTTGTTTATGAAAACGGCGTTGGGGTACTTGAGCAAGAGAATAGGCCCAACCATGATGGGCACGGAGATGATCAGAACTCCACCAGCCCGAAGAGAGCGCTCACAGAACGAGATGAACTCCTCTAATACGTTCTCGTCGACATGCTCGAGGGTTTCAAAGGCCAGCACCGCGTCTAGTACCTCATCAGGTATCTCTCCCAGGCTCCCTACCGGCGTGAACGATGGGGCTTTTGGCGCCACATAGGGATCATAGCCGTAAAGCGGTCCTGACCAGCCCCCGCCGGCCAGCGTGTTAAGAAAGTCGCCATTGTTGGATCCGTAGTCGAGGATAGCGCTGCTTGGAGAGAGATGTTGCTTCACAAGTCGGATACCCCTTTCATGCCGGCTTCTCTGCGCAAACCGTGCAGCCGGGTTGGGGCTATTCACCGTCAAGCGATCATAGGCGGACGGACTCATATGTTTCTCCCGGGGCGAAAAAGGAACTAAGAGGAGACCCTGCCGCCTGTCCTTTTTGCTCGGGCAGATGATGCCATAGTCAAGCCGCGAAAGCTCATTTGCACGATTACCTCTCTACGACGTCCGCTTCGGCTGTCCAGGCTTCCGGCTGATCAAGCAAAGAGAGCGCACGCACTTGGCACCGGATCCTGTGCCCAGCATCCCTTGCATTGAGCTTGTATGTTGCAGCAGTTTCGCCGACGATGGGAACTCCGTCACGATACCAAAGGTACTCCAGATGCGACGCTGGCACATTCGGTTGTACGCTCAGCGTGCTTCCGATTGAGGCAGAGCCGGAAAGCTCTGGCAATCGCGCGAAGCCGGCAGGCACCTCCGCAAGGTCCGACTCCTTCTGGCGGACCCGAATATAGTCTATGGCCATGTCGTAAGTTTCGGATGGATCCGGCAAGACTCCGCCCCTGCCGGATCGAAAGCCCAAATCGACCATGATGTATTTTTGCGCGGCAAGCTCCAGCGTCGTCGGGCAACGTGCCACTTCATAGCCATCAATCACGAAGTATGTGTAATTATCTTCGATCTGGGCGTACCACGTATGAAACTCGCCGTTATATATGTCTATCGCGTTGGGGAAGCCGTTTGATTGGTCGATCGGGTAGCCGGCGATCTTCCTGCGCACGTCAGCGGCGGCGATTTGGGGATCGGGATAGGCAAGCGCCGGCTTATGCACATGCTGGCTGATATTGATCCACGTTCCGTCCTCCGCCCCATATTCCCAAAAGTCAGTTTCCAGACGATTCCGCGTCCGCCAAAACAGGTGCTCCTTGCCATAGGCCCAGAAGGCAGGAAAGAAGCCCGGGCGCGGCGCGGAAAGCTTGGGGAACTTGGCGCGGATCTCGAATATTCCTTTTCCCCACCACCGACCTTGGCCGTTGTTGTTGACCGAAGAAAACGCTCCGGTCCGCCAAACCTTGTTGTGGACGAGACGGAGCGACAGCGTGTGGCTCTCGGCATCGTGAATGTATGAAGACGGCGTCCCGGAAATCCGCTGTGCCTTCGCATCCCCGCCGATATTGGTGAGGTGCGTCGGCGCGAACCAGCCGCTGCTCTGTGCGCCTGTCAGATCGTCGACAATGGTGTTGGTCTCGAAATCGTCGAAGAACACCGTCGTATAGCCGCTGATATCGGGCGCCGCCTGACCGCGATGGGCTTGGTTCGTCCTTGTATCAACCGCCGCCCAACTTGCCCAAGCCTGCGAATCGAAGGCATAGCGCGCGGGATTGTCGCTGGCATCCACCGCCGAAGGCGGGCTCTTTCTATGGGGATGATCGTCGGGCAGGTCGGCTTGCCTGCCGGCGCGCCACATGGCCCAACCCACGAGCTTGTCGATCTGCGCATCATTGAGTTCGCTTTGCCCGATGATGACGCAATCGATCGCGACATCGGCCCTCATCGGCTTATTCACATCGCCCATGAAGCTCTGCGATTTCATCAGGTTGGGTTTCAATGCATGAATCGCCTGGCCGGCCGTCTTGACCCCATTCACCACAGCCTGCATCACGAATCCGCGGCGGTACCCGACCATGACATTCCAGTCGTCAAAATCGGTCGAGTACTGCCCTTCCTCGCTCTTGAGCTTGCCGTCATGGAGCCGCGAAACGAATGTGCCGGCCGAGGGCTTGAAACAGACCTGGGGCTGGCGATGCACCGGGCCACCCTCCGCGCCATTGACGCAAAGAACGGAAACGTTATCCGCACCGGTGCTGTTCACCGAATGGCACCGGGCGATCACGAGCCACCACCGGTGGAGATAGGGGGCATCCTTATCGACTGGCCAGGTCAACGCCTGTTTCGTGCCCTTCTTGAAGAGGACGCCGCCGTTATTCGGAAGCTTTGTTGGGCGCAGGGAGGGCCCGGCTTGCACCGCAGCCACCGGCTTCACGCCGCCGGATTGCCACGAGGAGATTTCGCCTTCGGCCAGATCCTCCTGAAACCAGGATTTCACAATCATTTCCGGGAACAGACCAGGACGCCAGGAGTCAGCTTCCGGCAGCGAGCCTTGCGCCGGGCCGGCGGCCCGAGCATCCCATCCCGAGCGACCGGATGCGGTCAGCACAAGGGCGGCGCATGCGGCCCGTGCCAAATCCCGGCGAGAAATGCGGTTGGTCATTATCGTGTGCCTTACATATCTCACATCGCGCCAATATCCGCTGGTTTCGAGCTAAGGCTGCACAACGACGCCCGTTACCGATTATTGCGCTTCTCCTCGCAAAAAACAATTCGCCGCTTTAGTTTGGCTTTTCAATGGCGCCCTGCGGCGCGCCGAAGGGCAACAGAATCCTTCGAAACGGAGTGGTCTGCGAGCATCGAGATACTATGGAACGAGCCGTTATCGTCATTCGTTCGGTCGAGGGGGCTCGAACATACGGGTCAACATGAACGCTGCCTCTCTCTCTCTCTCTCTCTCTCTCTCTCTCTCTCTCTCTCTCTACCGTAAGATGGCCGCAGACAAGTTCTGGCAATTCTGCTACAAGGCGCTTAGCTTGCTCCGAAGATCTATCCGCGCGCCGGAACCCACTTGGTCAGGTCGTCTCCCGCGAGTTCAATGTGATGAACTTCGCCCGTCCTAGTACCTCTTTTCAGAAATCGGATTTCCCATGCGTTTTCGTGTGGTACGAGTAGCGCTTGCAGTGCTGTCCGGCACGCGGCGATGAAGCGGGCGCGCTCCTGACGATGGTCGACGACCAAAAACACGCGCGCTACGGGTACAGTGACGCGAGCCTTTACGACGCGAGGGTTAGGAAATACTATCGCCCAATACACTCAGACAGGTCAATAGCGCACCGAACCGCAATCCCTGGACCCCAGAATGGATCGAGCCATTGTCATAAATTCCTTCGGCCGCGGCGGGTCGAACATTCTGGCGAATATGATCGGCTCTTCGCCCGGCGTCCTCATGACCTTCGATGAGTTTTGGCAGTTCTACTACAACGGCGGCTGGAATCTTCCTCCAAAGGTCTATCGGCGTCTGGGAGTCCGGGCGGGCAAGCTTGCCTCCAGGTCAGTGTTCTACGCGAAGCGATTTCAGAAGCGTCTGGAAAGGAGCGTCCAAGCGTCGATCGCCGCTGACTACCAGCTGCGGAAGGAAAGGGGGCTCGATCTCGCGCTCGCGCGCCACGTCCTCTTCAAGGTGACTGAGTACGACATCTTCCTGAACTCTGAAATCGAGAAGCAGTTCGAAGAGACGATCTTCGTCGGGCTGGTGAGGAACGGCTACGGCCTTTGCGATTCATGGAACCGCCGAGGGGTGCCGGCCATGATGGCGGGACGAGTCTACGGCCACATTGCCGGCAAGATGCTTGAGGAACAGGCTGCCAGAGACAACTACTTGCTTGTCAGGTTCGAGGATATGGTTGCCCATCCTCTCCGCTTTCTGGATCGCCTGTACGGGCGCCTGGCGCTGCCGCGGCCGCGTGAGGACGCCTATATTCACAAGCCAAAGAGCTACGGGCCCGGTCAGGAGGCCGCCGCGTCTGCAAGTCGCACCATGCGCATAGTGGACAAAAGCTACTGGGCGTCACTCCTGGCCGAGAACATAAACGCTGCTGCGATGGAGCGACTGACGAGCGAGGACCTGAAGGACTTCAACAGGTACGGCTCCGGAGTCATGGAGACCCTGTACGAGGTTCGGTGGAGCAGCCCGGGCCCCTGAATTCGCAGAGGGTGGAGCAAACGACGAGGCGAACGGTGCTAACGATGAGGGCCTGTGGCGACAGGCCCTCGCACACTGTAACTAGCGGATGGGGAATGCTCGCCGATGCGTCCGAATGAAGCCAAGCACACTCAGGCGATCTTGGCTTCGATTCCGAGCGAAGCAATGAATCCCTGCCTGAATATCGGCTCCTCGACGGCCACTTCCGGACGGTGGATTAGTCCCACGTCAATTTGGTTGAAGACATGCTGAAGCCGGCGCTGCAAGAGCAACTGGGGTCGCTCCATCCATCCGCGGTACTGCACCTACTACCGCAGGGCAAAGGGGCCGCAAGCGTGGCTACGTCTCGGGCGGATAGTGGGACTGGAACAGCATGAACATCCCGGTTATCATCCCGGTCCGGAACAGAGCGGCCGTTATTCTGCGCGCTAGAGGGCGCGCTTTCGCGAGGCCTGCCCGAAGGGCGCTTGGACCACCAGCCAGTTCACCGTATGCTATTGATCCTTGGAGTGTTGGTAGATGCATTCAAGATCCGATACGCTCTATACAGGTCCAAAAGGCGCGCAATATTTTGAGCAGCGGGGCAGTAGCCGAACCGATACCGTACAGAAATCTAGAGCAAGGCTTTTTGAGGATTTCAGCAGCCATACGGATGTCGTTCTGGATTTCGGCTGTGGGACAGGCAGTATCCTCTCGTGCTTGCCAGCGGTGAAGCGAATTGGCGTGGAGATCAACGAGACCGCTGCTAAGCAGGCGTCTGCACATTTGGACCTTGTTGTTGGCTCACTTGCGGATATCCCGTCCAGCACGATAGACAAAATTATCAGCTATCACGCTCTCGAGCATGTCGACAGCCCTTCGATGGTGCTCCGAGAAATGTTGCGCGTCCTAAAGCCCTCTGGCGAGATAAGGGTATTCGTACCGTGCGAGATGCCGATCATTGCTCCGCAGCATCGCTCATGGTCAAACAATCCCCACATGCATCTGCATTCGTGGACCCCGCTCACCTTGGGCAATCTGTTTACGGTGCTTGGCTTTGAGGTGACTGCGGCCCGCATGCTTTCGGCTTCTGAAGGTGGAAGGCTCGGTGCGCTCTTTCCGAAGGACTCGGCTCTTCGTAAAGCTGCGGCTTTCTTAAAGGCATGTCGGACGGGAAGGTTTCATACGGCGGTCACCGCGCGCGCTCCTGCTGATTTACAGCACGACAGTTAGAATCACCGTGAAGGGTGGCATTCGGTCGTAAGTCAGCGTGGAATCCAATTGAGCCATGCTGCTTTCTTGGACGTTACGGCTTGCAGGACTTCCACTCCGCATTTCCCGAACAGAAGCGAAGCTCTCAAATAGAGAGTAACGGCAGATAGCGTGCCTATCATAAAAGCGCCGATCGCCAGCACAAGATAGTACGGCGAGCCGGCGAACAGCATCCTGATCGCAGAACCGGCAGCGTAGATGACGGCAGAAAGACAATTGGCGGGATATGGACGAGCACGAAATCCACGAATGGCAATCCGGTCATGCGGCAGCTAATGAAGGAATAAAGGACGAAAGTCACTAGAATGGCCCGACACCGCCGCCGCTGCCGCACTCACTCCGTAAGGCGCCGCTAAAAATACGAATGATATGACAAGCGCCGCATGGAAAATCTGCATGGACGCGCTGCGGTAGCCACTGCCTGTGGCGAGCATAACGGCGCCGCATAATTTAAATGCGACCCGGAAATACATTGCCGCGGAAAATACTGCAATCGGAACCACTGCGTCCACCCATCTAGGGCCGAACATTGTCAGTACGATCTCCTTGGCGAAGCAGCACAGGAACGCGCTGGTTGGTAGAGTGAGGGCTGCGGTCAAGGCATAGCCCTTCAGCTGGGCGCTGCGCAGCCTGGCCTCGTCTGTCTGCACTTTTGACAGCAACGGGAAAACGACCGTTCTACTCAGGTTTCCGAATAGATTCGCCGGCATTGCGATTAGAGTGAACGCCCTCGTGTAGATGCCAAGCTCCGCGGTCCCGAGCAAACGCGCGACGATGATCTTGTCCATGTATTGGCCGCCGAAGGCCAAAACTCCAGCCAAGGAAAATCCCAGGCTCTGCGTGCGGATCTCGCGGTAGGACTGCAGGTCGAAGCGTGGCATGGCGAGATATTGTCGCGCAGTGATCAAGTAAATGCCAGAAAGAAAAATTGCCTCGGCCATGGCCGCGATCACCAGAGCCCAGTAGCTCAATCCGAGCTAGGCAAGCGGAATAGCCAAGCCGATTTCCCATGCGTTTTCGTGTGGTACGAGTAGCGCTTGCAGTGCTGTCCGGCACGCGGCGATGAAGCGGGCGCGCTCCTGACGATGGTCGACGACCAAAAACACGCGCGCTACGGGTACAGTGACGCGAGCCTTTACGACGCGAGGGTTAGGAAATACTATCGCCCAATACACTCAGACAGGTCAATAGCGCACCGAACCGCAATCCCTGGACCCCAGAATGGATCGAGCCATTGTCATAAATTCCTTCGGCCGCGGCGGGTCGAACATTCTGGCGAATATGATCGGCTCTTCGCCCGGCGTCCTCATGACCTTCGATGAGTTTTGGCAGTTCTACTACAACGGCGGCTGGAATCTTCCTCCAAAGGTCTATCGGCGTCTGGGAGTCCGGGCGGGCAAGCTTGCCTCCAGGTCAGTGTTCTACGCGAAGCGATTTCAGAAGCGTCTGGAAAGGAGCGTCCAAGCGTCGATCGCCGCTGACTACCAGCTGCGGAAGGAAAGGGGGCTCGATCTCGCGCTCGCGCGCCACGTCCTCTTCAAGGTGACTGAGTACGACATCTTCCTGAACTCTGAAATCGAGAAGCAGTTCGAAGAGACGATCTTCGTCGGGCTGGTGAGGAACGGCTACGGCCTTTGCGATTCATGGAACCGCCGAGGGGTGCCGGCCATGATGGCGGGACGAGTCTACGGCCACATTGCCGGCAAGATGCTTGAGGAACAGGCTGCCAGAGACAACTACTTGCTTGTCAGGTTCGAGGATATGGTTGCCCATCCTCTCCGCTTTCTGGATCGCCTGTACGGGCGCCTGGCGCTGCCGCGGCCGCGTGAGGACGCCTATATTCACAAGCCAAAGAGCTACGGGCCCGGTCAGGAGGCCGCCGCGTCTGCAAGTCGCACCATGCGCATAGTGGACAAAAGCTACTGGGCGTCACTCCTGGCCGAGAACATAAACGCTGCTGCGATGGAGCGACTGACGAGCGAGGACCTGAAGGACTTCAACAGGTACGGCTCCGGAGTCATGGAGACCCTGTACGAGGTTCGGTGGAGCAGCCCGGGCCCCTGAATTCGCAGAGGGTGGAGCAAACGACGAGGCGAACGGTGCTAACGATGAGGGCCTGTGGCGACAGGCCCTCGCACACTGTAACTAGCGGATGGGGAATGCTCGCCGATGCGTCCGAATGAAGCCAAGCACACTCAGGCGATCTTGGCTTCGATTCCGAGCGAAGCAATGAATCCCTGCCTGAATATCGGCTCCTCGACCGCCCACTTCCGGACGGTGGAACAGCCCCACGTCGACCTACTCGTGTTTCGGCCGCTTCGCGAGCGCGGGGTACGTATCCTCAATATCGATATGAAGGAAGAGGAGGGAGTGGACTTGGTTGGAGATGTACTGGATCTGGCCTTCCAGGAGCAACTGAGGGCGCTCCATCCCAGGCTCGTCATGTGCTGCAACCTACTCGAGCATCTGGTTGATCCGGGCGCATTTGCCGACGCCTGCGCCAGTATCGTGGAGCCTGAGGGTCTCCTGCTGGTCACCGGCCCGTACAGCTACCCCTATCACCTCGACCCCATCGATACGCTCTACCGGCCAGCCCCCGACGAAATCTGTCGCCTCTTTCCTGATTTCACCTGCCTGCAACAGGCCGTCGTTTCGGACAGCACCTATCTGGACGATCTTCTGAGCCAGCATACATTACCGGAGCTGATCCGGCTGCTTACCCGGCATGTTCTAAGTTTTCCGTATCTCCTTCTTGCGGACTTTGAGCGTTTCAAGGCTCGCTATCATAGATACTTCTGGCTCTTTCGACCCTATTCGTCGACCGTGGTCTTACTGCGTCGCCCCGCTTACGGTTGATTAGTAGATGATTGGTATCACCACGTAGAAGACCCCTTCAATCTTAGAGGACGAAGATCGATGTTGAATATACAACGCGCTTGAATTCGGTATGACTACATCGGCAAAGTACTATGATAAGAAGAATGCCAACGGAAAAGCTTCTATCGCTCGCGCGACTCAGACCCGTGACAAACCAGAGCTGCAACTCGCCTACATTGCATTAAGATAAATATTGTTCTCATTACAGAGGCGACCTGCGCCCGACTGCGCGATCCCGATCCCGCGAACGAGGCTATTCGGAAAGACTGGTGCTAGTCACTGCGTGACCGCCTCAAAGGTGTTTTCTAACTTGGTTTTTCCTGTCACACAGGATTGGAAACGACCGTGCGCAACGCCTTAAGTAGGCATGTGATCGGCGAGGAAACCTTGCAGGGGCTCGAGGTGATCCCGGCGCAGTACCGGGCGATGGTGACGCGCCGTCCCAAATATGCCTGCCGAGCCTGCGAGCAGGTGGTGGTGCAAATTCGCGCATCTCAGAGTCACATCGAGAAGCTGAGAGGAAGATCTTTGTATTCGCACGGCGAGGGCGCCTTGTCATCGCCGAGCTGAGTTTAGAGAACGCAAAGTGAGCATGCTGGGCGGCTGGACGTCGAGACTGGATGCCGTCGCCGTTGGTCGATTGGAGCGAAGCTGCGGATTGTATCGGAGAGCCCGCATCGCGTCGCTGATCGAAACCTGGAAATCGGAAGGCGGCGATCCACGAGCCTACCTCGCCGACGTACTCACCAAGTTCGTCAACCTCTGGCCACCTCGCGTCTCGACGAGCTAATGCCCGGGGGGGCGCCCGAGAACTCAAGCAATAAACTCGCGGGCTGACACCAGCTCCGATCCAACTTCAAGACGCCGGCGCCGAGGCAAAAGAGCGCTTACTCAGGTCTTCTCGCCGATCACCTGCATAGGTGCCCGACAACAGGTGGACACGCGCCCAACCTATGCAAGCGCAAAGAACGGTGCGTACGCCACTTCTATCCTTCTCAGCTGTTGGGAAATTGCGTTTGCACCAGCCGATGAAATCGAAGATCGCTCCTCCGATAGACACCGTGCTAGCTTGGCAAGGACCCGATCAGACCAACCAGCCTGCTGCAATCTTTCAGTTTCGAGCGGATAATCCAATTGGCGAAAGATCGCTGATACTTTGAAGACCGACGGTTCGATGCTAACGACCGGGACACCCTCGCAAAGCGCCAAAATCGAAGCATGCAGGCGGCTGCTGATGACGGCATCGCATTTTCGGTATATGGACCGAAGCTGCTGATATCGAGGCTGGTAGTTGATGACCGTGGATTTATCGATTATCCGACTCAAGCGTCTGGCGAAAGCCAAATCGCGATGGATTGCATTCGACACAAGAACGATGGGACGCCCGACCTTATTCAGACCTTCTGCCAGACGCGCCCATTCATCCACGCCCTGCATAGCCCCCAAGCCATTAACTGCAAGCCCGATCGCCCCGCGGGGTATGGCGCTTGCAGCCTCCGGCACCGATATCTGTGAGGCCAGAAACACCATATCTGGTGCCTCATGAATAATCGAATTGCGCACGCCAAGATCTATCGCAACTTCAACCGATTTTGCGTCGCGCACGCTCAAATAGCACAGGTTCTTGTATACATGAGCAATCAAGGCACCGAGAGCATTGTTCCCGATCTCGAGGCTGTGGTTGATTGCGACAGTCTTCTTTCCGCTTAACTGAGCGATTCGAAGCAACAGAAGCAACCGCATCACTTGATGAGGATCGCCGGTTGGACAAATTTCCCCTGCGGGATTCCAAACGACTAAATCGGAAGTACAACAAGCTGTCACAGCGGTTACAGGAACTGATCTCTCGATTAGTCGCATGCCGGCCAATTTCCTACGCAATGCCAGCTTATGCTTTACTCTTCGGAAGGGACCACGACGCTCCTTTCCCGTCTCGTCAAGCTTGACCAAATTTAACTCAGCTTTCGCTGGCAAAGGCGCGTCCTCCCTGCGAAATCGCAATGTCAGCGCGTGAGCTAGTGCGTCAAACTCCTTGATCGAACCTCCACCGATGCCCCTCAGATCAAATTGTTCGAAAAAGCGTGGGTAACGATCAATAGCTCGAACATCCGCAGCAGGAAAACGGGATGTTACGTACCGTATGAACTCTGTAGAGAGTCCCTCATTGCCCGCATTTTGCGTATGAAGACGAGTTATAAGAAGAACACGAGGTCTCATATTAGTCCCGATCACATGTAATAACGAGCCAACTGGCGAAAAGCAAACCTTAGCGACGGCAGCGTTCGAACTCCTTCTACACCAAACCACACCAAAGTTTTCTCTGGCAAGAAGTAGAGTAGCGCGAGCACTGAGTTCACAACAGCAAGAGCGCTGATTGCGACAATGACAATGCTCGACTGCCCAACAAGCATAGCCTTTGTACCTACGCCGATGGCAACAACCACCAAGGCGAGAGACATTGGCATAACGTGAGTCCTAAGAATAGCACCGATACTCATTTCCATAACTCTGGAGACGAGTCGGACGGTGATCACAAAAGCAGCGCCGAAAGCCAGTAGCACCACCGTGCAAATGCTGGCGAGGCCATGATCGGAAGTCGTCAGGATGCCGAGTGCGAGTATAGCAACGACAGCGCAGTTATTCTTGATGATGCGATAGGGCTGCCCCAGCGCCTGAAGGACTGCGTAACTAACCCTGTTACCAAGCCGAAAATATAGGCTGGTCGCAAGAAGGGCAAAGGGCAAGACGGCCTCGTCCCATCGTGGACCAAGCATAATGTCGACAAGCTCTTGCGCGAAAACGATAGAAAATGCACTGGTCGGGATGGTGGCCAGTGCCGTTAAAGATAGGCCCTTCAAGTATCCGCTGCGCAGGCGTTCTCGGTCATTCTGAAGCTGAGCCATGGCAGGAAATGCAACAATTCGGACGATGCCGTTGAAGAGATGCCCTGCATTCTCGCTGAGGAAAGCCGCGCGCGTGAAAAGACCGAGCGCCTCGGCGCCCATGAGCCGTGCGATAAGAAACTTGGGGGTATTGTTCACCAGGTATCCGAAGGGCTGCGTGAGCGAGAACCCAAGGCTCATCGGCCACAATTCGCGAAACGCTCGAGCTGAAAAGCCGGGCAGCACGAGAAGCTTGCGAGCAGCAACTCCGAAGGCAAGCGCACCAACAGACACTTCTGCAATCTGCATGGCGACGAGCGACCAATAGCCGAATCCGGCGAACGCCATGGGAACAGCAACGACGAAGACCGCTACGGAGAAGCTGAAGAGCGGGCGGAGAGAAACCGCCCTTATCCTCATGTTGCGCACAAGGAGCGCCTCGCAGATCAAGTTGAAGGCACCCAGCGGAGTCGTGAATGCGAGCAGTTTCACGACATCGGTTAGAGCTTCGATACGCATCAACGCTGCGACAAACGGCGCTGCGAGCCACAAGGCGGCACCGATCACGCAAGATAGAGTAAGAGAGACACCGAGCGCAGTTGCTATGTGATCTCGCTCGACGACCTTGCGCTGGATGAGCGCCTGGGCCAGGCCCAAACCATAGAGCATCGCCGCAAGCTCCACGGCGATGACTGCGCCGCCGACGACGCCGTAATCCCGCGGCGAAAGCAGCCGCGCCAATATCGCAACCGAAATGAATTTCAGTCCCAGGCGCGCGATCGAGGTTACGCCGGACCAAGCAGCGCCCTTCAGCATGCGCTCTGTCAGTTTGCGCGGTTTAGTTGTCGAGTTGCTGTCCTCAGTGTTTGCCATGCACGATGCGCCGTTTGGGTCACCGGTAGCGTCTCCGCCGTCGTTTGCTGATTCAGCCATGAACATAATCCTGTTGGCGCCATCGATGACCCCGCCATTCCAGCTTGATGAAGGTTGTCGCCAATACATCCCCCTTCCGTACGAAGAGCCTCTGCTTGACTGCATTTCTGCCGGGAACCGCCTCGACCAGCTCGCCACCGGCAACATTCAAGCGACGCCGCACTAGGACGGAGTAAACCGCCCTTTCTGCTTTCCGTCCACTGGCCAAATATGAGCGTCTGTGCATTAGATCCTCGCCTGGCAAAAGCAGCTACCAGACGAATCTCCTCTTTGTACCGAGCATGTTGCTCTCAGACGTCACATGCTGCCGCATGAGAGTGGAGTATAGCTCCATTTGGAGCAGGGCGACGCTCTCCATGCTGAACCGCGCGGCGATTGTCTGTACTGCGTGCTGCGCCATCTCATAGCGCTCGGCTTCCGATAGGCCGAGCGCGCGACGAAGAAGCCCGGAAAACTCGGCATGCGAGCGGGCCAGAAAGCCGCCGCGCTCATGTTCCACAATGTCGGACGCACCGCTGACGTCGGTGACGATCGGCACCACGCCGCAGCTCATGGCCTCGAGCAGGGCGTTTGACATGCCTTCCGACACCGAGGTGGAAAGATAGAAATCAGCCTCCCACAGAAAGGGAAACACATCTTCGACCGCCCCGGCGAATGTGACCTTGCCGGAAAGGCCCAACCGGGCCGCCTGTTCCTCGAGAGGGACGCGGCACTGGCCATCGCCCAGGATGGTGAGTTGCGCCTTTGCGTCGGCGGGAAGTGCCGCGAACGCATCGATCATGTGCTCGACGCATTTTTCCGGATCGAGACGGCCAAGGCAGATAAAGCGTCGGCTGCCATCGGCGCTCGGCTCGCGGCGCGGCTTGCGGGGCAGATCGATCCCATTCGGAATCATATGAATGCGATCCGCGCCGATGCCATGTCTCTTCAGATCACCAGCGATTTGGCGGCTATTGGCGATGAAGGCCGTGACGTGACGTTTAATCAAGGCGGACGCCCAGCGACCGATGATCTTCTTTTCGCGCACAACGTCGAGATCGAAACACCGTCCGCCCCGGGCCAATTTTGCGAGAACCGGTTTGCGTAGGAGGGCTCCTGCCAATGCCGCCGGAACAGCGTGAAGTCGGGCATGGATGATATGTACGACATCGAATTCGTCGCGACGGCGCAGCATCCAGATCAAAACCTGGACACACCACGACAGGAACGACAGCATATGCCGCCCGCCCAAATACGGAGCCGCGCGCAAACGAAGGCGATGGATAGGCACCCCGTCGATGGCGGACCGTTTCGGGGTCGAGTGCGACAGTCTGGGTGCCAGAATGGTTGCGGAAACGCCGCTTTCAACCAGCGCCCGAGCAAATCGCCGCGCCTGTTGTTCGCCGCCGCCATATGACTCAGGAAAATAGGTTGGGAGCACGAGCAGAACACGTATGCTGGGAAGAGCTTCGGCTCGCGGGGTCTTCGTCGGATAAGCGGAGGCAACTTCTGCTTCAATCATATCAATCCGCCGGATAGCGTTCCTGGAGCCAGGGCGGCCACCAAGATTACAACCCCGTCCCATGTGCAAAAAAGAAGATGCCTCTTTGGCATCTCACTGCCTTTCAGCGCATCGATCCCCTTGTCGTCCAGATCGACGCACTCCACCTCATCCCCGAAATCGGCAAAGTTTGCACCGCTAACCAATCCGGCAAGCTGCCCGATCACCGTCAAACGCATAGGCAGCACCCGTTCATCGCGGAAGCGCCACATTTCGGATAGGACGTGTTGTTGATACTCCCGTGCTTGCCCGATGCTGGTCAAGAGCCTCGCGGTAAATGGCATCGGTCCGCTTGCCCATCAGCTTGACGTCCCAGTTCGAAAGATCCGTCGCCGCGGCGGCACCTTGGGCGAGGCAGGCCAGTCTTGCACGATCCTCCAGGAGGGCGGCAATGGCGTCGGCCATCGCTGCCAAATCATCCGCGGGTGTAATCACACCGTTGATACCAGGGCGGAGCACTTCGCGAAGACCTGGCAGATCGCAAGCGACGCAAGGCTTGCCACCGGCGAGATATTGCATGACCACGCGGGGCAATCCCTCCCGCATGGAACAGAGCAGGCAGAGGTCCGCAAGCGCGATCAGCCGCTCGGGGTCGTCCCGATAACCGGTAAAGACCACTTGTCGCTCGAGCCCAAGCTGCTTGGCCCGCGATTCCACGGTCGAGCGAAGCGGCCCGTCGCCCGCGAGCACAAGCACCGCGTCGGGTAACCGGACGGCGACTTTGTTGAAAGCGTCCAGAAATTCCGTGTGTCGCTTGCGTGGTTCGAAAGCCGCGATCATCAAGAGCACGGACGGGCGCGGCGCGTCCGGGGTCAAGCGCAACAAATCGCGCCAACCGTCGGGCGGACCGGCGTTGCGAAAACGATCGAGATCGAATCCGGAATGGACGACATAATGTTTGTCTGGATGTCCCACTCCCGCGCTCAAGCATAAGTCGCGGATGCCCTCGCTCACACTGATGAACGCACTGGTGACTGGCGCTGCCAGCTTTTCCAAGGCGAGATAAGTAAACCGCTCGGCGACGCCGACATTGACGAAAGGCACGATATGCACGCCATGAACGATCGCTGGCACTCCCGCCGCCCATGCGGCGAGCCGCCCGAGAATGCCTGCCTTGCTGGTGTGCGTATGCACGATGTCGGCATTCAAGGCGCGGAATCTCCGGGTGAGCGCCAACAATGCCCGCATGTCGGAGACAGGCGAAATGGAGCGAGTCAGGCCCGGGACGCCAATGAGTTCCACCCGCGGGTCCACTTTAGCTATGATTTCCGGCAGGACCGTCTCGCCATGTAGCAGGGCAACATCATGCCCCCCTTGCGCGGCCCAATTGCAGGAATGGACAGTATTCTCATCAGCACCGCCATTGATGAGACGGGTGATGACATGAGCGATACGCAGTCGACGCCCCACGTCAATCTTGCCTTCCGCATCCTGTACTTTCATATCGCCGCACCGATCGCGCTGAATTTATCCGTTGGGTGCGTTCCCACGCCCAGCCGCGCTTTTGGTCCATGTGTCCCGATATCGGTGCTACTGCATTGGAGTGACATGCCACGCCCCCGGTGGGTGCATGCCGTATGGAGATGAACCCCGAATCCTAAATGTCCTTCTTGGGCCATGGCACTTGCAGTCCGTAAGGAGGGTCATTCCAACGGCTTCCAGTCGATCAGATCTAACTTGTTGGATTTAAACGTCCCAGAGAACTGCCGCTGTTACCCTGGGCACAGCGGAGTGATTATTTTGTGGTATACCTTGTACCAATACTTCTGCCTTATCGCGTTTTAACGAAATCGGATCGGAACCGGACTCGTTCAAAAAGTAGTGGAGGCAACGCTTTAAGGGACAACGCAGATAGAGCGTCGGCTGCCATCGGCGTTCGGCTCGCGGCGCGGATTGCGGGGCAGATCGATCCCATTCGGGATCGGCTTCCAATCGGTCAGATTTAGCTTGTTGGATTTAAGCGTCTTAGAGACGGGTCGCTGTTACCCCGGGCACAGCGCAGCGATTTTTCTCTGATACACTTATGTACTTCTGCGTTTGCGCGGAACCGGACTCGTTCAAAGAAGTCAAGGCAACGCTCCAAGGACCGGGCGCATTACCCGTCAGGGATGGGAGCCATGGGAGGGGGACCAGCAGCTTGCGGATCTTTCGCGTGCCCCAAAGCTACTTCTTGTCGATGTCCGCCGGCAGCTGGTTGAGGCGCGCGAGCGTGCATTCGATCAAGACATTGTCTCTTCCCTGGTCGGCGGATCCTACGGGGACTGAGTCGAGAAGCATCCTGGCTTGGTTCGCCATAGCCGGCGAGTTGGCCCTCTTCATAGCGCTGGTCTATCTCCTCAGGCTCGAGACTACTGCGCTTGTCCGCGTCCTGCTCGTTGCCCTCGCCGGCTGGTGCGTGCACTACTTCCTGCCACAGCGTTATCGGCTGCCGTTTTTCGTGCTGCTCTCGTTCGCGGCTATCGCCGCAGTTTTCGCGAACCTTGGGCCTAACTGGCACCACTGGAGATTTGAGGGCCTCATCGATGCCGCCTGGATCGTCGCCATTGGGCTCGTACTGATCGGAATCGTCCACCTACCGATCGCTTTTGGATGGAGAGTGCTGGCGCTGGTTGGCGCCGGCTGCGGGCTCGCCGCCGCACGAATGGACTGGATTGCGACCCCGTGGACGCGCGCCGTCTGGCCCGTGCTCGCTTCCATGTTCATGTTCCGTCTCATTGTCTATGCGTACGAAATGCGGCGTGACCAGAGGATGGCGACGGTTTCGGAACGTCTCGCGTATTTTTTCATGTTGCCGAACGTGTGCTTCCCGCTCTTTCCGGTCGTAGATTTTAGAACTTTCCGTAGCAGCTACTACAATGCTGACCGGCATTATATCTATCAAACAGGTGTTCAGTGGATGTTTCGCGGCGCTATCCACTTAATATGCTACCGTATCGTGTACCAGCGGTTTGTGATCGATGCTGCGGACGTACACGATCAGATTGAGCTCCTGCAATTTATCATATGGCCATTTTTACTTTATCTGAAGGTTTCAGGTACTTTTCACATAATCACCGGGATTTTGCATTTATTTGGATTCAACCTTCCAGAAACCCACAATCTGTACTTTCTTTCCTCAAGTTTCACAGATTTCTGGCGTCGAATAAATATATACTGGAAGGACTTCATAATGAAAATTGTATACTATCCATTGTATTTTCGTTTTCGACGCTGGGGAGAGAGCGTAGCGCTGGTCAGCGCGACCCTCCTGGCGTTCCTCGCGACTTGGCTGCTGCACAACTATCAGTGGTTCTGGTTACGTGGCACCTGGGTATTCACCTGGAACGACTTCCTCTTCTGGATGATCCTGGCCGTACTTGTGACGATCAACGCCCACTATGAAATGCGGCACGGTCGCACGCGGCGCCTGCGTGGCGGGGCACTAAGCTGGAACGGTGCGCTGCAAACTGCTGGCCGGACCATCGGCGTGTTCGTCGTCATCTCGCTCCTTTGGTCGTTTTGGAGCGCGAGCTCGGTCCCGCAATGGTTCTCGGTCTTCGAAACCGTGGGTGTGGAAGGCCCTGGCAAAACAACGCCCGCCCTCGTGCTGCTCACGGTAGCAGCTATCATTGGCATTCCTGCCCTTGCGCTCGCGCGCGGCGCTGCCGACCGCCAATACAGTTTTCGGCGGTCGGTTGCGTCGGTCGGTGTCTGCGGGTTGATCGCGGTTTGCATCTCGCTCCCCGGGTTTCGCGATCGCCTCGGCGAGACTGTGAGTACCGCAATGGCCGACATTAGAGCGCCGAACCTCAATAGCCGCGACAACGAGAACCTGGAGCGCGGCTACTACGAGAACCTCGTCAATGTCAGCGCTTTTAACCCAGAACTGTGGATTGTCTACGGCCAACGACGAGACGAGGGATGGGGCAATTTACACAAGACGCCGCTGAGTGAGTTTACGGGTGCGCTTCCCACGATCTATCTGCGCCCACTCTCCCAAGCAGACTATAAGGGAAAGCGGGTCCATATTAACCGCTGGGGCATGCGAGATCAGGACTACGAAAAGATTCCTGCTCCCGGCACCCTACGAATTGCAACCGTCGGCTCTTCGCACGTCTTCGGCGAGGGCGTCGGGGATGAAGAGATTTTCGAGGGCCTGTTGGAGCGGCGGCTGAATGAGCAGGCGGCCGACAGCGGGTATCGAGATTACGAGGTGCTGAACTTCGCCGTCGGGGGCTATGTTCCCCTGGACGTTCTGGCCATCACCGAGGATCGGGTGCTCGCATTCAAACCAAAGTACATTTTTTACTTCGAGCACACCGCGCTTATTCCACGAATGCTAAAGCGTCTCGCGACAGCAATCCAGAATGGCTCCGCATATCGCTACGACTTCGTGAGCGACATTGTACGCGAGAGCGGGATCGATCCCAGCGCCGACCGCGAGGTGCTTCAAAGAAAGCTCACCCCCTACGGAGAGAGACTTCTGCGTGCAATCTATTCTCGAATCGTGGAAGCTGCGAAGCGAGAAGGTGTCGGGGTCTTTTGGATCTATCTACCCAGACCAGACGAGAGGACCAGTCCCGAGCTGGAGAGGCGCCTCGCTGCCGAGGCTGGATTCAACGTTCTCGATCTTTCCAACGTGTATGACGGGCACGACTGGCGGACCCTTCTTGTAGCACCTTGGGACGATCACCCAAACGCCGCCGGCCATCGGCTCATCGCCGACAAGCTTTACGAGGTGCTGCAGCAACACCGGGATCTAATTCCCCTGAACCTTGCGGTTGCTCCGCACAAGGAGGAACAATGAACGCGATCCAGATCAGGACGATGGCCAGGGATTTCATATTGAAGGAATTCCTGCCTGGTGAAATGCCGGAGAATCTGACGGATTCAACGGAGCTGATAAATGGCGGCATTCTCGACTCGCTGGCGACGCTCAAGCTCGTTGCCTACCTGGAAAAGTCCTGCGGCATCGAAATCGCCCCCGACGAACTCGTGCCGGAGAACCTGAACTCCATCGCCCATATTGCCAATTTCGTGCAATCGAAGCAGGCGTGCACGTAGAGCCCGTCATGCCGGTCGCTATCTTGCACGAGTATCTGGAACAGAGCGCGAGGCGGTATCCCCAGACGTGCGCCGCTGTCGAGGCGAGCTCTGGGCGGCAGATCACCTACGGCGAGCTCGACGCGCTGTCGGACCAAGTCCGCGACCATCTGCGTCGGATCGGCGTCCGGCCGGGGGACCGCGTCGGCATTTGCCTTCCAAAATCGATCGCCTCGCTCGCTGTTCTGTTCGGCATCTTAAAGGTGGGCGCGGCCTATGTGCCCGTCGACTCTCTGGCACCGCCTGCGCGTAACGCGTTCATATTTACCGACTGCGGCGTGCGCGCGATTTTCGTGGAGGCTTCCCGAGCCGAAACTTTGCACTGTGAGTTGGCGCGCTTGGCTGCGGAACCTTGTCTCTTATCGCTCGACTGGTCCGACGGTCCCTCGCCGCTCGCGACGTACCTGGCTCGCGTAGAGGCCGGCGGCCTGGCGGTGGAGGACGAATCGGCGCGGCCGGGGCCGGACAACCTCGCTTACGTGCTTTACACTTCGGGCTCGACCGGCCAGCCGAAGGGCGTGATGCTGACGCATCGTAATGGCTCGAGCTACGTGGATTGGTGCTCCGAGATCCTCGCCCCTGACGAGAATGACCGCTTCTCCTCCCATGCGCCTTTCCACTTCGACCTGTCTATCCTCGACATCTTCGTACCGCTAAAGCACGGCGCGACCGTATTCCTCATCGGTGAGGAGCTCGGCAAGAATCCGGCCCGGATGGCGTCGGTTATCGCCGAGCGGCGGTTGACCGTCTGGTATTCCACGCCCTCCGTACTCACGCTTCTGGTCGAGCACGGCGGCCTTGATGCTCGCGACGACCACGCTCTTCGGTTCATTCTATTTGCCGGCGAAGTTTTTCCGGTCAAGCATCTGCGCAGGCTGAAGGCTGTGGTCCCACGCGCACGCTACCTGAATCTTTATGGCCCAACCGAAACCAACGTCTGTACCTACTACGAAATCCCGCAGACGATCGCCGAAGACCGCTCGGCGCCGTTTCCGATCGGGCGCGCCTGCTCGCATGTTAAGGCACGCGTGATCGATGCGAATGGTCGCAGCGTGCCGCGAGGCCAGGAAGGCGAGCTCGCAATCAGCGGTGCTCCCGTGATGCTGGGCTATTGGAACATGCCTGAGCGAACAAGCGCCGCTTTTCATGTCGATTCAAGCGGTCGCTGGTACCGTACCGGCGATGTAGTGATCGAAGGCGATGGCGGAGTCTACACCTTCCGCGGTCGACGCGACCGGATGGTGAAGAGACGGGGATATCGGATCGAACTCGGCGAGATCGAGACGGCGCTCTATCGCCATCCAGCGATCTTCGAGGTGGCGGCGATCGCTCGCTCGGAGGAGTCGGGCGTCTCCATAAAGGTGTTCTATGCCTCGCGCGACAGCCATGCGCTGTCGCTCATCGAGCTGAAGCGGTTCTGCGCCCACAACTTGCCGGCCTACATGGCCCCGGACTGGTTCTCGCATCAGAAGTTACTTCCGAAGACATCGACAGATAAAATCGACTACCAGCATCTGATGAGGATGGAGTAGTGGATTTCGCGCTGAACGAGGAGCAGCGTATCCTGCGTGGCCAGATCCTTCGCTTCGCGCAAGATAAGCTCAATAAAGATGTCAGGCAGCGCGACCGAGACCAAGTATTCCAGCGCGAGTTGTGGGGGGCTTGCGCGCAGATGGGCCTGACCGGCCTGCCAGTCCCGCAGGCCTATGGGGGACCCGGTCTCGATTCCCTGTCCACGGCCATGGCAATCGATGCGCTTGGCTACGGCTGCGAGGATTCCGGCTTGGTCTTCTCGATCTGCGCCCACCTTCTGGCCTGCGTGGTGCCGATTTGGAAGTTCGGCACTGACGAGCAGAAGAATCGATATCTTCCGGGGCTCTGTGATGGCACTTTGATCGCAGCCAATGCGATGAGCGAACCGGAGTCGGGCTCCGATGCATTTGCGATGCAAACCCGGGCGGAGCCTCATGGCGACGGCTTTCTAATCAACGGCACGAAGACCTTCGTGAGCAACGGGCCGGTGGCAGATGTTGCCGTCGTCTTTGCTGTCACTGACCGCGCCAAGGGGTATTTCGGCGGCATCACGAGCTTCCTCGTGGACCGCGCGCTGCCCGGCTATCTGGTCGCGCAAAAGTTCGAAAAAATGGGACTGCGGACGTCTCCGATCGGGGAGCTTGTCTTCGAGGACGTATTTGTTTCGAAGGACGCTGTTCTCGGTGGAGTGGGCGGCGGCTCCAGGCTGTTTGCTCATAGCATGGACTGGGAGCGGGCGTGCCTATTCGCCAGTCATATAGGCACCATGGAGCGGCTTCTGGAAAAGGCAGTGGCCTATACGCGCACCAGACGTCAGTCCGGCCAGGCCATCTCCAAGCACCAGGCGGTCGCCCATAAGATTGCCGACATGAAGATGCAGGTGGAGGCGGCCCGACTGCTCGTCTACAAGGCGGCGTGGGGCCTTGAGCGCTCCGAGTCCGTATCCCTCGACGCCGCCGTTTCGAAGCTCTTTGTGAGCGAATCGCTAGTCCGCACTACGCTCGATGTCGTCCAGGTCTTCGGCGGCTATGGTTTCTTGAGCGAATTCGACGTCGAACGTGCCGTGCGTGATGCCATCGGCAGCAAACTCTATTCCGGAACTTCGGAGATACAGCGCAACATTATTGCTGGCTGGCTGGGGCTTTGATGACGGCTGTGGTAAGAACCTGTCCGGTGAAGGGCGGTGTGTGCCGGAGCGGAGGTCCTACTAGCGCTGCCACGCGCCTCCATGAATACACGGGATCATTATGAAAAGATCGTGCGCCATACGGATTCGGTACCGAGTTCCCATTCCGCGTTCTCCCTGTACCCTTTTGGCCTGTGCCCGGCCGGGAGCTTTTTTGCTGTGTTGGCGCTTCTTGCTGCGGTCTGGCTGCGGCCGCATGTCGTCGGTACACGCTCGGCTACTGTAGCGCTTGTTTCTGCCGGGCTTTTCGGGTTCACGACCGTTTTTGAGCTTCACGACCCGATTGGCAGTTTGAGCAGACGTCAGCGTCAGCGCCTTGCCAAACTGATAGGCCTAGAGGCATTCCGTATGCTGGTCGTCACGTCGCAACGTCTGCGAGACGACAGCATCCGACTCTTACATGCGGGAAAATTTCTCATCGCGCCCAATGGCGCGGATCCTGTTCCGCCGAATGGGGAGCCATGCAGCCTCAGCGGCACGTTCAAGGTTGGTTATGTCGGACACCTGTATAAGGGAAAAGGCATGGAGATCATAAGCGCTATTGCGCCTCGATGCGGCTGGGCGACATTTCACATCGTCGGGGGAACTCCAGGCGATATAGAGTATTGGACAGCGAAGCTGGCCAAATGCCCGAACACCGTGTTTCACGGCTACGTTCCTCACGCCGCGACATATGCCTACTTGGCCGAAATGGACGTTGTCCTCGCGCCCTATCTTAGAGATGTAGAGGGCCAGGGCGGCGGTCGAAATATCGCTGAGGGAATGTCGCCGCTCAAGCTCTTCGAATATATGGCGCATGGCAAACCCATAGTGTCCTCCGACCTGTCAGTTATACGAGAAGTTTTGAGGGATAGCGTCAACAGCGTTCTGGTGTCGCCAGACAACCCGTCCGACTGGGTCAAAGCCCTTCAGCGCCTGCGCGAAAACAAGGCACTTCGGGACCAGATTGGTCAGCAGGCGAAGGCAGACTTTCTGGCCAGGTACAGCCGCATCGCACGCGCAACCAACATTCTAGAGGAAATCAAGAGCCGGATGCCGTCGAGCGGAAGCTCGTAGGACTGCACAATTTCTCGTGTTGAAGGCGGCTGCGCCCCCAAGCAAGCCTGCTTTCCGTCCGCCGCAATGAGCCCGTGGTCCGTCCTTGAACCGTTGAATGGCAAGATCCGACTGCCCCAGGCTTTTTGCTGAGGTTCCGTCATGTGTTGCTCCGACCATCTCCCTGCGTCGCGTTGATTTTCGCATTGAGCTAAATTTAGCCTGCGAGATGCGCCACTGTCCGGCGACTGAACGGGCGCGAACCCGATTGTGAGGCTCGATGTACTCGCTGGCGGCGGGATCGCCCGAAGCATCAGAATCAAAATTATCCGGTCAATCGGTCGGAAGATGGAATACATATATCCATTAGATTCCTGAGAAGCTGATATATACATCAATAGACATCACGATCCGAAAAGATCAGTAGAGCAGTTTTCCAAATTATCTTAGTGTCGAGAAGCATGCTCCAGGATTTTATATACCAGAGGTCATGCTCAATGCGTTTTTCCATCCTCCAGAGTTCCTTCGTTTCCCCTCGAAAGCCATTGATCTGAGCCCACCCTGTCAAACCGGGTTTAACATGATGGCGATAAGCATAGCTCGCAATGGTCAAAGTATAAGTGTCGTCATGAGCGACGGCGTGAGGTCGGGGCCCAACCAGGGACATCTCCCCCCGAAGCACGTTGAACAATTGCGGCAGCTCGTCGATGTTTGACCGGCGCAATATTCGGCCAAGTCGGGTAACCCGCGCATCATTGCGCTGAGCCTGGCGAATTTGTGTGCCGTTCTCTTGCACCGTCATCGATCGGAATTTGTAAATATTGAACGGCTTACCACCAAAACCTCGTCGCATCTGCCGGAACAGCACAGGGCGACCGTTCTCGAGCGCTATGGCACATCCGACCAGCGCCATCAACGGACACAGGAACAGCAGTAGCAGGGATGCAACAGCAATATCGAACAGCCGCTTGAGCAGGCGTTCGGTAGGCCTCAACGGCACACGCTGGACTTCGAAGGCTCGCTGCCAGCCGGTGTGCAGCGGGCATCCAGCCAGAATTCTATCTATGTAGGCGTCGGCGAAAAGATAGACCGGCAGCGGGAGGCGGGACATTTCCTCCAGGATGCGTTCGATCAACTTCCGCTGGTCCCAAGAGCAAAAGAGATAAACTGCCCCATACGAGCCACTACGGAACGCAGCCTGTGCAGCTGCGACGGCGGCATGCACCGATCGTGCTGCGATCGTGCCATCATCGTTCTCGATGTTCGAAACACCACAAACCGCGATGCCCTGTTGCCCAAGCTTGGCAATTATCCCCTGTTCCTTCCCAGGAACGCCAGAGTAAAACAGATAAACTGTGCGCAACACGAGTTTCTCAGCCGCCAGAAGCCGTGTCAGCCCGCGCGCTAGAACCGCGTGGCCAGGCAGCAGGATTGGGAATCCGACCGCAAACGCCAGCGTCAAGGAGCCGCGTGAGAACGTCGACGTCGTCTTCGTGAGAAAGGCGAGCCAGAGAATTGAAAAGAAAACAAACAGCCAGCCGCTGAAGAGTGTTTTGATCCTGCAGTGATCGTCCAGGATGCCACTAACCGTGTAGGCGCCCCTGGCGGTCATGAATGCGACCAGCAATAGGCCGGCGGTAACACTTAGGCAGATCGAATCCCAGATATCTGGCGGCCTCACGCCGAAGGCCCGATGGTAGAGCTCAATTGACGCAAGAAATACGGTCTGTCCAAGGAGGAAATCAGCAGTTGCGAGAAACACGCAAACTGCTCCCACAGGGAGCCGTAGCGGCTCTACGCTCCGCTTCCAGAGCGCACGCGACGCCTCGGTTGGTGCATGCCGCATAAGACGACCCCCCGAATCCTGTTGCATCCCTTCTCCTCTTTGGGTCATGGCACACGCCATCCCATAAGGAGGGGGTCATCCCAACGGCTTCCAGTCGGTTAGATTTGATTTAAATGTCTCAGAGACATGTCGCTGTTACCTCGGGCACAGACGAGTCGCTATTTTATCGTATCCTAATGTGTTAATATTTTCTGCCTTGACGCGTTTGCGCGAGAACGGACTGGAGGTCGGACTCGTTCAAACAGGTGGTCAAGGCAATGCGTTAGGGGACCGGGGGCGCTTACCCTATCAGGGAGAGGGAGCCATGACAGAGAATGGCGCTGAGGTTCGGGTCAAACAACTGAACAACATACGCTTATTCCGGCAATTTGGGCAAGATACTCTTAGTGAAATGGCGAAAGCAGCCATCTTACGAAGTGTGCCAAAGAATAAAGTCTTAACTCGCCTTGGGGACATACCGCGTTATATTTACTACATAATCCATGGGAAAGTTCGTCTTAGTGTTCCCCTCTCAGATGGCCGAGAATTCATCTATTCCGATCTCGGTCCCGGTGACACTTTCGACTTGACTAGATTGTTCATCGCGCGACACAGTAACATGAACGCTGCATCAGTTGTGGACAGCGACTTGCTCCAAATCGAAGCAGCTTTCATGGCTAGTGTCTTCGACAAGCACCCAGATCTCGCACTGAAGGTGATCCCGTACTTATGCCAAGCAACGCACGACGCGCAAGAGCGGGTGATCCACAGTGCGTCGAATGCCCTGTCCATTCGATTGGCGAGCACGCTCTTGCGATTGACTGAGACCCCGCACAGCACGGCTAACGTGAATGGAGCTCTGAGAATCCACATTTCGCAGACCGACCTCGCGGCAATGATCCCGGCGTCTCGAGCGAAAGTGAATCGTTGCTTGAGAGACTGGGAACGGCGGTATCTGACCCAATACGACCGCGGCTCGCTGACAATTCTCAATCGCACCGCATTAGAGTCTGTTGCACTTGGCTACTCGCGTTTGATCGTTCAATGATGCCTTTCCCATATGCTCGGGCATCTCCAGGCCATCCTCCGGGAAGATAGTGAACCGGACGTGGTGGCGGTCGTGCTCGGATCGCTCGGTAGAGTCCTTTACGTCGGCGTCGTAGGTCGCCGCACCGGACACTGCCGACGAGATGGCAACGCACTCGCGCAGCCCCGAGCTTCCCCACGGACCCTCGGCTCCCGGTGGAATTTGGAGCACCGCCAGACCGGCCGGCGCAACCTCCTGGCCCAGATGCGGCTCGGCAGCTTGCGAAATGAAGCAGCTGAGGGTCGACTGTTTGCCCAAGGTCACCTGCCGCTGGAACGCGTCGGGAAAGAATTATGGCTCGGCGTCAGGAGCCGCCTAGCCAGCTACCGCGAGCGACCGGTAATCAGCGGCGCTTTTTTGTACCGCCCGAGATTGGACAATGGCACGCACACGAGCACCGCCTCTTTGCTGTGCGATGCGACTTTGCTGTTGGGGAATCCGGAACTATTATCGGCCGCCCATGTACCTCACGTCGGGGGAAGAATGGATCTGCAAGCCTTCAGAGATTCGATTGCGAAATCACAGCCGCCCGCCGGCTTGAGCCCTGCCCTGCAAGCCCTGTGGTGGGATGCAAAGGGCGATTGGGGTAAGGCGCACGAGCGTGCACAGCTGCGCGACGATACGGCTTGTATGCGCGTGCATGCCTACCTCCATCGCAAGGAAGGCGATCAATCCAATGCGGAGTATTGGTATCGTCGCTGCGACGCCGCGCCGTCGACGTTGACGCTTGATGAGGAATGGCAAGAGTTGGCGCGGGAACTTTTGCGGCAAAGCTGACGCCTTCCGCACGCCAAGTCCAATTGCGAGCCGCGGTTGCGTCGTCGTAACGCAGGTTTCCCACGATGCTACCGCCTATCGACGATTCTGGGCTTGCAGGCGTAGGCGAGGGCAGGGGCTGCACTAGCTCCTGACTTTATCGGCAAGGGACACGGCGAGCCCGCCATCTGCGGCTCGGCCGCCGCAGTGGCGCGAAAAGGATACGTGGATCGCTCGCTGTGCAAATTGAAACGCGCGATGTGAGGAGTTCGCCATGTTTCGTACGATTGCGTCGGCGCTGTTCGCCGCGCTGCTCTGCTCGGTGGCCGCGCGTGCCTCGGAGGAGGTCCGCTACTATCCCGTTCCGGAGGGCGCCGGCCCGCACGATGTCGCTCCGGCGCCGGATGGCTCCGTATGGTACACCGCCCAGGGACAGGGCGCGCTTGGGCGGCTCGATCCTGATACAGGCGCCGTCAGGCACATCACCCTTGGCGACGGCTCGGCGCCGCACGGCGTGATCGTCGGTCCCGACGGCGCCGCTTGGGTGACCGACGGCGGCCTCAACGCCATCGTGCGCGTTGATGCCGAAACAGAAGCGGTGAAGGCCTTTCCACTCCCCGAGGGGCACGGCTACGCGAACCTCAACACCGGTTCCTTCGACAAACACGGGAGGCTCTGGTTCACCGGGCAGGAGGGCATCTACGGCAGGCTCGATCCGGCGAGCGGCAAGGTCGAGGTCCGGAACGCTCCGCGCGGTCGCGGCCCCTACGGGATCACAACCACGCCGTCCGGTGAGGTCTACTACGCCTCGCTCGCCGGCAACCATATCGCCAGGATCGATGTTTCGACCGGCGAGGCTTCCCCGATCGACCCCCGACCGCGGATCAGGGCGCCCGCCGCGTCTGGTCGGATTCCAAAGGCCGCATCTGGGTCAGCGAATGGAACGCCGGCCAGGTTAGCGTCTTCGATCCGGCCGCAAATGACTGGCGCAGCTGGAAGCTGCCCGGAGACGAGCCCCAGGCCTATGCCGTCTATGTCGATGAACGCGACAAGGTCTGGCTCACCGATTTCAGCGCGAACGCCATCGTCCGCTTCGACCCGGAAACGCAGACCTTCGCGAGCTTCCCGTCCGACCGCGACAACGCCAACGTGCGCCAGCTCAACGGGCGCTCCGGCGAGGTATGGGGTGCGGAGTCCGGTACCGACCGCCTTGTCTTGATCGAGACCGAAACGGGCGAATAAAGCAAAAGAGGTCTAATGCATGTCGCGTAAAAGTGTGCAGCGGTTTTGCGATAACGACATGCATAAAAACAACAACCTAAAGCGCGTCGCATGAGGCCCGGCCAAACGCGACGCGCTTTAGCCAACGACGAAGGGCAATTTGCGCGAAGAGACCGCATGTCAGCGAGATGCCGCTCTACACGAAGAGAAAATCGCTGTTCGAGACGCTTGCGACGAGGACACCGTTTAGTGAAAGCGTGTCACTGTCGGAGAAGACGACCAGCGTGTCGCTCCCGACCTGCCGGAGTTCGCTATATCTTTGGTATCCTGAAATCTCCAGGAGATCATCGCCGGAAAGGTCGAAGTCGGTGATGGTGTCGTGGCCATGGCCGGCGGCGAAGACGAAGCTGTCGTTTCCCGTTCCGCCGGTGAGGATATCGGTGCCAAGACCACCGACGAGCCGGTCCGACCCGCCTCGGCCCTCCAGCCGATCTGCGCCGCCAAGGCCTTCGAGCGTGTTCGCTGCGCCGTTGCCCACCATGGTGTTGGCGAGTTCGTTGCCTTTTCCCGCCAGATTGGCAGCCGACCTCAGGAAGAGGTTTTCGACGTTGTCGGCTAGGGTCCAGTTTATATAAGCATGCGTCTCGTCGAAGCCGCCATTGTTCTCTTCGATGGTTTTGTCACCGGCATTGTCGACATGGAAGACGTCATCACCCGCGCCGCCGACAAGCGTGTCGGCGCCCGCTTTTCCGTTCAAGATATCGCTGCCGCCCATTCCATAAATGACGTCCGCACCGGGACCGCCGGTAAGCGTATTGTTGCCGTCGTTGCCTACGATTGACCCCGGCGGCGGCTCGTCGAGTGGATCGATCCAGACGAAATCCGAACTGCTCAAGGAGGCGCTGGTCACGCCTTTGAGGAGAACAGTGTCGCTGTCGGAGAAGACGACCAGCGTGTCGCTCCCGACCTGCCGGAGTTCGCTATATCTTTGGTAGCCTGAAATCTCCAGGAGATCATCGCCGGAAAGGTCGAAGTCGGTGACGGTGTCGTGGCCATGGCCGGCGGCGAAGACGAAGCTGTCGTTTCCCGTTCCACCGATGAGGATATCGGCGCCAAGACCACCGACGAGCCGGTCCGACCCGCCGCGGCCCTCCAGCCGATCGTCGCCGCCGAGGCCTTCGAGCGTGTTCGCTGCGCCGTTGCCGACCATGGTGTTGGCGAGCCCGTTGCCTTTTGCCGCCAGATTGGCAGCCGACCTCAGGAAGAGGTTTTCGACGTTGTCGGCCAGGGTCCAGTTTGTATAAGCATGCGTTTCGTCGACGCCGCCATTGGTCGCCTCGATGGTTTTGTCTCCGGCATTATCGACATAGTAGACGTCGTTACCCGTGCCGCCGACAAGCGTGTCGGCGCCGACCCCGCCGATGAGTTGGTCGGAGCCGCCGCGGCCCTCCAGCAAATCATCGCCAGCCAGCCCATCCAGCACATTGGCTCCCTCGTTTCCGCCGAGTTGGTCGGCAAAGAAAGAGCCTGTAAGATTTTCGATGCTGGTGAAGGTGTCGCGGTCGCTTCCGATACCGGTCCCGTCCAGGCCGAGATGTTGTTCCAGTGCGGCCATCCAATGTGAGGAGATTTTTGCATAGCCCCCGGCAGTCGGATGCAGCCCGCTGTCAAGCGGCGGCGCGGTGATGTCATCTGGTGTCAGATCACGCATGTCGACAAAGGCGATCTTGTGCCCCTGGGCGGCCAGTTCAGAGATCAGACCGGGCATTGCATCATTATACGCATCGACACGGTCTGCACGCGCTTGCGACTGTTGGCCGACGCGAACGGGAGGCAAGGAACCGACGAAGACGGTCAAGGCGGGATCGCTGGAGGTCAGGCTGAGCAAAAGACTGCGCAGATCCTGCAACATCGTTGGCACGCTATCGGTCGAGCTGTCATTTGTTCCGGCAATCAGCAGCACGGCATCCGGTTTCGTAGCGGCCACAACATCGTTGTCGATGCCGTTCAGTTGATTGAGCGTCCAGTTGCGGTGACCCTCGTGATCCCGATCGCCCATGCTGGCGGGTCCGTTGGACGAGGAACCGACGAAGTCGATCTTCACATTGAGTGCCGCCAACTGTTCCAGCATGAACTTCCGATACCCGCCGCTTTCGGTATCGGAAGAGCTCGCGATCACTCCATAGGTAATGGAATCGCCCAGCGGCAGTATCGACAGCAATTTGTAAGCATGGCCGGAAGCCAAATCGGCGATGACTCCACGGGGCGAAGCGCCGTAATTGACTGCGTCCGAACCGGCACCGCCGATGAAAGCGTCCGGACGGCTGCTGTCATAGAACACCGTCATAGTATTTTCTCCCCTTGGCAAAGCTGCTCACGGGCATGACCGCCTGGGCCGCAGCAGAAAGGCTCGAGATCGTCATAGCTGGTCGGCCGGTCGAAGTCGTAAGCAAGGAACCGCGGTGTCTGCCCGAACCAGCTGTTGGTGCCGCCGACCAGGCCGATCGTGTAATTCCACGATCTGCCGGCGTCCTTGTCCCGGATATTGCTGTTTGCGCGGCGTTCGAGCTGCCGATCATCCGTGTTGTGGCGTCCCCATTCGAGGGCGAGAACACGACCTTTCCTCCGTCCGGCGAACTGGTGCAGGAAAAAAAGGCTGAATCGAAACCAACGCCGATCGCGACGACACCATGGTGCTCGTCGGCGACCTGTTTGGCCCGGGTGTCGAGTACCATTGTCCATGGCCTCTTAAGCCACTGACCCTGCACCTGACGCCGATGCGATCGGTTTTCTGCAGGTCAGCGAGACAAATTCAATGTTGCATCGCACTCTTAGGCACTGCAACATAATATTTTCTACTACTTTGGGTAGATTGGCAACATTTTTTCGAGCCTGCAATACCTTGGCACGACACCGGGCACGGTGACGCGGTCGGCGATCGCTGTTGCTGTTGTTGTACCAAATTGCGACAGGTCGGAAATTCAATGCGGGCATTTAGTCGGTAATTGGCACAAATTGTGCGCGCGCATTGAGCCAGAGGCATTTTGAACTTTCGACGTTGCCTGTGCGTTTAGGTTGTAGTACGCATCCTGTTGCAGTGCAGCAATATCCGGCGGCAACGTGCGGTTGCGTGAGGGCTCATCCCGTCCCCCGGAAGGTGAGCACCGAAAACCGAACAGGTGAGGCGAAAATTCCGGAAGACGGGAGAAGCATGGGATGAGCATCGGAGCGGGCAGCGCCCGGCGTTGGCCGTCAGTCGGCATCGACCGTTCACCCGTTGAGCGTTATGTCCTTGCAGCCTTTCTTTTTTTCCCGGTCCTGTGCGGGGTCGTTCCGATCCTGTTGTACGAGAAGGCGGCATCCCGCGTGGCGTGGCACGATCCTGCCCTCGCCACGGTCAGCGCCATCGGGTTGGCTCTGCTTTGCTGCCTTTTTGCATTCGTGCGCTATCCCGCCGAGGCGCGGGCTGCGCGCATCATCGTCGTCGGACTGTCGATAACGCTGGGGCTCTTCAGCTTCGGGCTTGGAGACGAACTCGGCATTGCCGACGCAGCTCGCGCCGACGCGTTGGGCAATGTACTCGTCTATTCTCGCCTGATCGCGCTTGTGGCGGCGCTTTTTTCGATCCTGCGGCCATCCTTCGCCATTTTCCCGATGGTCTATTTCGCCTTCCACAAGAACGTCACGCGGGCAGTTTCCGATGCTGCGGAACTGGGCCGCAACGACTATGCGCCCTTGATTGAGGTCGGTCTCTTCCTGGCCTGTGGCCTGTTGGCCCTTGGCCTGCTGCAGAGTTTGAGCCGGCTGAAGCTCTTCACCAGGAACCTGCCCAGCGTTGGCGAACTCGGAACCAGGGAGTTCGCGGCCCAGGCTGCCGGCATACTGCTGCTGGCTGGGATCGGCGCCCATTTTGGCAACTACTTCATATCCGGGATGGCCAAGGTCACGCTTGACGGAGGGCCGTTGAGCTGGATCCTCGAGAACCCGA
The DNA here is from genome assembly GCF_055811735.1 of Mesorhizobium sp. WSM4850. Lineage (NCBI taxonomy): Bacteria > Pseudomonadati > Pseudomonadota > Alphaproteobacteria > Hyphomicrobiales > Phyllobacteriaceae > Mesorhizobium > Mesorhizobium sp. WSM4850. The sequence goes on along the minus strand of NZ_JBVVPV010000004.1, from coordinate 120,543 downwards.
CCAGTTCCATCATGCTGGCCGGGTACGGGTTGGGCGCGGCCCCGCTGGGCTTTTCCGAATCGCTGCTCGCTCATGCTTATGAAGCGGTCAGGGCGGTCCAGGTTCCGATGAATGTCGTTATCCTTGCTGCGCAGCTTCTATGCTTTCTCGCTTTTTTGCGCAGGCGGTGGCTCATCGGGCTGACCGCGTTCTTCGATATCATGCATATCGGGATCTTCCTTCTGAGCGGCGCCCTTTTTCTGCACTGGATCATCTTGAACAGTCTGATCGTCGCGGCTCTGACGAGAATGAAGGAAAGTTCGTTTTCCACGACTGCCATCGTAACCGGGATTGTTGTCACCATATTCGGCGACGCGGTCTTTTATAACGCGCGGCTCGGCTGGTACGATTCAAGGCAAATCCGGCAAGCACATTTCGAGGCGCTGACGAAAGAAGGTGACTGGGTGCGGGTCGCACCGAGCTTTTTCCGCGACGCTTCCTATCTGCTCTATGCCCGTCACTTCGGCTATCAGGAATATCGTCGTGAATCCGGCCACGTTCCGACCTCAGCCTGGGGCCAGATCGGGATCAGGAAGGTGCAGCCAAAGTCGTCGGAAATTGCCTCGTCCAACTACGAGATCATGAAGCTTACGAACGAGTGCGCCTATCCAGTCGAACAGCCGATCACGCCGCCTGACTACGATGCGGCCCGCCCGGCGCCGTTTATTCTTGGCCAGCACAATCGCGCCGTGAACCTGGCGAGCTCGGCTGTTGCGGTCGGTTATAACTTCTATCCACACCATCATTATTCCATGCCGTTCCTGCACCGCGCTTTTGAGGCGCTGGAGCCTCGCGACATCGTGGCGTATCGATACCTGGTCGATACCGTCTGCCTCGATGTCGCGGATGGCAAGGTCGTGCGGCGGGTCATGACCCAGACATTGGGCCCCAGGATCGATGTCCGCCAGTGAATCCGGCGAGGGCGCAGCGGACGTTCAGCACGCGAGTTGACTATAAGGCAGCACCAGTTTCCACGCTCGCAAATCCTTGCTCCTGACGCTGGTCCAAAATTGCCACGGAAGTCGAATTTCATTCCCTAGGCAGCCCGTCATAATGAGCCCGGCGGCGGCATTACCAGCATGTCTCGAGGAGGAGATAAAAATGCGGCTCAACAGGCCTTTGGTTTTCACGGATAAGGTTTCATCGGAGCTTTCTACCGCCGCAGGGAGGAAACGGCGTCGACGTCAGATCATCCTGATATGTGCAGCTGCGGCGGCCGGTTCCGCGATTGCAGGTTTTTCGGCACAAGGCGCCGAAAAGGCAGCCTGGATCACCACTTGGGCTGCCACACCTGCTCCGCGCTGGTCGGATGATCTTCCTGCGCCTTTCGGAGTGCCGGAGGTATTGGAGAACCAGACCGTCCGCCAGGTCGCCCGCATCAGCGTTGGCGGCAATAGCGTGCGGGTCGTGCTGTCGAATGCTTTCGGCGAAAAGCCGCTGACCATCGGTGCCGGCAGCGTCGCAATAGCAGGCAAGGGCGGCAACGTCGATCAGGCGACCTTGAAGCCTCTGACCTGGGGCGGCAATAGTTCTGTGGTCGTTCCGCCGGGAGCTCCGATCCTCAGCGACCCCATCGCTCTCTCGGCAGAAGCGCTTTCCGAAATCTCGGTCAGCATTTTCCTGCCGAAGAAGACGGCGTTGTCGTCGGTGCATTGGGATGGCGTGCAAACCGCCTACATCTCCGGCCCGGGCAATTTCACAAACGAGGCTGCGTTCAAGGCTGACAGCACACTCCAATCGCGCCTGTTTCTGAGCGACATATGGGTTGACGCCGTGCCGGAATCCGAGGCGATCGTGTTTTTCGGGGATTCCATCACGGATGGGAATTGCTCGACCCCTGACGCCAATAATCGCTGGCCGGACCATATCGCCAAGCGATTGCAGGAGGCCAACCGCACGGTCGCGGTGGTCAACGAAGCCTTTTCGGGCAATCGCGTGTTGACCGACGGCATGGGTGTCAATGCCTTGGGACGTTTCGATTCTGATATACTGAGCCATCCCAAAGTCTCGACCGTCGTCCTTATGATGGGCATCAACGATATCGGCTGGCCCGGCGAAAATGCAATCACGCCGGACGACAAGGAACCGACGGCGCAAGACATCATCACCGGATACAAACAACTCATCGATCGCGCGCACGCCCATGGCATACGCATTGTCGGCGCGACGTTGACCCCCTTCGCCGAAACCTTCAAAGGACTTCCCACCGAGGGTTACTACACGCCCGAGAAAGAAAAGATTCGCGTCGCGGTGAACGAATGGATCCGCACCGGCGGCGGCTTCGATGGCGTGGTCGACTTCGACAAGGTGATGGAAGACCCGGCCAAGCCGGGGTATCTGCGCGACGACTACGACTGCGGCGATAACCTCCATCCCAACGACGCGGGATACAAGGCAATGGCAGACGCGGTCGATCTCGACGTCCTGTTGGGTTCAGCCAAGTAGTCGGCTGTCGCTGCTGACCTTGCCGCGCTGCTCAGGCATTGCGGCAAGGTCGGTTCGCGCATGGCTCAAGTGAGCCCGAGCCGGACAAGATGGCGTACGACCGGTGGGAACATCTCCTGGCCGATGTAAGCTCCGGTGTTCGTGTTTTCGAAGAGTGGGCCGGCGACGGCCGCATCCTCGATCACCGGAATACCTGCCTGGCGTGCTTGAGCCGTCATCTCGTCAGCCGCTCGGCCCTGGCCCTTGCCGACGACCGTCGGCACCGGCGTTTCACCCCTGACGTAACGCAATGCCACTGAGCGGTCACCGGACACGAAAACGATGACCGCGTTTTTCACGCCCAGCTTCGCCGGTTGCATCACGGCCTCACGCCGCTGTCGCTGCTGTTCATGTCGAATCAACGGATCGCCTTCGAGGTCCTTGTTTTCGCGCTTGTATTCGGTTGTCGTCATGCGCATGTCGCGCAGGAACAGCCAGCGCTGAATAGGAACATCGATCACGCCGATGACGACAAAGGCCAGGGCGGCGGCAATTCCAAGCGGTGTCAGCACCGCTTTGATAATTGGCTCCAGGCATGACGGAGCGCATCCCGGTGCATCGAAGAGCGGCTGCAGCCACGCGATCAAAAGGAATGCGAACAGGCCGGCCAGCAACACCACCTTGGCCAGGCCTTTGGTGAACTCGACGACGTTGCGCAGCGACAGGATCTTCTGAAGACCCTTCGCCGGGTTTATGTGATCGAATTGCGGCTTGAGCGGCTCAAACGAGAAGACCGGCCCGAACGTTCCCAGCATGCCGAAGACCACGGCGAGAACGACAACGATTCCGACCAGCGGCAAGGTGGCAAGCATCAGCAATGACAACGAATGGCGGATAGCCTGCAGGCTGACTTCAACGAACGAATCGCCGGGGGTGGTCACGGTCTGCACGAGTTCCGAAAGGTGCCCGAACAGCATCGGCCAGGCGAAATAAAGACAGCCAAGCGCTGCGAAAAGCGTGAAGCCGGAGGCCAGGTCGCGGCTCTGCGAAACCTGGCCTTTGCGGCGAGCGTCGCGAAGCTTCTTGTCGGACGCCGGTAGTTTCTTTTCCTCAGCTTCTTCGGCCATGTTGCAATCTTATCGCACTGTTGTGGTTCCAGTCGGCCAGGGCCATGTGTAAGGTGCGGCGGGCTTGAATACGGAGAGGTGGATATGCGGCTGCACGTCGTGTTCTTGCCCGTCGTCGCCATGCTGGCGGTGACCGGTTGTCAGACGACCAAAACCGACACCGAGCAGGCAAAGGCACAGGGCCCGTCGTCGCAATCGGAGCGTCTGATCAAGCTTGCGGACGATATCCATGCGCAGGGAGACAGTGGCACCGCAATCGCGCTCTACCAGCGCGCGGCAGCGATGCCGGATGCCAAGCCGAGCGCCTTCGTCAAGGCGGGCGAGGCCTATATGCGAGCGGGCTATCCCGCCGAGGCGGCTAGAGCCTATCAGGCCGCGCTGGCAAAAGCGCCCAATGACGGAGGGGCAATGCTCGGGCTTGGCTCGGCGATGATGGAAACGGGCGATATCGATGCCGGCATGCGCGCGCTCGCGCAGGCCGCGCCGCTGGTCAACACCAGCAGCGCCTATATCAGGCTGGGCGTGGCGCAGACATTCGCCGGCCAGTCGGCGGAGGCGCAGACCACTTTTGCTCAGGCGTTGAAACTTGCGCCGGGGGATCTCGACGTCGAGAGCAACATGGCGTTGGCCGCGGCGCTCGAAGGCAATTCCGCCACAGCACTCCCGCTGGTCCAGAAGATCTCCGCCGCACCCAATGCGCAGTTGCATCACAAGCGCAACGTCGTGGTGGTCTACGGACTTCTTGGCCAGGCCGATCAGGTCAGGGCCTCGCCGCCGATCGGCCTGGCGACCAAGGAGGTGAATACCTTGCTTGCGCGTGCCAGAACCATCCGGTCGAAGGGCAGCACACAGGCAAGGGCGAAAGCGCTCGGCTCTATCCTCGGCTAGAGCAATTCCAGGAAAAGTGTGAAACGATTTTCCCGGGAAAAGCGCATAGCGCTTTCCCTTGGGAATTGCGCAAAAACAAGGAGATAGAGCGGTTCGGCGTTTCCGTGAAACGATGAACCGCTCTAGCGCATCGGTCCGGAAAGCGCAAAGCCAAGTCGGGTCGAGCCCGACGCGCAAACATCGGCTCATTCGACTGGCAGCGTTGTTTGCGGCGTCGGCGGCCCGCTGTTGGCTCCACCGATCGGCGCCTCTTCGCCATTGAGGTAGCGCCGCGCGGCATTTGCCGTCGGCGCGGCCGCCGCCGCCCCCATGCGCCGGCCCTCGACGAGGTCCCGCTGGCTTTCGGCCATGCGTTGAAGATTGTAGGCGTTGGCGCAGCCGGGCGGCAGGTGGGAGCCGACGCCGGTGACGATCGTCAGATTGGTCGCAGCGGCAGAACGGTCGTCATCGACCGGTTGGTTCAGACATGCATTGGGAGCAAGGATGGAGCCGCCGACGCCCTTCTGCGAGCCGCCGGTGTCGGTCGAAACATAGCTGTAGCCGGGAGAATATTCCTGCGGCTGCTGCCGGCCGTTCGCGCAGCCGACCAGAAGCAGCACCGGAAGAACAGAGCACAATGCGATGCGAAATGTCATGTCCGGTTCCCCGCTACTTGATGATCAGGCCCATCGCCGATGCGTCATTGGCGCGCTTCCTGTGGCGCTTGGCCGCCGGACGATCGAGCGGCGTGGCGAGGCTGTCGCGCACCGGCTCGACCAGATAGGGCGTGATCAGGATCACCAGTTCCGTCTCTTCGCGCTGGAAGCGCTGTGACTGAAAAAGCGGGCCAAGCACTGGCACATCGCCGAGAACCGGAAACTTTTCCAGATTACGCGAGGTCCGCTGCTGGAAAAGACCGGCGATCGCAAAGGTCTGGCCGCTCGCCACTTCGACCGTGGTGTCAGCCCTGCGCACGACGAAACTCGGCATGGCAAAGCCATTGGCGCTGACTGAGCCTGCTTCCGACAAGGAACTGACTTCCGGCTGAACATGGAGCGCAATGCGATCGCGGCCGATCAGCGTAGGGGTGAACCCGAGGGAAACGCCGAACGACTTGTATTGAACGGTAACGACGTCCGTTCCTTGCGGAATCGGAACCGGGATTTCGCCGCCGGCAAGAAAGCTCGCGGTCTGACCGGTCATCGCTGTCAGGTTCGGTTCGGCCAGTATCTTGACAACGCCGTTGCGTTGCAGCGCTTCGATGAGAATGTCGAAGTTGATGCCCTGCGCCTGGTCCATGCTCAAACCAAGATTGCCGGTGCCGGAGGGCACGCCATTGTCCTGGAACATGTTGAACTCAAAACCGCCGCTCCTGTATCCGACAGACCAGTCGACGCCGTAGGACTGCAGCTCAGTGCGCGAGACTTCGGCGAAACGGACCCGGATATTGACCTGCTGCGACCCCTGCACGGTCATGTTGTTCAGCGGCGGCTGTTCCGGCGGCGAGAACGTGCGCGCGATATTGTCGACATCCGTTGCCTCCTCGACGCCTTGTGCCTCGCCGGTCGCAACAATGCGGGTCCCGAAGATCGAGAGATTTGTCGCCGAGTTCGGCTGCATTGCGTCTTTCGCTTCGTTGGCAGGCGTGACGTCGGGGGTGACGCGGAACTGGGCCGTTGCCTCGACCCGCTCATCGGCCGTGATTGCAATGAGGTTGGTCAGGCCGGGTTTTAGGCCGAAGACATAGACCATCCCCGGCGACACGACCTGAAGGTCCGCGATCGTGGTGTCGGCGATCAGGACGGATTCGACGGGTTCATTGAAGCGCAGCAGGCGTCCTTGCCCGACCGGCAGGTCGACCGTTGGCCGGCTCGGCAATGGCGACACATCCTGTGCCATAGCGTCGGTATATGTGAACAAAAACGCCAGCAAGACGGCAACCGTCGCGATAGCGAGCCAGCGCATCCGCCCGGCGAAAGTGGCGGATCGAACGCCTGCTGCGGTATCGTGAATTGTCATGCCGTTCCCCTCTTGAGCATGTAGTCCCCCCAATTGTCCCAATCCGCCCGGCTGGCATCATGAGGCTGCCTCTTGTCCGGCTTTCGCCTCAGCCGACGGCAGCGATCGAGAGACGTTGCGTGCCACGCCCGAGCGGCCGGATATCGTGGCCAATGGCTGGACGTTGAATTCCTGTGCGATTTCCTGGAAGGACAGGACCGGAAGCTCGATGGCATTGTGCGTGAGCAGGCTTCGCATATGACGGCGCACATCCATCGCCGCGAGGACGACGGGTGAGACATCGGTGGCGTTCTGCGACAAGGCTCGTTCGATTTCGGCGATCAATGCCTGTGCATCATCATCCGAAAGGTTCAGGAACGTGCCGGTCGATGTGCTTTGCACCGCGTTTCGCAGGATATCCTCGGCCGAGCGCTGCAGAACATAGGCTGCGATGATGTTGTTACGGCCAGCGAAGCGGAAGCTGATCTGGCGTTTCAAGGACGTGCGGATATATTCCGTAAGCAGAACGACGTCCTGTTCGCGTTGACCCCATTCGATCAGCGCTTCGAGGATCAGGCGCAGGTTGCGGATCGGCACGTTTTCGCCGACAAGTCGCCGAAGCACCTCGGCGATTTTCTGCAGCGGCACGATCTCCTGCGCCTGTCTGACCAGATCCGCATAGTCCGGCTCCATGTCCGACAGCAGCCTGCGGGTCTCCTGGATCCCGACGAAATGGCCGGCATAGAGCCGAAGTGCATTTCCGGTCCATCTGGCCGCTGTTTGCGCCGGCGTGGAGAAGACGAAGCCGGCTTCCTTCAACGCCGAAAGGTGGCGATCATCGACCCACATGAATTTGCGCCGACCGGCAATCGGAGAGCCCTTTTCGTAAGTCACATCGAGCAGATCGAGATGCGTGGGGTCCGCTTCGACAAGAACGCGGCCGGCGGGGATTTCAACATCCAGGATGGGTGCGCCCTCCAGATCGATGCGCATGCTTCTCGCTGAAAGCTTCTCGTCGACCTGCAGGCCGATAGCCGGAACGTCGACACCGAGATCGCTGAAAAGCTCGCGGCGCACGCCATCAGCGAGCGTGGCGAATTCGGGTTCCGGGACCGAGCGTCCGAGTTCGGTCCCGAAGCGTGCGACGATGCGGGATGAAGAAGGCAGTGTTCCGACGGCCGTTGATGAAAGCGATGCCGGTTTGCCGGCTTGTTCGGCCACCGCGATCTGGCCGATATCGCTGAGCTCGGATTCCCCCGCGGTACGGCGATTGATCGCATAGGCGCCCGCGCCGAAGCAGGCACCAAGGATCAGGAACACAAGGGACGGAAAACCCGGCACTATGGCCAGTCCGACCATGATCACCGCGGCGAGTGCGAGTGCACGGGGGTCGCGCAGCAGCTGGCTGGTTATTTGCTTGCCAAGGTCGCTCGTGCCGTCCGAGCTGCCGACACGCGTCACCATCGTGCCGGCGGCCACGGCGACAAGCAGTGCCGGTATCTGCGCGATCAGCCCGTCACCCACCGTGAGCAGTGAGTAGGTGACGGCGGCGTCGCCCAGCGACATATCGTGCTGCAGCGTTCCGATCGCGAAACCGCCGATCAGGTTGACCAGAATGATGACAATGCCGGCGATGACGTCGCCCTTGACGAATTTCATGGCGCCATCCATCGCGCCAAACAACTGGCTTTCACGCTCAAGCTGCTGGCGAAGCCGGCGTGCCTCCGCCTGATCGATGTCTCCGTTGCGCAACTCCGCATCGATGCTCATCTGCTTGCCGGGCAGCGCATCGAGCGTAAAGCGCGCGGCAACTTCGGCAACGCGTTCCGCACCCCGCGCAACCACGATGAACTGCGCAACGGTGATGATCAGGAAGATCACCAGGCCCACGGCAATACTGCCGCCGACGACGAAACTACCGAAGGCGGAAACGATCTCGCCTGCGTCGGCCTGGAGGAGGATCAGTCGCGTGGTCGTGATCGTGATCGCCAGCCGGAACAAGGTGGCGATGAGGATGACCGATGGCAGCGACGAGAACTGGAGCGGATGAGAAACATAAAACGAAGCCAGCAGGATAAGCACGCTGACGGCGATATTGGCGGTGATGAGAATGTCGACGAGGAAGGTCGGCAATGGAATGAGCATCATCACCACTGCAACGAGCATCAGGATGGCAATGACCAGATCGCTACGGCGTGACAGCTTGGCAAGGAACTGCAGAAGGCGTTCCGATACCGTCATTCGGCGGCTCGATGCGACAGGAAGCTCCGCAAGGCATTGTGCGCCTCGGCCTTGCGGCCGGCCACAATCAACGCGCGGCTCTTCAGCAACGCCAGCGTCGGGTGGTCCATTCCCTCGAGCGTCTCCAGCCTGGCAATGGTGGCAAGCGCCTTGTCCGCTTCGCCATCGAGTATGAGCAGATGCGCCAGCGTGCGCAGAACGCCGGCATTTCCCGGCGACAGCTGCGCCGCGATAAGCAGATATGCCGCGCCCCGCTTTGCCTGCCCGTGACACCCGTAGAGATAGCCCAGGACATGCAGCAGATGCACTGTGTCATGCGGATCAGTCAGGTTTCGATTCCTTCCTGTATCCGGGCAAGCAGATCGCGATGACGCTCGATTTCATCCTCCATCAGCGTTCTGGCAAGTGTCTTGAGTGGCTCGCCTCCCTCAAGGCCGGCAACCAGATGCGTTACAAAATGCTGGAGAATGGGTACCGAGCGACGCAGGATTGCAGGCTCGGGAATACCAGGCATGACGAAGTTGATGAGCGCCTCGTCGAGTGATTCGCTGTTCGTGCCCCGAGAGGACTGGAATTCCGCGGTTCCTGGCTTTTCCGTACCAGCGGCCGATGTCGTCCCCTGGGCCCGGCTTGCGGCCTTGTCGACGCCGTTCATCCGCCGACGGTTGATTGCCTGACCACGCACGCCTTCCGCCTGCCGCACCTCGCGGCCGGTTGTATCCATCCTTGCCGTATCGAATCGCGGCCCTTCAAGCCGGCGGTTCACGGATATTTCAGCGCGACCGTGGCGCCGCCCTTCGTCAGGAGAAGTTCCGTCTCGCCAATGCGCTTGACGGTCCAGCCGTCATTGGTGAATGCGCCCTCATGATAGCGCGCGCCGTCGGTGGCGATGACATAGGGCCGCTCGCCATACCAGATCGCCTGCAGCCTCAGGCGCGGAGCCTGCTCGGCGTTGCCGATCATGACATTGGAGGCGAGGGAGATGTGCGCGCCGAACGCCTGGTCGAACCAGGATTGCGTTTCGGTCCAGGCAGCATTCTTGTCATTGGCGATCATGCCCGAAACGACGAGCCGTCCAGGTGATTGCTGAACGGTCAATGTGCTGATGCCGGATTGCTCGAGGCGCAGCTTGAGCTGGCGTTCCGCGTCGGCGGCGCTCGGGGCTTGTGTCGGCGATGGATCGTCCAGAACACTCTGCCCGGCCTCGCCAGCGAAGGCCAACGTGATCGGTTTATCGACTTGAGCGGACAGCTTTTTGCCAATGTCGGGCTCGGCGAAGGAGAACCCATTGGCGGCGACGGAAACAGCGAAAACGGCAAAGAGAACGCTGCCCGCAACCAGCAGGGGGCGATTGGAAACAGACCAGCGATTCGGCGGGCGTTCCGGGTTGACCAGCCGGATATGGGCATCGCCGATGCTCATCGAAAGCGGCAGCTTGCAGCGGCGGCCCTGGCCTTCACGGATGACCTCGCCGGTGGCGAGCGTGACATCGCCGCCGACGGCTTCGATTTCAATCTGGCTGCCCTTGCGCCGCAATCTTGCGTGGACCGGTGCGATGCCGGCGTCCCTGAGGACTATTTCGGACTCCGTGCTCGAGCCGACCGTATACAGAGGCTCGACCAGGCTGAGTTGGGCGCCCGCGTGAAATCCGTGCGTCACGCTGAGCGCAACGGAATGTCGCGATGCCGGGGTGCTGGCGATGCCGATAGAATGAGCGGTCATGCCACTTCATCTCCCGCTGATGACAATTCAGATGCAGCCTGACAACGGCATCGAAACGTTCGTGCCGTGGACGTGCGCCGCCGGGTGCTTGCGGCGGCGCATGGTTCGAGAATCCGGCCTAGGCCTTTTCAGCCGACTGGCCGAGCGTCCTCGCGGTGCTCATCAGCATGTCATGTTGGGACTTCGCGATCTCTTTTGTGATCTCGAGGCTAAACATGCGCTCCTGATGCTTGATCATCTTGTCCAGGTTCTGTTCCGGCGACCCGGCAGCGCCGGACGTAATGGGAGGGGTAGCCATCATTGTCTCCTTGAGGGACCATTCAAGTCACAAACTCCGGAATCACGTCGACGCGATCCGGCAGGTTGCGAAAGCAGCTTAAGGCAGCGTGATCGAAAATGAAAGTCCACTTGGAATATATGAACCAGTTCGGTTCCAACTGTTGCATTGCCACCATTGGAGGAGTAACCTGCCATCGGGGTAAATGGGGTATGGCAGAATGGAACAAGGTCCTTTGGCGGAGCTGTTGGTCGAACGGTTCGAGAATATGCCGCCGCAGCTGCGGGTCGCCGCGCGTTTCGTGCTGGACCATCCTAAGGATGTCGCACTGATGTCGATGCGCGAGCAGGCGCATCAGGCCGGCGTTTCGCACAGCACGATGATGCGGTTGGCGCGATGGCTTGGCCTTGAAGGCTATGAGGATATGCGCAGCCTTTATGCGCGCGCGCTGCGTGAGACAGGCGCCGGTGAGCCGGTGCGACGGGGTGCCGACCAGGGTGGCGTTCCCGGATATTCGACTGCAGGGGTTGTCGCCGACACGCTCGCGGCGCAGGTTTCAAGTCTGGGTGAGTACGGCAATGCCTCGCAATTCATCGCCGCCGCAGACCTCCTTGCACGATCACGCAATCTGTTTGGTCTCGGCGCGCGCTCCGGTTATCCGGTCGCCAGCCACTTCGTTCACATCATGTCGTTTCTGGCTGGCGGCGACCGCAATGTGACGCTTGTCGGCGAGATGGGCGGACATGGTCTGGATGCCTTGCAGGGCGCGGGACGCGGCGACGTGCTCCTTGCTGTGGGCATGTCGCCTTATGAACGAACGACGATCGACGTGGCGCGCCAGTCGGCCAGGCAGGGTGTCGGCGTGGTGGCAATCACCGACAGCAGCGTGTCGCCGCTGGCCCGGATCGCGCGGGAGACCATCATCGTTACGGCAAATTCGCAGTCGTTCTTTCGCAGCATGGCGCCGGCGTTCGCCGCCGTCGAGATTCTGGCGGCACTGACGGCTGTGCAGTCTGAAGTGAATGCTGCCGAACGAGTAAGACAGTCGGAAGAGCAACTCGCTGCTTTCGGCATTTATTGGAAGCCGCCGCGGTAAGCTTCTGGGGCTTCCACTGTCGGGCGCGGGGGCGTTGACGGCAGGCAGACTGCCTGAACCAGGACTGGACCGGCTCCGGAGGTTGTTTGATGATCCGCCCGATTAACACCGTCAAGCCGCCGCCGCCGCCCAGGGTCGATCCAAAGGCCAATGCCGAGCAGATTACGCGGCTGCAGGCGGAAGCCACGAAATTGCAAAATGAAATCCGGCTCGCCAACAAGATGGGCGAGGCCGACGCGGCCGCGGGCGCCCGCCAGCGGCTGACGCAGGTCAATGCGGATCTGACGACGGCGCAGCCGACTGCCCCGTCGCCACAGTCGACCGCCCCGGCGCAGCCAGGACCGGAGCTGCCTGCCGCGGTCACCACGGCAAACGGCAATGGCGGCGCCACCGCCGCGCCGGCGCTTTTCACGCAGGATCTCGGCGGCGCGCCAAACCTCGTTGTTTCGCCGGAAGTCAAGGCGCCGGAAGTCAAAGCGCTGGAAGTCAAGGCGCCGAAAGTCGAGGCGCCGAACGCCAAGGCGAACGACATCCTCAAGGCGATCGATGGTGGCAAAAGCATCGACAACATCGCCGCCGAGCAGGGCGTGGCTCCCGAGGATGTGGTGGCGGCTCTGAATGCCGGCGGCATGACGGCGGTAGCGACCGAGCATGCCAACGGCGACACCCGCACGGTGGTGATCACCGCCGGAGACCGCACGATCACCGAAAACCAGGATTATCAGCACGGCGGCTACTACACCGAAGAGACCGGCCCCGACATGCAGGCGACGTCATCGCCGATCCGTGACGATCTCGGCCGCAAGGAAACCACCAGCGTCGACGCGCAGACGGGCGCGATCACGACCACGCTGGTGGACGATCTCGGCGACGGCGCGGTCACCGAACGCACGTCGAACCCGCAGACCGGCATCACCACCACCACCCACACGGCTGCCGACGGCACCGTCACGGTGGAGAAGGCCCTGCCGAACGGCGCAAAGGTTGAGACGGTAACGCCCAACAACAGCGTCGCCTTGCCGGTAACGACGGTCACGGGGCCGGATGGCGACGAAGTAATCCTGGCGCAGACCCAGACCGCCGACGGCTCGGGCGCGGCGTCGATCCAGGAGCAGCTTGCCGAGGGCATGAGCATCGAGGAGATCGCCGAGGCGAGCGATCTCACGCCCGAGCAGGTGATCGCCGAGCTGAACGCCGCCGGCCTCGAGGTGACGCAGGGCGGCGACCCGGGCGAAACCCTGCAGATCGTCGTCACGGATCCGGAGACCGGCAAGACGGTCACCTACAACAACGACTACCAACACGGTTCGACTTCGGTGACGACCATCGAGGGGAATACCGAGACGACCGATACGGTCGACGGCAATGGCAGGACCAGCCACACCGAGCGCAACACCGAGACCGGCGAGCAGACCACCACCATCGTCGACCCTAAGAACAACACCGAAACGACGATCGTCGTCGACAAGGACGGCCGGCGCACCGAGACCATTGTCGAGACGCTGGGGGATGGCGAGCCGATCGATTACGAGGTCCAACCCGGTGACAATCTGAGCGACATCGCCGAGGCGCATGGTGTGACGCTGGAGGATCTCGCCGAGAGTAATCCGGAGCTGTTCACCTCTCCGCGCGATCCCGACCTTATTCATCCCGGGGAAACCGTGGTGATCGAGGGCGGTACCAACACCACCGTCGAGGTGACGTTCAACGGCTATACAATGACCACGTCGCCGGACGGCAAGATCACGCTGACCAACGCAACGACCGGCGCCGTCACCGATATCGCGGCCGGCACCGCGCAACAGGCGCTCGCCGAGCTGCTGCTGGACATCAACCCGAACAGCAGTGACCCGCAACAGGCCAAGGAAGACCAGATACTCAAGACGATGCTGGACGGCATATTCGGCGGAGCGACGCCGGAGCTGACCACGGAGGCGCTTGAAAAGCAGCAGGCCGTGGTCGCTGCAATGGAATTGTATGGTCCGGGACAAGACGCAACCGGCGCGACTCTCGACGGTGGCCCCACGTCGGTTGGTCCCTACGGCAACCCACCGTCACCCACGGCTCCTTCGGGCGGGAAGTGGGTGCCATTGCTGGTCGACGGGAGCTGGAAATGGTTCGACCCGGAGGTGGCCAAGGCGATCGCAGCCGAGAACGTGGCGATTGCGAACTTGGGTGAGGCAGAAGCAAAGGCTGCGCAGAGCGCGGCACAGCTCGACGTCTATGCGCTGGACCCTGAATTCAAGAACGCCATGGAGGGTGCCGAGTCAACGCTCGACAAGGCGTTGGCGCCTTATGGACTGGATTGGAAGCCGCCCGAGCCGAAGGGCACACTGGCAGATGCGCAAAGCCGGTTGATCCTCGCCAACAATGCGCTTGAAAGCGCCAGCACCGCCCGGGCCGAATACGAGCAGGGCCAGACGTCACTTCTCGAAGCGATCGACAAACAGGTAGACCTGCCGACGCTCAGCGATCCCAACCAGACGGCTGTCAGCAGCCCGGACGGCCCCAGTGCCGAGGAAACCAACCAACAAGGAAAGGCCGCGCACGCGGAGGTCGCCGAGCTCTTTACAAACGTTTCGCTACACACCGCCAACGGCAACAAGGCCACGATCGATCAAATGATCAGCTCGACCGAGCTGGAGCTGAAGCTTACCGATGCCAAGCCTGGAAGCCCAGAATACACGGCCATCGAAGAGCGGCTTGAAGGTCTGCAAACGCTCCAGGGGGCCGCGGCCAATCAGGTGACCTTGGCCGAGGCATATCAGGAGTATGGGGTTGCACAGGCAGAGGCGGCGGATCTTGCCGTAATCATGGAGCCTCTCAAGCAGCAACTGCTTGCGCAGGCGCAGGAAAGGAACCCGCACCATTTCGATTGGGGAGGGTATACCAATGGACATGGTGACTTTACCGGCAAGATAGAATCGCAGGACATAGTCGAGGAGAACGGTCAACTCTATGTCGTTACCATCTATGAGAACTATACTTTCACCGATGAGAACGGGGATGACACCAATGTACATAAATCTGCCCTGACATATGACCTCAACGACGAGGGTATCAGGGAAGATTTCCGCAACGATCCGCTCAACAAGCAGTGGCAGGAGATGCTGGCCTCGACGCAAGACACATCGTCGGCGCCGGTATGCACAGCCAACGGAACGGGATCGCAATCGGCGCTGGACGCGGCCAAGTCGAAGGTTGTCGGCGTGCAGGTCGATCAGTTTGATGCCGGATTGAGAGATGCGAAAACGGCGCTCGTCGACGCGACGACGGCACGCGACCAGGCGATCACCGACTACGGGCCGGGAACCGTAGAGGCGCCCGCTGGCACGCTCAAGCCGGGCGAGACGGCGGTGAAGATCACGGTGAACGGCCGCGCCCTGTGGGTCGCGCCGGAGGTTGCCGCGGCATACGAAGAGCAGGGGCCGGGCGCAATCGGCGACAGCGGCAAGTGGGTCCAGATCGAAATAGACGGCCAGAAGCTGTGGGTGCACCCCGAAGTTGCGGCCGCGGAAATCGATCGAGGCCAAGCGGAGACCGAAAAGAACCAATTGGAGGACTGGGAAGAAAACGTGCGGCCGGCGATGGTGGCTGGGCGCGACTGGTACGCTTTTTCCGCAAGCCACCCCAAGCTTCTCGAATACGGTTCCGCCGAGCATGAGGCGAAACTCAAGTACGAGTATTTTGAAGAACACAAGGACCAGGCGCTGGCTGGATATCAGGTCCAGTTCGAGAACCTCTACGAGGCCGGCTTCACCGGCGAATACGAGACATATACGCCGGACCAACTCAGCACTGCCGTTGGTCAGACCCTCGGGCTCGACGCGTCGAGTGAAGACGTCCAAAAGGTCACCGAAGAAATCACCGACCGCGGCGGCGACGACGCCGAGGTCAAGATCGTGCCGATCTTCTCCCTTGACCGCGGCAAGGAATCGACGACGGCTTTGTTCGCGATCAAGAGCGGCGGCGACGAAATCGGCTATGTCGACAGGGCGGGTAAATATTACAGCACCTTCGATGAATTCCAGCACGAGAATCGCCTCTTCGGCGAGAAGGGCAATCTGGTCATGGCCAAGGGCGGCGACATGTCGCTCGGCGAGGATGGTTTTTCGCTCGACGAACTGGAAGTGGCCGACGCACGCAAAGTGGATTTCTGGGACAAAGCTACCGACATTGGTCTTGGCATCGTCGCCGGTGTCTCCACCATCGTCTCGTTCGTGCCGGGTGGCCAATGGGCGATTCCCATCGCGATCGGCTCCGGTTCAATCCTTGGCGGCAAGGCTCTGATCAAAGAGGGTGATCACCTCCTGCAGGGCGGCGACTTCGACAGCCAGTCGGGTTGGAATATCGCCACCGGCGTAACTGCGTTCCTGCCCGTGGGCGCGGGTGCCCTGCGCACATTCGGCTTGGCAAAGACAAGCCTGTCCAGATCCCAGGCTTTCGCGGGCGGCTTCGGGATGACCCGCATGAAGGATGCCAGCTGGGGCATCGGCAGATTCCAGGTGAACGTAGAGGAGGCCTCTTATGCTGGTAAGGTTTCGGAGTTCATGCAAAGCGGCAACAGGCTGACCAACGCTGCGTGGGGCCTCGATGCCGGCGCCGTGGTTACCGGTGTTCCGTTGCTCGGCAAATCGGTGGAAGATCTGGCGGCGCATGGCGGCGAGATGTCCCTGCTCGAGCTCGCGAACGCAGTCGTGGGCATAGGCGTCGGCACTGTCGGCACGGGGCTGGGCGGCCGTTCGCTGTTGTCCAACATGCCTGGAACGGGCGGTACCCGGAGCGGAACTTTTCCGGATTCGGGGCCGCAACCGCGGGCCGTCTACGAGATGGGCGCTGACGGTGTCTACAGGCCGACCGGCGAGCAGGTCATGCCGGACCCGGATGAGATCATCATCGACGGCGATGTGGCCGGCGAAACATCCGGCCAGCAGGGAGCCGGTTTCAGCGCCCGGGACGGGTTTGACAACACGGGAGGGGCTGACGGTCCAACCGGTCCACGGGCGCTGCCGGCCGGCGAGTCCGACGGTCCGAACCCGCTGCCGCCCACGGGCGGCAAAGGTGATCCATCAGGCGACGGACAATCATCGAGGCCGATGGTTGTGCATGAGCAAGGCACCGACGGCGTCTATCGCCCGACCGACAAGCTGGTCTTCCACGATCCCAGTCACCCCGTTATCGAGGGGACGGTTATCAACGTCCACGATGAACGGCCGAGCGCCCCGGGTGAGCGCGGCGATCCCGAGAATGCCAGCGACCGAGACGCCCAGGGAGCGCGTGAGCAGAATGTGCGCGTCCCCGCCGACGGCGATCCGATTGTGGTTCCGCCGGTCCGCGGCGATGGAACGACGCGCCCGGCCGAGAGCGGCTTGCGGCTCGTCTGGGACCCGGCGACCAAGACGTTCACCGGCATGCCAAGCCCCAATCCCGCGGAATACGTCTACACCAGCGGCAAGGATCCGCAGCAGACGGGCTACCTCGACGGCGCACGCCCTTCCGACCCGGCCGTGCTGGCCACCCCGGACGAGGTCCTGCTCCAGTCCGAAACGGAAACACGCGGGGCGGAAGGCAGCCGCCCGTTGATGCGCTACACTCTCGGCAACCGCCATACCGGCGAGATGCTGGTCGATTTCAACCTGCCGGAAGGCCAGAGGGTTGTCGCCATACCCGAACCCAAGGCGATCACGGCGGCGCCGGAGCCGGTGCCGGCTCCTGTCGAGCTCGACCCTTCCTTGCCGGTTCTTTATCTCGGCGCCGATGGCCGCTGGACAGCCGATAAGGCCCGCACCGAGCCACCGCCCGTGACGGACACCGAGCACCCTAGCCCGGTTCGGCCCGACGGCACGCCGATCATCAACAATCGCTCGTCAAACCCGTACAGCTTCGGCCAGACGTTCACTGCAGTCAAAGCCGGCCTGCGGCGCATCGGCACGCGTTACCTGAACACCGAGCCTCGCTATGATTATCCGAAGCTCGGCGAACTGGTCGACAGCATCTATCACCGGCCGGTTCCGCAGGACGGCGTCACCGCCGGACAGGACATCTATGTCGAGGCCGGCGGCGAATACCTGCCGGCCAAGGTCGTCGTCGCCGGCCCGCAGGCGAGCATGACCCGCGACATCGTCCCCGACATCGTCCCATTGGGCGAGCATGCGACGGATGCCGGCTACCTGGGTTCCGGCCCGACCGTCGAACGCGCCAATCGCGGGTCGATAACCACGCCGAACGGCCAGCTCAGGGTCAACACCCCGGCACGGGAAGTCCATGCGTTCGATCCTGCCAAGAATCCGGAAGTCAGCCGTCGCTCGGCGCTCGGCGAAACCATGGCCACGACCTTGCCGGCGCTTCCCGACGATGCGGCAACGCCCGCGCCGATATGGACGCCCGAGCAGCTGCAACTCGTCGGCGACTACCTCAATTCTCTCGAACGCTCCAGCGATCCTGTCGTCCGCGATGCGGTGACCATGACCAGAGTGCAACTCGGGGGCAGGGCCTTGCCTCAGTCCGGCACGGACATGACGCCGGCTCAGCATCATGCGCTTGGCGAAATGCTCAACGCCGACCGCAACAGCCCGTTCACCGGCTCCAAGCCGGCCGGCCAGCTTTCGATGAACGGCCTGACGACCCTCCAGGTGTTCAGCGCACAGGGCAAGTTGCCGCATCTGTCGCCGGGAGAAGTGATCGACCAACTCTGCCTGTCGTCCGACGCCAGGCTGCCGCGCGGCGAGCAGTTCCTTACCGCAGGGGCGCTGCCAGGAAAAGCCGGCTGGACCGATGCCGGCCGTGGCATCGTCGGCGATTACCTCAAGGCTGCATCAGGCTCCACCGATCCGAACCTTGCCGCCGCGGCAAATGACGCCTCGCCGTTTTTCAAGGGGCGCGCCACCAAGCCCGGCAAGGCCGTGACTGCCGCGCAGCAGGATGCGCTCATGCAGGTCCTGGCGGCCGACAGTGGCAGCACGTGGGTTTTCGGTCCGAAGCTTCAGCCGGGCTCTTCGTTCAAACCCGCCGGCAAGCTTTCGCCGGAAGGCCGCTACAATGAGGAGGTCCTGTCCGGCCACGACACCTGGACGCCGTATCTTTGGCGAGAGATGCGCGGTTACGCCGCCAACCAGCAGAAATCTGCGGACCCCGCGGTCCAGTCGCTCGCGCACGCGCTGGAGAAAGCGCTGCCCGCAAGCAAGCCCAGGGCCGGGACCGAGATCAACAGCGAGGTGCCCGTCCTGCTGGAGCGGTTGCTGGATGCCGACAAGGCGAGTTCGTGGCGCGCCCCGACATTCTTCACCGATGCACAAGGGGTCTGGCGGTCCGACCGCGCCACTGTCTCCTGGTTCCTGCAGGAACACGAAGCCAATGTCCTGGGCGGCCCCGTGCTGAACGACGTGGTGACCAACGGCGCCTTGCTGGCTGCCGGGTGGATCCTCGGCCCCGACGGCCGCACGATCACGCTCGGCGGATCGATGCTCGGCATCGGCCTCAAAGTGCCGCTGCCCAGCCGTCAGGTCTATGGCGAACTCAGCCTGAAGAACAACGGCCCCGACGGCGGCACCGGCTTCCTGCTCCCGGTCCATCCCAACGATGCGAAGGGCCAGAAACTCTTCGTCAATGGATACCGGCCGAATTTCGCTTATGATGAGGCGGCGGCTCCCTCCGCCCAGTGGGTCGCATCGGCGCCGATGCTGTCGAAGAACACGTTCCAGAACGAAAAAGCCGCTGGCGTTTCACTATCCATCTTTGGCTTCTCTCTGAGCGGGGCCTACGTCAATCGCACGCTGCGCTATCTCGGCGGCGAAGGCGGCCGGCCGGGATATACGCACAGGGAGCCTGGCCCGCTCAGTCAACGGGCAGCCTCTTTCTGGGAGGAGGCGGCGAGAGGTGGCGCCAGCCACTATAGCTCCGAAGGCAAGGTGCCGGGTTTCGAGGATCGTCTCCTCTACCGCAACTACAACGTCATGGCGCCCTTCGGAGGCGGCAAGGAACCCTGGCGCGGCACCCCCGCCTTCGAGGGCGTTCCGCGCGAGACGGGCGCCGGGCCGCTCAACCGCCTGGACCGCAAGGACCACGGCGCCGGTCTCGCCCTGAACTATGGGCCATTGCCGCTAACGACGGTGGAACTCGGCTCGGTGAGGAAGGATGTTGACCCGCATGCCCGTACCGCCCGCGCGCATCCCGGATCCTCCGAAGGCGCGCAAAAGGTTTTCTCCGCGCTGGAGACTTCGGGGGGGCAATTGACGCCGGACGTTCTGCAGCATCTCGACGCCTATCTCGCAGAGGTTGCGGCATCGCCGCACGGCGATTTAAAGTTCGCTGGTCAGCGCGTGTTGGATGTGTTCCCGGAACTGGGCGTGGCGCCATATCCGGACCAACTCGCCGGCGGACGGCCAGACGGCATGAGCCGGCCAGCATGGAAAGCGTTGCGGCAACAGCTGGACCAGCAGGCCCGCAGCGAGCTGACGCCCACGCAGGCGCATTACCTCAACCGGCTGCTCGAACAGGATGTGCTGCACAATTCGCCGCCGACCCCGCCAGCACTGGGCTCGGGACGGCCGGATGGAACCCCGCCGCCACTGGGCCTAGGGCCGTCGGATGACACCCCTCCGGCGCTGGGCCCGGGGTCGTCGGAAAAAACGGTTCGGATCGTGGACGAGAATGGCGAAACGGCCACCGTGAGGTATCTCGGGATGCCGCCCAAGAGCGCGGAGAACGTATACGTGCCGCCTGCGGATGGTCCGCAACTCCGCGGCGACGACCCGACCTTGGCTCACAAGTCGCATATTCTGCATCGCGATCCGGAAACCGGGGAGCCGGTGGTGCTGCCCTGGATACGTGGGGCTTCCGATGACCATGTGCCGGGGAGCCTTCCCGAGGAAGGCAATCTGCCCGTCGACGGCGCCGGCGACCCCGCAAGACCCTTGCGCGGCAATGTCGGCCCCTATGTTTTCCGCGCCGATACACGCGCGCCGAGCGAGATCAGGGACGCCGGCGGCTTCTCGCCGCCGCCGCCGACCGGAATCTGGGTGGACAATCCGCAAGGCATCGTCCTGAGCAACTATGTGCTGGGCAATACCCATGGCCGTTTCGTTGGCACCAGCCAGTCGATCTCGGGCGCCAAGGCTTTCGTTTCGGAAGAGTCACGGGCCGCGCGGCAGCAGGGCCATACCTATCTCTACACGCTCAATCCGAGTAGACCGCGCCTCCACGTCCCGACCGAGTTCGAGGCGATGGGCCGGCCGGTCAGCGACAGCATGGCCCGTGTCGACGAGACTGCAATCGACGGCAGCATACCATGGAACGAGGTCCATGGCTGGCGGATGATGGATCCGGACGGCAATTTCGTCGGTGAGTTCACGCGCAATGAGGATGCCGTCGCGCCTGGCGGATCGACACAAAAACGCCCGCAGGTGATCTTGCGGCCGGCCGACGAGTTCTGGGATGCGCCAGAACAGGCCGAAGCGCCGCCGCCGCCAGTGGCCGCGGTGGTCGGCCACGAACCCCCGGCCGTGGCCGGCGAAACGCCGCCGACAGAGAATAGTGCTGCCGAAACGCCGACAGCCGCGACATGGCCGCCGGCGCCTGACCGGGGCAGGGCGGTTTTAGACCCCGTCAGCGGAAACATCATCAGCCTTGAGCTTCCGGCGAGTTTCGCCGCGGAGCCGGGATTTGCCGAACCTGTGCGGGCACCGACCGGGCCGGAGGTCAGAGCGCTTGCAGCCGATAAGATTGCCGGGCTGACCGGTCCGCAATTGCACGCCATCAAGCCGGAGAACATCGCCAAGCTGCCGCCTGAGCAGGTGGCTGCGCTGAGCCCCGAGCAGATCCGGCAGTTGACGTTCGATCAGCTTGCCGCGCTTCCACCGAAGCAGTTGCGGGCGCTGGGTGGCGAACAGCTCCAGGCGATCAGGCCAAGCAAATTGCAGGCTGTTGCCTCTGGCCGGATCACCGGCTTGCGGCCGGATCAGGTCGCGGCCTTCTCGCAAGAGCAACTCGCCGGATTGACCATCGAGCAGGTGCGCAAGCTGACGCCCGATCAGATCGCCAAGCTCAGTGACGAGCAGCGCAACGCCCTTACGCTGGAACAGGTCACCGCCATGCGGCCTGCCCAATTCAGCCATCTCAATGCCACCCAGTTTGCGGCGCTGGACCCAGCTCTCGTCGCGGCACGCAATCCTGCGACAATGGCAAAGCTGTCTCCACGCCACGTCTCGGCACTGATGCGGGAGCAGCTTGACGCTCTGACCATTCATCAGATCGAGGCGCTGACGAAACAGCAGATAGCGGCGCTGACGCCGAAGCAGCTTGGCGAGTTGAGCCCCGGCCAGTTGCGCAAGTTCACGCCCAGGCAATTTACTTGGATGTCGACGGAGCAAACGAACGCGCTTTCGGTGCTGCAGATGACCACTTATCGGGCGACCCACAAGAAGATCATGACGCCGGATCAAACTGCGGCCGTCGATCAGGCGCTGACCCTCGCCCGCATCAAGGAGAACGCGCAGTTGGTCGCGACCTTTGGTCCAATGGCCGGCTCCTCCTACACGGTATGGCAGATACTGCCACCGCATTGGGCCGCGACGGCTGCGGGCGTTGCGTTCGGCGTGCGCGGCATCGTCTTCAGCGCGCAATCGGTCTTTCCGAACGCCACGGCAAATCACAAGCCGCTGGGACGCGCCCTCAATGCCGCGAGCGGGGCGTCGTTCATCTTCTCGTCTCCAGGCTCGGCCGCTGGGCTGCTGCGCGGCGACAATGTCTGGTTGAACGGCTCCTTCTCGCTGGGCAATGTGATCTACGGCACGAAATCCGCGCTGCAGTCGATCGCCGGACGGCCGGTGTTGCGGAACGTGGCCGAGCATCTGGCCGGTCCTGGTTATGTCTTCGGCTCCCTTCTCTACACGGCACAGAACCTGCACTCGCCGCTGGCCGCGACGGCGGGCGCCTTGTTCACCGTCGGCAGCGCCGAGTTCTGGGTGTCGGCCGCGCGCACCGATCTGCTCAACCGCCGGGCCGTGCCGAGGACGCCAGAGCAGATCGACGCCCGGGCAAAGTCCGACGCGCGCTGGGGGATCGCCGATCGCATCGCGCTTGGCGTGACCTTCGGCGTCGGCATGCTGCTGTTTGCCTGGGATGCGCTGGACGACCAGCCATGGAACACCGGCAAGACGCCGCCGACCGACCCGACCGCGCCGGGCGACGCACCTTCCGGCGTCGATGGCGCGCTACCGGACGAACAGACCGCGCCGGGTAACGATCCTTCCGGTGTCGAGGGCGCGCCGCCGGACGAACAGACCGAGCAGCCTGATCCCGGGACGCAAACCCCGCCGCAGGACTTCCCGCAACTCGCCGTGCTGGCCGATGACGGCCTGAACTTGCGGACCCAGCCTGACGGGGATTCGACCGTGGTGACGGTTCTGCAACCCGGGAGCTTCGTCGAGCAGACCGCCGCGCCTTCGGCAGACGAGTCAGGGGAGGCCTGGATACCGGTCGAAGGTTTCGGGCCGGACGGCGAAATGCATAGTGGCTGGGTTTCCGGCGATCATGTCGAGGCGCATGCCGACGGCAGCAGCAACCCTGCGGGCCGCACCAATCCAACGCTGGAGCAAGACGGCTACCAGTGGGTCGAGGTCAAGAACGGCGACAGCATTCGCCTGATCGCCAGGACCCATTCCGCGGATGTGGCCGAGACGGTGGTGCTCAACATGGACCATATAATGAGCCCGGATGTGATCTTCTCAGGCGACCGCATCTACCTGCCGGCCACCTTGGTCGGCTGAGAAACCGCGGGCCTGAGCTTGTCGGTTCTCGCAGCATAGGCATGCGCAACGCAGCCGGCCAGCTTTGCCGCCCGCTCCGCTATCGGATTGGAGGGTTCGGAAGAGTAGGAGGCGGTGAACTGCAGGTCGGACGGGTGCCATTCGCATTCGACGATGCGCAGTTTTCCGCTTGCGAGATAGTCCTGGACGACGCCCTCGGGCAGCGAGGCTATGCCGATCCGGTTGAGTGTCATCGTGATGGAAGCGGCCAGCGAATTGGCCGGAAAGATGCGCGGCGTCTCTTCGAATTCGCCGGTGAGCTTGCGGTAGAGTTCGCTGTAGGGTCGCGTGGTGCGGGCGTAGCTGATGATCGGAAACTGCATCAGGTCGTTCAGCGTCACCTTGCGCCGGTTGGGCAATTCCAATTGCGGCGAGCAGACCCAGACAAGCGGAAAGGACGGCATCTCGATATTCTCGATGCTGTACTCCAGGACAGGGCCCATCAGCACCGCAAGATCGAGCCGATGTGACATGAGTTCGTTGCGAAGGGTCGTCGTCGCATCGACGACGATATCGGTATCGACGAGCGGAAAGTTTGCTTTCAGCGCCTTGAGGAAATCCGGCAGCCAGGTGTGCACGATCGTTTCGGCGACGCCAAGCCGTAGCACCCTCGTCGTCTCTGACGTCTCTGAAAGCGAGCTGGCCATCAGCTGCAGCCGCTCCGCGACGCGCAGAACCCGTTGGGCAGGTGGCAGCAGCCGTTGTCCCTCGGCGGTCAGCCTGACCGTGCTGCTCTGCCGCTCGAACAGCTTGGCGCCAAGCGCTTCCTCCAGCCCGGCTATTCGGGTGGACACCGCCGGCTGCGTGGTGTTCAGGCGCTCCGCCGCCCTGCGAAAGCTTCCGAACGTCGCCACCAGGAGAAAGGTTTCGAGCTGCTTGATGTTGAAAGGTATCACGACTGGGGATCACTCATTTCCGGCTTTCGGGAACGGCCATCAATGCCGCACAATGATCTGGCTGCCGATCTTCACGCGGTCATAAAGATCGATGACGTCGTCATTGGTCATGCGAATGCAACCGGAGGAGTTGGCCTGCCCGACGGTCCATGGCTGGTTGGTGCCGTGGACGCGATAAAGCGTGTTGCCGATGTACAATGCGCGCGCGCCCAACGGATTGTTCGGTCCTCCCTCGACATGGGCAGGCAGGAAGCGGCCATTTGACGCTTCCCTGGATCGCATTTCGGCCGGCGGCCGCCAGTCCGGCCAGGTCTTCTTGCTCGAAATCGTGTCGCGGCCGGCCCACTCCAAGCCCTCCTTTCCAACGCCCACCGCGTATCGCAGCGCCCTTCCGTTGCCCAAAATGTAGTAAAGCCGCCGCTCCGTGGTGCTGATAACGATCGATCCCTTCGGTTGAGCCTCACTGAAATGCACGATCTCCCTGGGGGTTGCTGACCAGCCGCTCCGGGTTTCTCCATCGGAAGTCTGGTCGGGTGCGGAAGGGGAGACCAGCACGTTTCTTGCCGGATCGTAAGTCCAGCTTCGTGGGTCATAACCGCTATTCGATTGGGCCTGCGCCGGCGCCATCGCGGCAATCGATAGGGCAGCGATCAGAAATGCACGCAACCTCTGGTTAAGGCGCGGGGCGACCCAGACTTTGCGTCCCGCAACCTTGACGGGAACAGGCAGGTTCGCAAGCAGGATCATGATTGCCGCCAAGACCGATCTCTTCTGCACCCAGGCGTCCAGCTGACGATCACCTGATTCCAGCGCGCACCATATCGCTTTGCAGGCGGTTCGCAACATTTGGCACCAAATGCTCGTGCGCAATCCAATTGGACTTCCAATTCTGCAATGTGCACGATAGAGTGAATCGGCGGGTAAATCATGAAACCAGCGACGCGGGCCATCGCTCGTGCGTCCCTTTGCGATAGGACCAATGTTGACGGGACGCGACACCTGCCATGCGGATCGGTTCTTGGGAGCCAGGGCTGCTTTTGTCGCCTGCGGTCTTGCGATGATCCTGGCGTTCGGCCTTGCCTCATCACAGGCCAACGCCGCCGAACCGCGCTGGCCTGCCGGCCCGTACAAATACATCACCGTCGATCAGTCGGTGGCCGACGCGCTGGTCGAGCTAGGCCGCAACATGCGGGTGCCGATGCGTGTCAGCAAACTCGTAAAGGGGCGTTTAAGCGCCGGCATGCCGGTTGGGACGGCGCGCGAGTTCCTGCAGGAGATCTGCGATCGATACGGCTTGGTCTGGCATTTCGATGGCATCGTCATGAACGTTGCGACCGAAGCCGAGGTCCGGACGGAAATGATCGCGC
Organism: Mesorhizobium sp. WSM4850; assembly: GCF_055811735.1. Taxonomy (NCBI): domain Bacteria; kingdom Pseudomonadati; phylum Pseudomonadota; class Alphaproteobacteria; order Hyphomicrobiales; family Phyllobacteriaceae; genus Mesorhizobium; species Mesorhizobium sp. WSM4850. The sequence goes on along the minus strand of NZ_JBVVPV010000004.1, from coordinate 94,685 downwards.
TTGACGCCAACACGGCTGCCGGTGCGGAAGATCGGCTTTCGCGGCTGGGGGTCGTCGACCCGAAGTTTCCGATCAAGGTGTCCAGGCAGGACGATGTTGTCTCGGTATCGGGGCCGCCGTCCTATGTCGAACTTGTCAGGAAAACACTGGGAGTTCCTGCGGCGCCGAGCGCGAAGCAGGATGTTGGCAAAGTTGTTCCGGTCCGCGTTTTCCGCGGCAGGCAGGCGGAGGCGCAGAATGTTCCCTCCGGCAAACCGAACTAAGCAAGCAGGAGGCCAGGTTCATGCAAATCGCGCCGATTGGAGCCCTGGAAGCCACGCTGGCGAACTTGACCACCAGCATGGCTTCGCAGCAGCAGATCACCGCCGGCACGACAGCGCAGCCGGGTAACCGGATGGTGGGTGCCAATCAGGAAAAACATGATGCCGCGAAGGTCAGTATGCCTGAACGCGGTGATGTCGCCGCGCGGGCAGGCCAGCAGGTGGCGCAGTCGTCTTCGGGAGCCAATCCGGCGATGGCCGGACAATCGTCCAAACTGGAAAAGACCGAGCCGATCGCCGAACACAAGCTGTTCGACTATCTGGCCGAGGTGGAGAAGGCTGGGGGCGGGGCGCTCACGGATCCGTCTGCATTGTTCGGTTCTGCGGTTCAGTCGCTGGAAGGGACCATGCAGCAGGTCCAGAAGGCCCTTGGCCAGGCAAATGCCCCCCAGGCAAATGCCCTTGTGAGTGCTGAAACGGCCGCCATGCAGGATGGCGCCGGCAAGACCGCCCCGTCAGGCAAGGCCCCGTCAGGCAAGGAAGACGAAAACGCCACCGCAAAAAATGCCGAGGAATTGCTCGAACGATCCATTTCGGTGATGTGGGCAGCCGCCAATCTCGAAGTGGTCACGAGCAGCGTAACGGCCGTTACGTCGTCCACCAGCACGCTGATCAAGCAACAGTAAGCCTACGGAGTGTTCGTGCACACGATAACCTTGCCGCGGCGGTCGAAACTATTTGATCGATGCGGCGCCCGGTGCCGCGTCGCGCTCGTTGTGGTGAGCATGCTTGTGCTCCAGGCGTGCTCGGTTGAGCTGTATTCCGACCTCAACCAGCGGCAGGCCAACGAGATCGTGGCCACGCTGATGCGTCATGGCATCCCGGCCCAACGCGAGGCGGGCAAGGACGGCAAAATGACGGTTTCCGTACAGAAGGACCGTTTCGCCGAGGCCATGGCGATTCTCGACGAAAGCGGGTTGCCCAAACAGGAATTCCAGACGCTCGGCGAGGTGTTCAAGCGCGACGGGCTTGTATCCTCGCCGGTCGAAGAGCGTGCGACGATGATTTATGGCCTGAGCCAGGAACTGTCGCAGACGATTTCGGACATCGACGGCGTGCTTTCCGCGCGCGTTCATCTCGTCCTGCCCGAAAACGATCCGCTGAGACAGCGGCTGGTGCCATCGTCCGCCTCCGTTTTCATCCGGCATCGCGCATCCGTTCCGATGAATGAGCTGATCCCTCAGGTCAAGATGCTGGTGGCCAAAGGCATCGCCGGGCTGACTTATGACAATGTATCCATCACGCTCATTCCGGTGACCGCGGCAGTTCCCGAGCACGCAACCGGCGAGCCAGGTTTCACGACGTTCCTCGGCCTCTGGCTGCATCCCGACAGCGTCGCCGCCGCGATGTGGCTGTTTTACGGCATGATGGCGGCTATATCAGCGCTGGCTGGCCGCCTGGCTTACGTCCAGTGGTATCGACGACCCGGTGTTTATGCGCTCGACGCTTCGGCCATGCCGGTGAAGAAGACATGATCCAGACCGGCTCGAAGCAAACTGCCAGCCCGGAATGGCAGACATTCATGTCCAATCCCGCAGGCTATGCGGATGCGGCCCGGCTGGCGCAATGCTTTGACGGCACGATCGGCGAGGCTGCCTGCGAGCGTATGTTGCGGTCGCAGCGCCTGCATCAGCGATTGTCAGTGCTTCTGCTTGAGCGTTACGGCCTCAGCGGCGCCGTCTCCAACGAGCCAGCCGATGAGACAGACCTGGCGATTGCCTTGTCGTCGGGTGAGGAGTTGGAGGAACTAGCGCTTCGCGCCGGCGCGATCTACTGGGCCGGCAGTCTGGCCGCCGTCATCGATGGACGCCAGGCCGCTGCGTTGCAGGCAGCACTCGGCGCGGAAATCTGCGCTTTCGCAGTCGCCAACCGCGATCTGGCCGGCCCAATACAGCCGTTGGAGCCCCTGGATGACATTGATCGTCGTGTCCATGCCGACGGCCTGCGTTGCCTTGGCGCCTGGTGTCAGGCGATGCCGGGCGAAACGAGCATGCGGGTCCGTCTCAAGCTGATGCCGCATGCGCTTGTCGACCAGCCGACAGCCGAACCATTTGCCGAAGCTGGTCCGGCGATCGTTCGACGGGCGATGGGTTAGGCGATATGGTCGAACCGGACAAAGTGACTACTGCCGTGCCGAGGCGCCCCGTCGCCCGCATCCTGCGCGCTGCCGAGGCACGCGCCTGGCAGGATGGGCACGCTTTTCTCGACGAAGCCAGGCGTGATGCGCAGCAGTTGCGTGACGCCGCTCGGCGAGCCTATGCGGCCGAATATGCGCAGGGTTATGAAGATGGCAAGGCGCAAGGCGACGCGGATGCCGCGCGTTTGGTGAGCGAGACCGCGGTCAAGATAGATCGCTATCTCGGTGGGCTGGAAGCCGAAATCATCACTCTGGCTCTCGATGTGGTCAGGCGCGTGCTGGGAGAATTCGACGCGAGCATGCTGGTCGCCAAGGCGGCCGCGCAGGCCGTCACTGAAATTCGCCGCGCCAAATATCTCAAAGTCCGACTTCATCCTGCTTCCGTTAACAGGCTTCGCGACGAACTGAACGCGGTCCTGCGCGAGAGTGAGTTGGGCATGACGATCGAGATCGACGCCGACGATACGCTGGCGACGGACGCCTGCATCCTCTCGACCGACATTGCCGTCATCGACGCCAGCATCGAGGCACAGCTCAACGCCATTGCCGCTGCGATTTCATCAAAGGCCGAGGCGGCGGCATGACAAGTCCCGCCACCAAGCTCGAGAGCCGCCTCGCATCGATCGTTCCGAACCTGCGTTCCGGCCTGCGTGAAGATGCCAGCCGACCCAGGAAAGGGCGTGTACGGCGGGTCACCGGCACGGTCATTCACGCGACGGTGGAGGAGGTTCGGATCGGCGAGATCTGCGAACTCCTCGATCCCAGGACCGGCACGGCGACCAAGGCGGAAGTCGTCGGGCTCATGGACGAGATGGCGATCCTTGTTCCGCTTGGCGATCTCACCGGCCTTTCAAGCCTCACCGAGGTCATTGCCACCGGAAAGACCCAGACGGTGCCTGTCGGGCCTGGCCTGCTTGGTCGGGTGATCAGCGCGTTCGGCGAGCCATTGGATGGCAAGCCGCTTGCGCCGGATGGCATTACCGGCAGCTATCCGGTCAACGCCTATCCGCCGTCGCCGCTGGAGCGCAGTTTGATTTCCGAGCCTATCCAGCTCGGAATCCGCGCCCTCGATGGGCTTCTCACCTGCGCGCGTGGGCAGCGCGTCGGCATCTTCGGCGAGCCTGGCGTCGGCAAGTCGATCCTGCTGTCGGATATCGTCAGCGGCACCGACGCAGATGTCGCCGTGGTTGCGCTTGTCGGCGAACGCGGACGTGAAGTGCGCGAATTCATCGAGCATCAGCTTGGCCCGGAAGGGCTGTCGCGCGCAATCATCGTCGTCGCGACGTCCGACCGGCCGGCGATCGAGCGCGTCAAGGCCGCTTATGTGGCGACCAGCATTGCCGAATATTTTCGCGATCAGGGCAAGCATGTGCTGCTGGCAATGGACAACATCACGCGGTTTGCCCGTGCGCAGCGCGAGATTGGCCTCGCTTCAGGCGAGCCGCCGACGCGTCGCGGTTTTCCGTCGTCGCTTTTTGCTGTTCTGCCCCGATTGCTCGAGCGCTCAGGGCCTGGCCGCGTCGGCTCCATTACAAGCCTCTACAGCGTCCTTCTGGAGGGCGATGGCACGCTGGATCCGGTTGCCGAAGAAATCCAGGCGCTTCTCGACGGCCATGTTTTTCTGTCGAACGAGCTTGCTCAGCGCAATCATTTCCCGGCCATCGACGTGCTGCGCAGCCGCAGTCGTCTCATGGACACGGTGGTGCCGGCCGAGCATCGGTCGGACGCCGGCCGCTTGCGGGAGCTGCTCGCCCGCTACGCCGACGTCGAATTGCTGCTGCGCGTCGGCGAATACGAAAAGGGCAGCGATGCGGTGGCGGACGAGGCGGTGGCGAAGATCGACACCATCAACGCTTTCCTGCGACAGCCGTCCGCCACCCACGAGACAATCGAGCAGACACGCGAACGCATGCGGGGGATCGTCAATGAAAGATCGTGACACGATCGCACGATTGCGCGACCTCAGGCGCCACGGTGAACAGCGCGCAAACGAATTGGTCATAAGGCGATACGCCGCTGCGCAGCGGGCCGCCGGGGCGGTTCGGGAGGCAGCCGCCGCGGTCAGCGAACACTTGCAGCAGACAGCCGACGCTGAGGACGCAGCGTTCGCTTCGCTTGTTGGACAACCGGTGAAGGCCGCCAGCCTTTACCGGCTTCAGGGACAGTTCGAGAACGCCGCCAGGCAAACCGAGCAGCTCCGGGAAAACGAGAAGATGGCCGGCGTCACCGAGCAACGACGCAAAGCGGAGTTATCGGCCGCCCGCAACGTTCATCGCGCCAGCATGAATGCGGTGACGAAGCTGGACGGGCTGTTGCAGCACCTGACCAAACGCACTGCGCGTCGCAGCCTGGCGCTTGCCGAGCTTTCCGAGGGAGACGAGCGCAGTCCAATGCGCTTGCCCGCAGAACGATAGTCCAATCCGTGATCGTGAATATGGAAGTGTGATGCCTCAGGCCTTGGCGTCGGCAAAAAAGAAAGCGCGCGCAGAGCCGGTGAGACGCACACGCTCGAGCGTTGGCGAGCCGCTGGCATTGGAATCTGTTGCGGCTGGAGAGGTTGAGGCATTGAACGCCTTCTACCGCCGCCGTGCTCCCGCGCAGATCACGATTGCCGGGAAAACCATGGCGCTCGCCGCCGTCTGGCCGGCGCCAAATCCTGTGGACCAGCCAATATGCACGATTGCCTTCACTCTCGGAGACATGGCGGGCAAATTGCGCTTGCCGTTATCTGTTGTCGAACGAGGCCTTGCCAAGGCTGACGAGCTGATCGACGTGAAACGACCGGCACCCGCTCACGCCGCACTGCTGCTGGAGTCCGAATTCGAAAAAGATCTCGAATGGATCGAGAGCAAGCTGGGCGAGACGATCGCTATTACGTCGATCGAACAAGAAGACAGCGTTCTGGACCAAACCGCGTTGGCTTTCGTCCTGGCCGGCAAGGACGAAACCATAGGTTGCGCCTTGCACACCGACAGCGTCGGTCTGGCGGTGCGGGCCGGGCGCTTTCTCGACGCGATCGGCAAAGCAAGACCTCCGGTTCCTGCCGAATTCCCGTTGCCGGTCTGCCTCTGGCGCAACGCGCTTACAATCAGCTTTGGTGAGCTTCAAAGCCTGCAACCTGGCGATGTGGTGCTTTTCGATGACGAAGAGGACGAGGCGGCATTGGTCATTGCCGAGCGGCTTTATGCCCCGGCGGTGCTGACTGCCAGCGGGCCGCAACTGCTTGCCGCGCCGACTGCAATCGCTGGATCGAAATGGGAGTGGACCATGAACCAAGACACGCCGCCGCACGCCGATCAGGCATTGGAGGAGGCAACTCTGGACGAGCTGCCGGTTGCGCTTGCCTTCGAACTCGGCCGCACGGCGATGCCTCTCGGCGAGGTAAGGCAGCTTGCGCCCGGTGCCATCGTTCCGCTCGCCAATGTGACGAAGGAGACGGTCGACATCATCGCCAATGGCAAACGCGTCGGCCGTGGCGAGATCGTCCGGATTGGGGAGAGCCTGGGCGTGCGGATCGCCCGTATGTTCGTCAATGCTTGACAATTCGCCCAACCTGCTTGGGATCCTGATTGCCGTCGGCTTTGTCGGTCTGCTGCCGCTGGCAGTCGTCACCATGACCGGTTTCCTGAAGATCTCGGTCGTGCTGTTCCTCATCCGCAATGCGCTCGGCGTCCAGCAGATGCCGCCCAATCTGGTGCTCTACGGCATAGCGCTCGTGCTCACGGTCTATGTCACGACGCCGTTGCTGAGCGAGATGTCGGGACGGCTCCAGGAAGGGCAGGTTCAGTTCCAGACGACCGAGGACCTCGCCAGGGCGACGCAACTGGTGAGGGAACCATTGCAGCAGCACCTGATCAAGTTCACCCAGCCGGAAGAGCGGCAGTTCTTTCTCGACGGAACGAACCGCCTGTGGCCGGAACAGGCACGACAAGATCTGAAGGACGACGATCTTTCGATACTTGTTCCTGCCTTTGTCGCGTCAGAGCTTACGCGGGCGTTTGAAATCGGCTTTCTGCTTTATCTTCCGTTCCTCATCATCGACATCGTCGTTGCCAACATCCTGATGACGCTCGGCATGATCATGGTCTCGCCGGTCCTCATTTCGGTCCCGCTGAAACTGTTCCTTTTCGTCGCCATAGATGGCTGGTCGCGGCTGATGCACGGCCTGATCCTGAGTTACGTCTGACGCCGCTGGGAGGTTTGCATGAGCAATGACTTCATCCTGGCGAAGGTCCAGGGCGCGCTGCTGACGGTGCTGTTCGCGTCAGGCCCGGCGATCATCGCGGCGCTGGCCGTTGGCATCCTGGTCGGGCTGGCCCAGGCGCTGACGCAAATTCAGGACCAGTCGCTGCCGCAGACGATCAAGCTTGTCGTGATCCTGCTGGTCATCATCGTCTTCGGCCCGCTGCTTGGCCAGCAGATCGCCGAGCAGGCCTCGACGGCGCTGGACGAATTCCCCGTCGTCACGCGTTGAGGCGCGCGGATGCCGGTCGAACCCTTCTTCGCGTCGGTCAAGGAGCTTCAGTTGTTTCTTCTGGCGGGAGCTTTCGCGCTCGCCCGCATGACCGGGTTCATGCTGCTGATGCCGCTCTTTTCGCGCGTGCCGCTGTCGGGCCTTCTGCGCAACGGCGTTGCCCTGGCGCTGGCGGTTCCGGTCTTTCCGATGATCGTCGACAAGCTGACAAACACCGACATCGCGACGACGATGATCGTCGCCTACATGCTCAAGGAGGTCGTCGTCGGGGTAACGCTCGGGCTGGCAATGGGCATTCCGTTCTGGGCGGCCGAGGCTGCCGGCGATATCCTGGACCTGCAGCGCGGCTCGACGATGGGCACGCTGATCGATCCGATGATGACCCATGAGACGAGCGCCACCGGCACCTTGCTCGCCGTCATCATGGTCACGGTCTACCTGGCCGCCGGCGGCCTCGAACTTTCCCTGACCAGCCTCTACGACAGCTATGGCCTGTGGCCGATCGACCAGCTTCTGCCGGTGTTCAGCAAGGATGCAGCCGGCATCTTCCTCGATCTCTTGAACCGCATTCTGATGATGGCATTGACCCTGGTTTTCCCGCTCATCATCGGCATGCTGTTGTCCGACCTTGTGCTGGCCTTTTTGGCGCGCGCCTCGCCGCACCTCAACGTTTTTGCGCTTTCGCTGATCGTGAAGACGCTGGTGTTTAGCCTGGTCTTTGTCCTCTATTCTGCATTCCTGCTCTTCTACATGGAGCGCGACCTTGGCTTCCTGCACGAGGCAGGCCGACAGATAGAAGCGATCGGCTGCCGCAACTGTCAATGACAGCAGGAAGGTTTGCGCAAGCGTCGGTCGTAAGATGAAGCAATCGTTGGCCGGCCAATAAATACAATTTATCGTTGAGGAAAGATTCTGACAATTTGACAAGCAGCCGAGCCGCCAACGATCTTACGCCCTCCCGACTTGTCTCTGAACCGGAAGCCATGGCTCGCCTGACCACTTCACCGATCTTCGAGGACCTGCGACTGGTCGATGCGGACAGGCTGCGCAGGCTTGTCAGAATGGGCGCCTATGAGGGGCATACGGGGGGGCTGGCGCACGGCAAGCTCCAGGCCAATGTTGTGATTGTGCCGCGCAGCTTTGCCAGCGATTTCCACCAGTTCTGCATCCGCAACCCGAAACCCTGTCCATTGGTCGGCGTTAATCGCGCCGGCAGCGCATTGATCCCAGCGCTGGGCGACATCGACATCCGCACCGATGCCCCCCAGTACAACATCTATCATTTCGGCGAGCTGACCCGTCGGAGGACGGACATCATCGACCTGTGGCAGGATGATTTTGCCGCTTTCGCGCTCGGCAGTTCGCTGACCGTCGAAGCTGCACTTGCCGAAAAGAAACTGAGCCGCATCGGCTGCGGCAAGGCCTCGCCCAAGTTTCGAACCAGGATTCAGACGTGCCGCGTCGGACCGTTTGGTGGCGAAATGGTCGTCTCGATGCGTCCGATAAGCCGTTGCGATGTCGACAGGGTTCGCGCTCTCACCGCACGCTTCCCGCATGCCCACGGCTCTCCCATCCATGTCGGAGATCCCACGGTCATCGGAATAGCGGATTTGATGGCTCCCGACTGGGGCGATGCGGTCAAAATCATCGACGGGGAGGTCGCTGTGTTCTGGGCCAGCAGCATCACCGCGCAGGATGCGCTTGCTCGCGCCGAACTGGCGACCTCGATCACGGTATCGCCGGGGCACATGCTGATCACCGATGTCGATGCACGAGCCGATGCGGGCGCTTTCAAAGTCTACTAGCAGTTCTTCATCACCGGTCAGCGTTAATGCTATTCGAGATGCGAAATGCGGTGAGAGTCGGTCTCGATCTGCCTCACCACATCTTCGATCATGTTGCAGTGGCCCAACCTTATGCACTCGAGGCAGTGAAGCTCCCCGGCAAGTGCTCCCACTACGTGATAACCATTTGGTAACCTTCCGAACTGGAAAGTGAAAAAGTACTGGCTACTTTTGCCCTCGATAGATGTTAGGGCTGGTATCGAGCGAGACAAAGGAGAAAGGACCGGGATGGCCACGGTACTGAACGCCAAAGGCGTTCCACTTCCCTACAGCGGATCCTCCGTAAAGTGGTATTCGGCGACGAATTCCGGCCCGACACTTTATGGCAGCACATACAACGACTCGATGTATGGCGACGCTGCCGTCACCGTCACAATGCGTGGCGGCAAGGGCGACGACATCTATTATCTGTATGCCGCGAAAAACAAGGCGGTCGAGCTGTCCGGCGAAGGGGTGGACACCATCTCGACCTGGATGAGCTACAAACTCCCGGCGAATTTCGAGAACCTGACGGTCACCGGCGACAAGCGCTATGCTTTCGGAAACGAGCTGAACAACATCGTTACCGGCGGCTCCGGCCAACAGACGCTCGACGGCTTGCAGGGCGATGACGTGCTCAAGGGCGGATCCGGGGCGGACATTTTCGTCGTCAACCCCGGCAACGGCAGTGATCTGATCCTGGACCTTGGCGCGACGGATACGGTTCGCGTCGGGAGCTACGGCTTCACCTCCTTCGAAGAGGTGCGCGCCAACATGGTCCAGTCGGGAGCCAACGTCCGCCTGAATCTGTCCGACGGCGAGTTTCTCGTCTTTGCCAACAAGACCATCGGCGATTTCACCGCAAGCCAGTTCAAGCTGGCCGTGGACAGGTCGGCCCTGGAACTGACCTTTTCGGACGAGTTCGATACGTTGGACCTGTGGAACGGCTCGAGCGGCACCTGGGACTCGAACTACTGGTGGGGGGCCGCGAACGGCAGCACGCTCACGAGCAACAATGATCTTCAATGGTACATCGATACCGACTACGCCCCGACACGCTCCGTCAATCCATTCAGCATTGAGGACGGCGTTCTAACCATTACCGCCGCCCGGGCTCCTGAGGCGATCCGTCCCTACATAAATAACTACGAATACACGTCAGGGTTGCTCACGACCTACGAATCCTTCGCACAGACCTACGGCTATTTTGAAATTCGAGCCGACATGCCCGAAACACAAGGGGCATGGCCGGCCTTCTGGCTTCTCCCGGCGGACGGCTCTTGGCCACCGGAACTGGACGTCATCGAGATGTTTGGTAAAGATCCAAACAAGCTCATCCTGACAGGCCACTCGAACGCGACGGGAACTCATACAACAGTAGGCACGACGGCCTATGCCGCGGATACCGAAGGGTTCCACACGTATGGTGTGCTTTGGACAGAAGACGAACTCGTCTGGTATTTCGACGACGTCGAAGTCGCTCGTGCCGCAACGCCTGCCGACATGCATGACCCGATGTATATGCTGGTGAATATGGGGATCGGTGGCCAGGCGGGAGAGCCCGCCGACGAGCTTGCGACGCCTGCCGAAATGCAGATCGACTACATCCATGCCTATGCGTTGCAAGACTGGGTTATCTGACATTTGACAGATGGACTCGGCACCGACACACGTTCGTCATCATTTCGGGCGCGGCCATTGCCGCCTGAGACCGAACTGGAACTGATGTGAAGCCGACGTCGCATCCCATTCCACCCGAGCCGCCGCGAACGACACTCGCGGCGGTTTTGGCTTCCTTCCGGCGAGCGTTGGCCGGAATTGCGTTGATGAGCGGCGTCGTCAATGTCCTGGCGCTGACCGGCTCGTTCTTCATGCTGCAGGTCTATGATCGTGTCATACCCGGCCGCAGCGTGCCGACGCTCGTCGGGCTCGCCGTGTTTGCCAGCACACTTTTCGTTTTTCAGGGCGTTCTCGAACTCATCCGGTCGCGTTTGCTGGTGCGCATCGGGATGGCGCTGGACGCGCGCTTGAGCGGACAGGTCTATGCTGCCCTCATGCGTCTGCCGCTGCGCACCAAGCTCGCAGGCGACGGCCTTCAATCCTTGCGCGATCTTGACCAGGTGCGATCGTTCATGTCGAGCGCCGGTCCGACCGCGCTTTTCGACCTGCCGTGGATGCCGCTCTACCTCTCTATCTGCTTCCTGTTCCACTTCTGGATCGGCATGACGGCGCTGGCCGGCGTGGTTATTCTGTTCAGCCTGGCATTGCTTGCCGAAATACGCACGCGAGAGCCCGCCAGAAAGGCAAACAGTCAAGCGGCAGCGCGCAATACACTTGCCGAAGCGACACGTCGCAATGCCGAGGTTCTGCAGGCCATGGGCTTTGGCTCGCGCATCGCCGAGCGCTGGTCAGGGATCAATGCCGGCTACCTCGACACCAATGCAACAGCCAGCGACCTTGCCGGGACGCTCGCAACGATCGCGAAGATCCTGCGCATGATGCTGCAATCGGGCATCCTGGCGATCGGCGCCTATCTGGTCATCCATCAGGAAGCGACCGGCGGCATCATGATCGCCAGTTCGATCATGATGAGCCGGGCGCTCGCACCGATCGAACTGGCTATCGCCCACTGGAAGGGCTTCGTCACCGCCCGCCAGGCCTGGGCCCGGCTGACCCAGCTTTTGGTCCTGCTTCCCGAAACTGCGACAAGTGTCTCGCTGCCTGCTCCGAGATCTGCTCTTTCGGTCGAAAATATCAGTGTCGCACCGCCGGGTGAGCGCCGGATGGTCGTGCAGGACGCCACCTTTGCACTTGAAAAGGGCGTCGGCCTCGGCATCGTCGGGCCGAGCGCTTCGGGCAAGTCATCGCTCGTTCGGGCAATTGCCGGGATATGGCTGCCAATCCGCGGCACCGTCAGGCTGGACGGCGCAACGCTCGACCAGTGGTCGCCGGAAGAACTGGGCAAGCATGTCGGCTATCTGCCTCAGGATGTGCAACTGTTCGACGGCACCATTGCCGAGAACATCGCGCGCTTCGAACCGCAAGCGCCCTCGGACAAGATACTGGCGGCTGCGCGCGCGGCCGGCGTTCATGATCTCGTCATCCACCTGCCGGAAGGCTACGAGACGCGCATCGGCGAGGCCGGTTCGGCGCTTTCGGCTGGCCAGAGGCAGCGGGTGGCGCTTGCCCGGGCTCTCTACGGTGACCCGTTTCTGGTTATTCTCGACGAGCCCAACTCCAACCTCGATGCGGAAGGCGAGGCGGCGTTGACGGTGGCGATCCAAGGCGTGCGCGCGCGAGGCGGTATAGCCGTCGTGGTCGCACATCGTCCGAGCGCGCTGGCCAGCCTGGATCAGGTTCTTGTGATGGCGAATGGCCGTATTCAGGCCTTTGGCCCGAAGAATGAGATCTTGAACAAGATAACCCGCCCGGCGGGCGTTCCCTTGAAAGTCGTTTCCGGACTAGAAGAGACGGCATCCTGATGGCGCAACGCATGATATTCGCGGCCGATCGCACCATTCGACGCTATCTGCTTGGCGGTGTCGCAACCTGCATGCTGCTGGTTGGCGGGGCGGGGAGCTTGGCTGCCGTCACCGAGATTTCCGGAGCCGTCATCGCTTCGGGAAAGCTGGTTGTCGATTCCAGCGTCAAGAAGGTGCAGCATCCGACGGGTGGCGTTGTCGGTCAAATCTTCGTCCGGGAAGGCGATGCCGTGCAATCGGGCAAGGTCTTGATCCGCCTCGATGAGACCATCACCCGGGCCAATTTGGCGATCGTCTCGAAGAGCCTGGACGAATTCGAGGCGCGGCTGGCTCGCCTTGAGGCCGAGCGCGACGGCAAGGCAGGCATCGTCTTTCCAGCTTCGCTTGTGTCACGCCAGGATGCCCCCGAGATTGGTCGGGCGATGGCCGGCGAGCAATCTCTGTTCGAATTTCGCCGACAGGCACGCGCCGGTCAGAAGGCTCAGTTGCAGGAGCGCATTGCGCAGCTTGCCGAAGAGGTTTCCGGCTTGACCGAGCAAAGAGATGCCAAGAGCCAGGAAATCAAGTTGATCGGCTTTGAGCTCGAAGGCATGCGCAGACTTTGGCAACGCAAGCTGGTTTCGATCGATCGTATTACTGCGCTTGAACGCGATGCCGTGCGGCTTAAAGGCGAGCACGGGCAACTGACTGCGGCCATAGCGCAATCGAAGGGTCGTACCTCCGAAATCCGTTTGCAGATCATCCAGATCGACCAGGATTTGCGCAGCGAAGTGGCAAGCGAACTGCGAGACGTCCAGGCAAAGATCTCCGAGTCCGTCGAGCGCAAGGTTTCGGCCGAAGATCAGCTCAAACGCATCGACATACGCAGTCCGCAGAACGGTGTCGTTCATCAGCTCGGCGTGCACACGGTCGGTGGCGTTATATCTCCAGGCGAGCTCATCATGCTGATTGTCCCGGTGACGGACGACCTGACCGTCGAGGCGCGGGTGGCTCCGCAAGACATCGATCAATTGACGCCAGGGCAAGGCGCGACCCTGCGGCTGTCGGCATTCAATCAGCAAACGACGCCGGAACTGAATGGTGCCGTCAGCAAGATTTCTGCCGACCTCAACGTCGATGAGAAAACAGGCACCGGCTTTTACACAGTGCATGTTGCTTTACCGCGCACAGAGCTTAGTCGGCTCAAGGGCGTGGTCCTGGCGCCAGGCATGCCTGTCGAGGTGTTCTTTTCGACCGGCAACCGCACCATGCTGTCCTATCTCGTGAAACCTTTGGCGGATCAGATCCAGCGAGCTTTCAGGGAGCAGTAGGCTCTCTCTGCGAGCCGACGAGCTGAATTCCGGAACAAGGACGCGATTCTGCCGTTTCGCCTGAAACTGGAAGCGATCCCACATGTCCGAATTGACGAATGAAGAGATCGAGGGTCGGCTCAATGCCCAGCGAGAGACTCTGGCGCTGGTCGTCGCGCTGCTTGCCGGCCCCGACAAGACCTCCGAGCGAATATGGGCCGAACTGGAGGCCCGTTTTCAATTCCAGAACAATCAGGAAGACCCCGGCGCCGTGCCAAGCCGTGCATTCGCCATTGAGAGCGCGATGATGCGGGAGTTCAAGCTGATCTTCGAGGAAGCGCGGGCACGCAAGGCGGAATGGAACGCCGAATAGGCGGGCGGAACAGATCCGTCTCTCCGGATGGATAGCAACAATTTTCCCGACCTGACGCGGAAACATTTCCGCCATGCCGGTGTTACTCACTGAGTGGGGCGCGAGGCGCTTCCTTCTTTGAGGCAATGATGAGCTTCGACAAGACATTGCGCCACATCCGGCTGAATGGAACTGCGGCTAACCGTGATCCGAACCGGCAGGTTGCCGGGCTGAAGTTCAGACGGCTTGGCGAACAGGCCTGAGCCGTGGCAAATCACGGCACGACCCTTCCGACGGTTCTTGTCACCGGCAGCAGCGGCTTCCTGGGGCAGGCGATCGCGCGAGGCTTGATCGATCGCTATCGCGTCATCGGCCTCGACGTCGCAAAACCCAAGCATGCCCCCGCCGGCATGGAGACGATCGAGATCGATCTCACCTCCGATGAGGGCGTGAGCAGGGCTGTGCAGGCGGCAGGGGAGCGCAGCGGCGGCCGCATCGCTTCGGTCGTCCATCTTGCCGCCTATTATGACACGACCGGCGAGGACAACCCCAGATATGACGCCGTCACCGTGCAGGGCACGCGCCGGCTCCTGAAGGCGCTGACGGCGGTCGAGAGCGAACAGTTCGTGTTCTCCAGCACGCTTCTCGTCCATGCGCCAAGCCCGGAGAAGGGCGCGAAAATCAATGAGGACTCGCCGCTTGACCCGGCCTGGGCCTACCCAAGATCGAAAGCCGAAACCGAGGCGCTGATTTCGAGGGAGCGCGGCCAGATCAAGACGGTGACCCTGCGGCTCGCCGGCGTCTATGACGAAGACTGCCGGGCGGCCTTTGTTGCCCAGCAGATCGCCCGCATCTTCGAGCGCTTGCCGACCGCTTATCTGTTCGCCGGCGATATCACCGCCGGCCAGCCGTATCTGCACAAGGACGATCTCGTCGACGCGGTGGTGCGCACCGTCGACCGGCGCGCCGAGCTTCCGGCCGAGACCGTGCTTCTGATCGGCGAAGAAGACACCCCGTCATACGAGGAGATGCAGAAGCGCATCGGCCGGCTTATCCATGGCGAGGACTGGCGCACCCTGACGCTGCCGAAGCAGCTGACGAAGCTGGGCGCGTGGGTGCAGACGGAGGTGCTCGACCAGGACACCGACATCAAACCGTGGATGATCGAGAACTCGGACGATCATTACGAGATCGACATCTCGCGGGCCAAAACCCTGCTGGGCTGGGCGCCCAGACACAATCTGCTGGACACATTGCCGGAGATGATCCGCCGGCTGAAACAGGACCCCACGGACTGGTATGCGGCCAACAAGCTCGATCCGCCGGTTGTCGCGGCTTCCGACCCCGAGATCGAGCAGGCCGAAAGGCGGCTCAAGGGACCGCTCGAGCGAAGCAAGGAAGACGTCGAAGCGGCGATAAAACGGCATCGGTCGAGGACGCTCTGGGCGCCGATGACCAACGCTGCGCTCGGACTGTGGCTGGTCACCTCGCCGATGACAGTTGGCCTGTTCGACCCCGTCACAGCCGCAATGCCACCCGCTCTGGGGCACGCTGTCGCGGAGCCGCAATTGCGCAACGCAAGCCTCGGCGTCAGCGAGATCGTTTCCGGCCTGCTGGTGACGGCCTTTGCGTTGATGGGCATGTCCCGACGCCGGCGCTGGGTGCAGTGGATCACGGCGTCGCTCGGAGTCTGGGTGATGCTGGCGCCGTTGCTGTTTTGGACGACCAGCGCCGCCGCCTATGCCATCGACACGCTCGTCGGCATGCTGATCGTCGCCTTTGCGGTGATGATCCCGCCGACCCCTGGCATCAGCGGCCGCGCGCTGGCGGCCGACGACGACATTCCGCTGGGCTGGACCTATTCGCCATCGACCTTCACGCAGCGGATTCCGATCGTGGCGCTAGCCTTCGTCGGCCTGTTCGTCTCGCGCTATCTCGCCGCCTTCCAGATGGGCCACGCGGATGGGCTGTGGGATCCGTTCTTCGGCCCCGGTGGCGCGCCGGTGCGCAACGGCAGCGAGGCGGTGGTGACGTCATGGGTCTCGAAGGGTTTTCCAATCGCCGATGCCGGGCTCGGCGCCTTCGCCTATTGCCTCGATATCCTCGCCGGCGCGATCGGCGACCGACGGCGCTGGCGCACCATGCCGTGGATGGTGCTCCTGTTCGGCCTACTGATCGTTCCGCTTGGCGTGGTCAGTGTGTCCTTCATCATCATCCAGCCACCGCTGATTGGCGCGCTGTGCACGCTCTGCATTCTCCAGGCCGCCGTCACGGTGGTGCTGATCCCTTACTCCGTCGACGAGGTGCTGGCGACCATCCAGTATCTCTGGGGCGCGACGAGGGCAGGCGAGCCGTTCTGGCGTACCTTCTGGATGGGCGGACCGGCGCTGTCGGAGAACCAGACGCCCGGCGCCGACCTCGACCGTCCGGTTTTCGAGGTGCTGAAGGACTTTGTCACCGGCGGCGTCAACTTCCCGTGGACGCTGGCAGCAAGCACGCTGCTCGGCGCCTTGCTGATGACCACGCCATTGATCTTCGGCACGCAGCCACCGCTTTACTTCAGCGATCACGTCGTCGGCTGTCTCATTGTCATGGTCGCAGTCATGGCCATGGCCGAAGTGGTCCGGCCGGTGCGCTTCCTCAATGTCGTGCTTGGCGCATGGATCGCGGTGTCCCCCTTCGTGCTTGCCGGCGGTGAAACCCTGGCGATCGTGGCGGACGTTGCGATCGGTCTGGCGCTGATCGTGCTCAGCCTGCCGCGCGGCACGCGCAGCGACCAGCACTATGGCGGTTGGGATCGAGCGATTGTCTGACCGACTCGACTTCAGCACCTGGCGAAGCGAAGCGCGCCGAGTGCCAATCTGCAGGAGCAGGTCAAAGGAAGAGATCGAATGGCCTGAACGAGACTCTGCCTGACGGGGCTAGATTTGTTCGCCGAGCAGGATCCTCGCGTCCTTGGCCGCGACGATGAACGCCTGGCGCGCGACCCTTGGCGGCTTATCGCCGCGGATAACAGCAAGGCAGGCTGCGATTGCAGCCAGACGCGTCTTGGACGCTGGCGTCGGCCAGTCCTTCAGCAGCACTTCAGCCGCATCGGAGACAGACAAAACAACCCTGTCACGATCGATCCGACCGGGTTGAACGACAATTGGCTTTCTGAAACGTCTCGTGCGCACGATACTCTCCAAGGCGAGGAGTATGTTAGCCGCGTCTGATCTTGTTGGCCACCTCAAATGTTAATTGCGGGAAGGCGAGGTTCGGACAACGTCCGCAAAGGCTGTGAACGACCATGATCTATTTCACGGCCGACACACATTTCAGCGATCCCCGCATTCTGCGCATCGATCGCCGCCCGTTCGGCTCGCTGGCCGAACACGATCGAGCGCTGATTTCGCTCTGGAACGAAACGGTCAGCCCGGATGACCAGATCTGGCATCTCGGCGACTTTGCCAGGGGATCAGCCGAATTCGTTGCGTCGCTGCTGTCGTCTCTTCATGGCGAGAAGCATCTGATTGTCGGCAACAACGATGGCGCGGCGACCATAGAGGCTGCGGGTTGGGCCAGCACACAGCATTACAAGGAACTGACGATAGACGGCAGGTTGCTGATCCTTTGCCACTATCCTTTTCGCACCTGGAATCAGATCGGCAAGAAATCGATCAATCTGCATGGCCATTCCCACGGCAGGCTGAGCCCGGTCACGCGCCAGTACGACGCCGGCGTCGACAGCTGGGATTTTCGCCCGGTCACCCTTTCCGCCATCCTTGCAAGCCGACGGCGGCGAACGGTCAGTCGGGATATTCAACGCGAATGATTAAAACGCGGGTCATCCGGCTGTTGCCGTTCCAGTGGCAATTAGCCGAAGAATGCAGCGGCTCAGAATAAAAGCGCTCCGCAGCGATCCTTCGCGCCCCCCTCTGCCCTGCCGGACATCTCCCCCACGAGGGGGGAGATTGGCCTTCATCGCTGATTTCGCCAACCACCAACCGTGCAAAAAAGGGACGCTGTCCGCGAAGCTGCCGATCTCCCCCCGTGTGGGGGAGATGTCCGGCAGGACAGAGGGGGGCGCTGTCCCTCGGCGATCAAAGGTTCTGCACCGCAGCGCGCTCCAAGGTACGGCTGGATACCAGCGTCTGCGCCCGCGCGGCGAGCCTGCCAATCCGGGCTGAACGTTCTGCCATCTGCTGCGTTCTCCCGGGGCAGGGCGCGTCGGGACCGCAAACATCGGCGCCCAATGGCCATGACGAGGAAGCACCGGAATGAGCGAGATGACCGAGCACAGAGGCACTCAGAAGAGCCAGCCAAAAGGCACCGTGATCGCATTCTCCGCGCCGGGCTGCGAGCCTCTCTACGCTCACGAGCGGGAAGCCATAGCTGCCGTCGCCCGCACCATTGCCACGCTCAAGGGGTTTGCCTTCCGGCAGGGTCTAGGCCACAGCAGCGGCAATGGCGGGCGCTTGTACTTCGTGCCGGACGACAGCTTGCTTGCCAGCGATGCGGCGCGGCTGGGTATCAACGGGCCGCAAGACCTCTTCGGCGGCGTGGTGCCTTGGCGATTCGCGACCACTAAGGCGATAACCCACGAACTGGTCGACGACCTGGCCGAGCGACCGAAAGAATGGTCAACCGGCTTCGGCAGAACTGTCGCCGCCGCAGTATTGCCTGGCTACACCGTGTTTTCGCGGCACGATGCGCTGCGAGCAGCGCAACGCCTGCTGAGGCATGGGCTGGCCCGGCTCAAGCCACCGCTTGCCTCGCGAGGCCAGGACCAGCACATCGTTCGCACGGTCGCTGACGTCGAGAGACTGCTCGAGCAATACCGCTCCCCCGACTTGGACGAGTGCGGTCTGGTGCTCGAAGCCGACCTTCGTGACGTCGTCACATTGAGTGTTGGCAGAACGGAGATCGACGAAATCATGGTCGCCTACTACGGCACTCAAACGACGACGACCGACAATGCGGGACAATCCGTTTATGGCGGGTCTGATCTCATCGTCGTGCGCGGCGGATGGGAAGCTCTCGAAGACCTTCAGCTTCCCCGCGCACTAGCTTTGGCAATTGCGCAGGCGAGGGCCTATGACGCGGCGATGGCCGAGTGTCCTGGATTTTTCGCCTCGCGGCGCAACTACGATATCGGCCAGGGTGTCGATTCGTCGGGTATCTGGCGATCCGGTGTGCTCGAGGCCAGCTGGCGCATTGGCGGCAGCAGCACTGCCGAGCTTGCGGCAATAAAGATCATGAAGCAGGACCCGGACATCCAACTGGTGCGTGCGTCCGCGGTCAAGACGTTCGGCAATACCAGCCGGCCGCCTGAGAACGCGGACGTTCACTTTCAAGGAGAAGACCCCGATGAGGGTCCGATCACGCGCTATACCGTCGTCACGCATGCGACCCGGGAGCCGCCAAAGAAAGCGGCGGATTAGTGTCTAAAAACGCTTAGGACCAGGGAACATCCGTCGGCGGCTTGAGTTGTTCGGCATGATCCCGAAAACCAATCCGAAGGAGGAAAAAGTGATCGAGGTTATTTCTGCTCCTGGGAATGTCGCCGCATTTCGCGTTGCCGGTACCGTGACCGCGGAGGACTACGACAAGATCATCCCGACCATCGAAGAGAAACTGAGCGAACATGAAGAGATCGGCATCCTGGCCGACCTTACCGATCTGGAGGACATGACGGGCGACGCGTTGCGCCGCGATCTGCAGTACGGCTTGAGCAAACTTGGCGAACTCCACCGCTTCCAGCGTGCCGCAGTGGTGTCCGAAAAACAGTGGATCAAGGCAGCTACCGAAATGACGGGCGCACTGTTCCCGCAGATCGAGGCGAGGGTGTTCCCGGCGGACGAAAAGACCCAGGCTCTGGAGTGGGTAGCACGCGTTCAATAGCGGTATCGAGGGGAGCGGCCATGCCAACCATCTACAACAAACGACAGAATTCGGACGGCCTGTGGGAAGTCTATGACGACGAGAGCGAGGAAGCCGTCGTGGTTGACGGCATGCCGCTTTCCGGCCTCGATGAACTCGAAGCCAATGAGGCCATTCGAAAACTCAAGCGGGGTGAGGTGACTTCCGACAACATTCCGCCAACGGCCCAGTCTGGCTGGCCTCCGACCAAAGACGGCATATGATGGATGCAAGCGTCCTGCCCCGGCGCGAGCAGGTTGCAGGGGCCACGTTTCCAGTGCATTCTTGCTGTCGTCGATGACCACACAGTATCTTAACCACCAGTTGGAATGCCCTTATTGCTTGACGATAAGGCTGAGGATTCCGGCCGACGCCGGTCCTGACGACCGGATCCTTTGCGACGACTGTGGCGAATTCCTCGGGACCTGGGACGATCTGCTTACCGATTTTGAGAGGCAGGGCGGCCAGGATGGAGTGTTCCGTCTCGACAAGGGTCGTATCAAGCGGATCGATTGAGCCGATTGCTGGCGAAGCCATTTGCTCGCACCGCCGTCTCGCCAGCGTAAGCCTTGCAGCACCTGCGCGGCCTGAGGCGAAAAATTTCCAGCGGCTCGAATCATCAGGGAACTTGTTGCCGGCCGGCGGGGTTATCGGTCGCCTTCCCAGTTAGGGAGGCTAGCTCCAAACCTCAGCGGGAGACGACCATGGCAACTGCGAAAAAAGCTGCGAAAGCGACAACCAAGGGCCTTGAGGACCTGTTCCTCGACGGGCTGAAAGATCTTTACTACGCCGAAAAGAAAATACTGAGGGCGCTGCCGAAAATGGCCAAAAGCGCGGAGTCGGAAAAAGTGACTGCTGCCTTCGAAAAACATCGCATGGAGACGGAAGTTCACGTCGACCGGCTCGAGGAGGTGTTCGAGAAATTTGGCAAGGCGGCACGCGGCAAGACCTGCCCGGCGATCGACGGCATCATTGAAGAAGGCTCCGAGATCCTCGAAGACTATGACGGTGCTCCTGCGCTCGATGCCGGACTGGTCGCAGCGGCGCAAGCCGTCGAACATTACGAGATCGCCCGGTACGGCACTCTTGTCGCCTGGGCGGAACAGATGGGAAAGGCCGATGTCGCCGCCCTTCTCAAGGCAACGCTCAAGGA
Source organism: Mesorhizobium sp. WSM4850 (assembly GCF_055811735.1). Taxonomy (NCBI): domain Bacteria; kingdom Pseudomonadati; phylum Pseudomonadota; class Alphaproteobacteria; order Hyphomicrobiales; family Phyllobacteriaceae; genus Mesorhizobium; species Mesorhizobium sp. WSM4850. The sequence continues at coordinate 73,754 of NZ_JBVVPV010000004.1, read as the reverse complement.
AGAGGTCGCGACAGACGAAGCGCTGACCGGGTTGGGCGAGGGTGGTGTCAACCAACGTGCCCTCCAAGCCGCCGCCTGATTCCTGGTGGTGACAGGCTTGCGGAGCCCAGGCGAAGATCGCCAGGCTCCGCTCGCAAGATGCAGGTAGTGCCTTGCCGTCCGGGATTCTTGAACCGGCGTGGCCGACTGCCATTGCCAGGCTTGAATTAGCTTGAGCCGGAATCTTCAAGAAGACCAATGGGTTAAAAGACATTACGCAAATGTCAGGTGAGAGAGCCCGCTATCGTTGGCGTTGGCGTTCGGCATGGCGTTGAGTGGCCGAGCGACCCGTTTAGCGAGCCCGGTCGCGGGTGATTGGAACATCTGCCGACCAACGCCGTTGATATGCTCGGCAGGCGAAAGGGGCTGCATATGTCAAAACTTCAGGCGGTGACTCCAGAGCATCTGCAGCGGCTCAAGCTCGAGGCGTCTGCTTATTTTGGTCCGAAAGTGCTCCACGAAGCATTGTTGCGTCTTTGCCAGGCTTGCGGACGCGATAGCCTTGACCGGTTCGAGAAGACCATGGTCGATAAGATCGAGGCAATGCGCGATGAGAAGGCCGATTTCGAGACAATGAAGGAATTTGCCATCGAACAGCTTTACGCCTGCGTTCGCGAGGTCAGTAGTTCGCCTGACATGAAACAGCCGCTGGAGGGAGCAGAAGCCCGAAGGACGCCTGGTCGGTCGGAAGAGCCGAAGACCCTGGAAGACCAGTTGCAGGCCGGGCTTGAGGATTCTTTTCCCGCGAGCGACCCGCCGGCGGTGGTGTCCACAGCGATATCCGGCGGGGCGAAAAAGCTGGTCGGGACTGACGAAGTCCTGAAAAAGCAGCGGGAAGAGGCGGCCAAGAACAACGACCGGTCATAGACGGCCGCCCGCCCAATCCGAGATTTTCCAGCACCTTATTTCGATGTCCGGAACGATCCAAACCTTCATGCATTTAGCTAGCGTCTGCGTTCATCAACTCTTTCTTGCTGGGAGCTGGACCATTGTCCTCCAGGGGCTACCCCTTGGCCAACCAGGAAACGGATGACGTTTCCATCGTTGACCTGATACCTGCCTTGCGCGCCTTCGCCCGCACCTTCTGCCGGGTTCCCGACGATGCCGACGACCTGGTCCAGGAGACATTGACCAAAGGGCTCGCCAACATCGACAAGTTCGAGCCCGGAACGCGTATGAAGTCATGGCTCTTCACCATCATGCGCAATAGCTATTATACGCGGATCAAGGCCGCCGACAGGGAAAAGCCGGGCCTGCTTGACTGCGCCTCCGCAATCCCGATTACGGAAGCGACGCAGGAGTGGTCCGTTCAGAGCAAGGAAGTCGCCAACGCGGTCCAGAGGTTGCCGGAGCATCAGCGCGAGGTCCTGATGCTGATCGGGGTCCTTGGCGTCAGCTATGAAGAAACTGCCGAAATATGCGGTTGCGCGGTTGGAACGGTAAAAAGCCGCCTTAACCGAGCGCGTGCCAGCGTGCTGGAATACCTCGGCGAAAGTTCCTTGCAGACATTGGTGGAACGACGCAATCACCTGTCAGCAGCACAGGGAAACTTCGCAGTCGACAGGCGCCGATAGCTAGTCCTGTTTCTTTGCTTTGCATCGACGCTTCTCGACAAGCGCATTCTGCAATTGAACCGCAAGGTCGGTCAGCTGGTCGGGGACCTTTTCCTGCTCGATAGCAGTCAGCAGAGATGCAATCTTCCGGTCTATTGCCAGCCGGAGTTTCGGGCTGATGCTATCGTCGCTCGAGCGAGACATAGTGTTCTCTTAACGAATCAGTCCCTTCACCAGTGTGGTGACGGCAATCAGAGTTTGCAAGGATTCGCGCGTCCTCACAGTCAGCGCCGTCCCTTGCACAGCCCGTCCCTTGCACAGCATTGTGTATCGAAGCTGCTGGTCTCGTCGGGGAAGCCTATGCTTTCCCCTCGGGTCCTCCCGGCGCTGTTGCCGGGTGCGCTCGACATTTCGACTCTCGTGACCTCGACTGGCCACTGGTCATGATTGGCGTTTGCGGTTGCAGCAGTCAGTCTTGGGAGAGACGATCTGCGGCGTGATACTGATCGGAGTTGATCCGATTGCCATCGAGCCGGCGTTGCTCGGTGTGCTGCTTCCCAGGCTCTGCTGGACAAAGCAAAGCCGCGTTTCCTTGACCTTGTCCTTGGCCAAATCAGTCATCGCGCCGGCCGCCGGAGCCTTTACTTGACGCAGAGGTGATGTCTATCTTGCCGCCGGGATGCCTTCTAGTCCTCCTTCGGATTGTCGGCACTCACAGGTGCCCTGTCTGTTTGGTGCGCCTGTCTCTTTGACGCCCTCGTCTCTTTGACGCCCGAACAATCATTGCGCCGTAATGTTCCCTCGGATGCCACAAGAAGAAAGGCATTGCCGTCCCACAGCCGGAACGGCTTCGCGCCGTCAGCCACGACCTGCATGCCATGGGCTTCGGCGAGGCGGTGAACATCGGCACGATCCAGCGCCGTCGATCCGCGATAGGAGTAATTCAGAAGTGCTGCCACGCCTGACGGTTTCAGAACACGCGCAATTTCCTCGAAATACCGCTCCGCCAGGCCAGCCAGCACCAGGTAGGGGAAGCTGTCGACAGCCAGCACGCAATCGAAGCTTGCGTTGGTAAAATCGGCGAGATCGAGACCAAAGGTCTGCCGCAGATCCACATTGCGCAGCCCGGCACATCGCCGACGAGCGACCGAAATCATCTCCAGGGATATGTCGATGCCGACAATCCGGTGCGCGGCATCCGAGAGCGCGCTTTCGAAGCGGCCGATGCCACAACCAATGTCCAGTATGTCCTGGTCGCGGCCGGTGAAGCCTTGCCGCTGCAACCATGCGACGATCTCGTCGGTGGCGGCGGTGAGTTTCTCCTCGTCTCCCAGCGAAGACAGTTGAACGCTCGCCGCCTGGGAAATCGTCGCCGCGGCATCAAAGCCGGCGGCCAGCCGCCTGACGACCGCGGCGTCAGTTTCCCATTCATCGCGTTCGTGGCGGACGGCGGCACCTGTTTGGCGCAGCGTGGTGAAGATGTCAGGCCTGTGACGAAGCAGATCGGCGATCCGCTCCAGTCTGTCGCGTTTTCGCAGGTCGGCTGAACGCATCTCCAGCGCCACATCGGCCAATTCTGCGGCATCGACCCCGGTCTCGAAGCGCAGCGCCAGTCTGGCAATGATGGCGTCGACGCAGGCGCCGTCGGCCATGCACTCCTCGATCAGCATTTTTGCGGTCGATGCCGCCTGGGGCGATGGCTTTCGTCCGGTGGCGCTCATCGAGCCATGCTCCGCGTCCAGACCTTTCGCATTGTCCATTGGTCGACGGCCCCCCAGCCATACTTGTAGCTCTCCTGGCCGCGCAGAAAATCGAACTCCCGCGCCCCTTCACGAGCCGCTTCGGCAATCGCGTGACCGATCAGGATTGCGCCGGGACTTTCCTCGGCATAGGCCGGATCAAAACCGCCAAGGTAGGCGTAGGCGCGGTGGCGATGATGAAATCCGTAATAGGCGCCGACGACCGCATCGTCGATGGCAACAAGCCAGCATCGGACAAGACCCTGTGCGGCAAGCATGGGAAGCGCCTGCCGATGGAATTCTTCTGCAGCCGGATCGGCCAGGACGCCGTCGCCGCGCCCGGCCCAACGCGCGCCGTGAAGGCGGATCAGGTGATCGAAAAACGCTTTGAGATCGGCCTGCGCCGGTATGATGGAGACGCAGCCGCGCCGGCGTGCGGCATTGTGCGCGCGGCGCAACTGGCGTCTTCGCCGCGCCGGAATGCAGACCGCGAGCGCATCGTCGCCAGCGATCGGCAGCACGGGACAAGCGGCGTGGTCGACGGGTTGATCCGCCTCCAGCGCAGGGTGCGTGATAGTGAGACCGGCAGCACCGGCCGGCAGGTCCGGTAAGATCCATTGCGACCAATTGATCGCCAGAACCCGGTCGGCGATGACGGCGGCGACAGCCGCTTCGATGCCGGGGCAACACAGGACATCCAGGTAGTCGCTCAACGAAATCCCAACCGGAAGCAGTCTCGACCCGCAAGTTGCGTGTTCCAGGTAAAGCGGTGCCAATCCCACCAGATCGTCGCCTCGCCAGACGGCGATCGTCGCCAGCTCCCCGGGCGCGAATGCGCGCCACCACGGCACCAGCCAGGCGGGGCTTTGGAACGGCGTCGCTGTCCGGCTGTGCGCCCACAGCTCCCGCCAGCGCGGCGCCAGCGCCTCAAAGGCGGCCGGATCGTCGATGATCTCGGAGCGGAGCATGAAAGCCGCTCACTGCACCGCCGCCAGGCGCCTGCGGCCGGCACCAAGTCCTGCCAGCGCCTGGTAGGCGTCCATGTAAGACGAAATCATTTGGTCGAGCGAAAAGCGCCGCCGCGCCTCGGCCCGGCATGTCTCGGCATTCAGGCCGGAGGCTGCGACGATGGCCTCCGCCATCTCATGGATGTCGTTGACCAGAAAGCCCGTCTTGCCGTGTTCGACCACATCCGGCAGCGCACCGTTTGGAAAGGCGACGACCGGCGTGCCGCAGGCGAGAGCCTCCATCGCGACAAGCGAGCTGGTTTCCGCGGCAAGGCTGGGAATGACCAGGCAACGGGCGGCGTTGAGAAAGTGCCGCTTCGCGACGAAGCCGAGCGGACCGAGGAAGCGGCGGCGCTGGTCGAGGCGCGGCTGGACTTCGTCACGAAAGTACAGCGTGTGCGTTTCGTAAGGGTAGACCTTGCCGCCGATGATCAGCCGCACGCCAGCCTGTTTGGCCGCGTCCAGTGCCAGGTGGATGCCCTTTTCCGGGCAAATGCGGCTGAGCACCAGCGCGAAGTTGCGCTTGAACTGCCGACCGCTCAGCGCATCGATATCCACGCCGTTTGGAATGGGTGCCAGCAGCCTGGCACCCGGCGGCGCGGTCCTCTGTTGGGCCATCGAGACGGCGTGAAGCCATAGATCGTCGCGGACCGTGCGCAAGGCATCGGCGGGATACCAGTCGAGCGGCAGGTGCAGGCTTACCAGGGTCGGGCCATTATCAGGCAGATAGGCATCAAAATCGATGCCGTGCAGATGAACCACGTCGATCGGCCAACGGGCGCGTGCGACTTCTATCGCGGTGCGGTGAGAGCGCTGTGCCCGTTTCTTCGCCGCATCGTCGAGCACACCTGGTTCAGCAGGCGTCTCGATGAGCACCCCCGCCGCTTTCGAGCCCTGGCAACCGATCACGATGGAAGCGTGTCCCGCGCGCACGAGTGCCTGGTCGAGCATCGACAGCACCTGCTCGGCACCGCCAACCGCATCCGGGCCGACTGGCGCGAGAGGGTAGGCGACGTTCAGGACGGTGAGGGTCATGGCCGGTCGAGCCCAAGCTCCTCATGCGCAGCGGCCGCGGCGTGAAGCCAAACCGCCGGCTCGAAGCCGAGCGGCAGCGCCTCGTAATAAAGCCTGCCGCTGTTCGGCAGCGCCAGGAAATCATAGGCAGGCGCCACCCGGAAACGTTCGATGCGCGCCGTGAACGGCGCCAGCGTCCGTTGCTGTGTCCGGTGGCAGGCCAGCATGCACTGCTTCCGTTCGAAAGCCGCTTCCGCAAGGTGCAATTCGATGCGCTCGCTGCCGGAATGACTGTTGAAATCCTGAAGGACCGCACCCTCAGGCCCGGCCGAATAGAACGCCATTTCGACGATGGCCGGTGCCTGGCGTCCGCCGCGGCGCAGCAAATGGCAGGCCGCATGGACGGCAAAGGCGGTCGCGTCATGATCGGGGTGACCACCTTCATAAGGATGCGTGCAGACGAAGCTGACATCGCGCTCGGCCAAAAGGCCGGTCAGTTCCCGTGCGAGCGAGCCAAGATTTCCGGCGGCCTGCTTGTCGGGATAACCGAGGCTGATCAGGGCCGTCGACGGCAATCCCGCTGCCGCCAGCGCCGCCTCCAACTCCCGATGGCGGGCCCCGGCATAGTCCTGCCACGTCTCGTAGCCGTATGCTCGCGCATCTTCAAGGTCTCGCGGCGCGCCATCGGTGACATGAACGATGCGAGATCCGCGCAAGCCGGCAAGATGCCCGCCGATGCCGATGGTCTCGTCGTCCGGATGCGCGACAACGATCATGATTTCAGCACCGTCAGAGCCGCGCGGAGCAGCACCTAGCAACAAGGCCGCGAATTCGGCAAGCGGTCCGGACCTGTCAGCTGCGTGTTGCATGACACACTCACGCTGCCGAAGCCCGCACCGCTCTGACCGGCGAGGCAGCCATGGCGGGAGCGTAGCGGCGGGTCATCGTCGCGCAAAACTCCGCAAATTCCTCCGGTACCAGCGGCGGACTGGTGTGATGCGGCATCACTCCGCGGTGCTCTGGCGTGAAGCAGAAGGTGATGGTCACGTCGAAATCGGCAAGTGCTTCCATCTGCCGGTCGTACCAATCCAGCGCATTCGGCCTGAAACTGTCGGCCCACGAAAGCCCGGTGCGCAGATTGGTGACGCCCAGCCGTTTCATCCAGGCGACGGCGTCGTCCAGCCGGGGATCTTCAAAGTGGAACCATTGCACCAGCCCCATCCCGGGTGCGTAACGCAGGAATTCTTCGAGCGCGGGTTTCGGCGTGCCATCTTCGCGGAGCAGGCCCATGTAGAAGTGGCGGTAGTAGGAGGAGCCTTCGGCCTCGCGATGACGCGTCGTTGCCCCCCATTCGCGCGGAAGATCGTAGAGGCTGTACCATTGCACGCGCGAGGCATTGCCGAGCAGCAGTTCGGCGCTCCGACGCAAACCCCAGAGCTGCACCTCCTCCGCCCCGAAGCTCGACACGCCAACTTCGCTGACCCATACGGGAAGATCGGTAACGGTCGAAATCTCGCCGATCTTCTGCGGCCATTCCTGAATCTGCCAGAGATTCCAGTCGAGTGGGAAACCATGCACACCGACGGCATCGACATGATCGAGCACCCCGTATTGCTTCATGAGCGCCATGAAATCGGCATCGATCGGCGAAATGCCGCCCAGTATCCTGGTCACGGCCGGGTTTGCCGATGCGATCGCATCGGCGGCCAGTATTGCCATGTTGGCGAAGCGGCTCCAGTCGGGGTCGAGTTCGGGATCCCAATGGGATTTGTTGTTCGGCTCGTTCCAGATCATCGCGGCTTCAATCATGAAGTTGTCCTTTCGACGGGTAGACGGCGCCGCCGCCGGCCGGCTCACCGGCGGCGCGGCAGAAATAAACCTCTTGCTCCGGGTGCAGCACGATCTCGAAGCCGGCGCTGCGCAGCATCGCCTCTGTGCAGGCGCGATTGGGAATCCACCAGTTGGTCGGGTCGTCGGCATAGCGATGCTCGACGAAATGCAGCTTCGGAAACTCCGGCCGGTCGAACAGATCGTGGGTCCAGAAAGGATAATTCTCATCGAGCGCAGGCAGTTCGATGCTGCCGCGCTGCATGGACTGGAAGATCATCAGGTCGCCGGCAACGTGCTCCCGGATCAGATCGAGAGCGAGCAGCGGGTGGCGCAGGTGATAAAGCACGCCCATGAACAGGACGATGTCGAATTTCTCCCGCAGGGCGCCAACGTCGTAGACCGAAAGCTGCTGGAATTCGATGTCGCAGTCAGCGATTTCGGCGGCGAAGCGCGCCTGCGCCAGATAGGCTTCATCGAAGTCGATGCCGAGGACGCGGCCGGCGCCGCGTCGCTTCATTTCGATCGAGTAGAAGCCGGCGTTGCAGCCTATGTCGAGCACGGCCTTGCCGGACAGATCGGCAGGAATGGCGTCGGCGAACTTGCGCCATTTGATCAGCGGGTAGTTGCCGAGGAAATGGTCGGGAGCGGTTTCGACGCCCGCCAGCTCCATGTTGTGGAACCACGGGCCAAGGGCATCGATGCGGCGGCGGATTTCGGCGTTCGAATGCAGCATGGCTAGCCTCCTTCGCCTGGATGGCTTGGTATTGCTTGCCCCGGCAGCACGAACATGAGGTTTTTCGGGTCCTCCAACGTAGTGTCGTTGTTCTCGAGCAGCCGAAGTGCGGTGCGGTAGCCGTTGAACGTGCCGACGTCGACATAGGCGGTGCCTGCCTTGACGCCGCAAGCCTCACCGCCGGCCGCCAGATAGGCGTTGATAAGGGTGCCGACATATTCGTCGCTTTGATCCCGCTCGCGCCAAAGCGCGGCAAGCTGGTGAAGTATGCGGCCCGGCATCTTGAACGCCCCCCAGATCGAGTTCGATGCAGCGCCTTGTTGCTTGACCTGGATCTCCTTCACCCGGTCATCCCCGTCGAGAACGACGGCATCGAAGAGTTCCGGGTGATCCACCGGGAAGAGCAAAAACGACAGCCGGTCGTCCGGCAGGCGGCAAAAGCCATCTTCCGGAAACCAGATCGTGTCCGGCAGGCCGACCAGAACCGTCTCGTCCGCCGCGACCAGCGGCGCGGCGCGGAAGATCGCGTCGCAAAGACCGACGGGGTTGGGCTGCACGACAAACAATGCGGCGGCGTCGCCGTAGCCGGCGGCGTAGTATTCGAGAATGTCTGATTTTCCCGATCCGATGACGAAGCAGATCTTGTCGACACCGTTGCGCACCATGCGACGCACCAGATACTCGCTCACCGCGCAAGGACGCTCGGTCTGGCCGTCGATGCGGCTGCCGACCGGCAGGAGCTCCTTTGAGAAGCCGAGCGGTTGAATGCGGCTGCCGCGGCCGGCGGCGGGCACGATGCCCAACATCAGATTGCTTCCTTCAACGGCTCGCCCGCCGCCAAGCCCTGTCCCAAGCCCGGCAATGAATCGGACAGGAGGCGGTCGAGTTCCCTGGCGCGCTGCGCAGAGGTGTGTTCGTCCAACACCCGCTCGCGCGCCCGGCGCCGGATGGCGTCGACTTCGCTGTCAGGCAAGCCGACTGCCGCGACCACGTCGTCGGTGCTGTCCGCCAGGATGATCTCGCTGCCGGGCTGGAAAAAACTGCTCAGCCCGGGCCAGGTGTCGCTCACGATCGCCGCGCCGCAGGCTGCCGCCTCGAACAGCCTGCCCGAAGGACACCAGCCCCTCTTGGCCATCGCCTCGCGCGTCACGTTCAGCGTCAGGCGCGATGAGCAGAAGAAGGCCGGATGATCCGCAGGCGGAAGGTGCCTGACAAAGAAGATGTTTTCGCCCCACGGAAATTCCTGCGGATATTGGGCGCCGCCGATGACGAAACGGCGGTCCGGCAGGCGCGCTGCCGTGCGGACCAGCAGCTTTTCGACGCCGGCCTGGCGATCGGCCGCATACGTTCCGAGATAGGACAAATCCCCGGCGAATTCAGCCCGGGGCTGGGCCGGCCGGTGTCGGTCGGGATCGACATGGCCGTAGAGAGGCAAGACTCGGCGGGCGCCCAGCAGCGTTTTCAGCGCATCGATTGCGGTTCCCCCCGTATAACTGAGGGCGAGGTCGAAATCGTGAAGGCCCTCGGGCCCGTAATAGGCCGGTCGTAGACCTTGTTCTATCCGGGCGAGCGTGACGGGGGTGTCGAGATCGTAGAAAACCTTCAGCCCGCGACAGGCCTGCTGCGCCAGGCGCGATGCCTCCACGGCGTTGGGGCAATAGGACGTGACGATGACGACGTCGGATTCCCCGATAGCCTGTTCCGCGACATGGCGAATGTCCTCCCACTCCGGGTAGAGAACGACATTGCCACCATCGAGATGGTCAAGATCGCGTGCGCCGGCATAGTACGGGGTATTGCGTTCGAAAAAGCTGACCGACCAGCCCAGGCGACCGAGCGCACGGATCAGCCCGCGCCACAGCGTCGCGTGTCCGTTTCCCCACGAGGAGGTGACGGTGAGACCGAAAATGACCATACGCATCCGGCAGTCCTCGTCAGGCGGCTTCGTTCAGTCGGATCAGCTTGGAGCCCCAGTCACCGGACACGACCGTGGTGATCGAAGCGGGGTCGATATCGAAGCGAAAACAGTCTCCCAGCGGCAAGCCGAGCACCTTGCAGACGGCGGCTTTGATCACGTCGGCATGGCTGACCAGTGCCACGGACTGGTTCTGGTAGGGTTTGCGAAGCTGCTGCATCAGCGAGACGACACGTTGCTGGACGTCCAGCATGGTCTCGCCGCCGGGCGTCCTCGCCTGCTGGCGTTGACTGTTCCACGTCAGCCAGTCGGCGTCCTGGCTCAACTCTTCGAAGGTCTTGCCCGACCAGGCGCCGAAGTCGATCTCATCGAGTTCCTGGCGGATTGTAATCTTCTCGCGATTGCGGGCGATTGCGATCGGTTTTGCGGTTTCCATGGTTCGTTCGCGCGGGCTGCAACAGATGGCCGCCAGCGGCCGCGGCGCCATGTGGCTGGCAAGGCGCGAGGCTTGTGCCCTGCCGGTTTCGCCGAGGCAAACTCCAGCCATGCGTCCGGCAAGATAGTCGCCGACATTGTCGTGCGCCGCATGGCGGATCAAGAAGAACGTCGTCGTCATTCCGCGGCATCAAGCATCGGCTCGTCCCTCCCGGCTATGAAAGACAGCGTGCGCAGGCGTGCCTCGGCATCGGTGAACTGCTCGGGCGGCGACTTCATGAAATAGCTGCAAGGGCCGGTCAGCGCCCCCGCGATGCCGCGGTCAAGCGCCAGTTTGGCGCAGCGGACAGCGTCGATAACAACCCCGGCCGAGTTGGGCGAATCCCATACTTCCAGTTTGAGCTCTGCATTCAGCGGCACGCCGCCGAACGTCGTGCCTTCAACGCGGATGTAGGCCCATTTTCGATCGGTGAGCCAGGGCACATGGTCGCTGGGGCCGACATGGATGTTGCCGGCCTCCAGGGGAACGTCGAACTGGCTGGCTACGGATTGCGTCTTGGAGATTTTCTTCGATTCCAGCCGCTCGCGCTCCAGCATGTTGAGGAAATCGGTGTTGCCGCCGAAATTCAGCTGATAGGTGCGGTCGATGCGGACGCCGCGCTCGCGGAACAGATTGGCGAGCAAGCGGTGGACGATCGTCGCGCCGACCTGGCTTTTGATATCGTCGCCGACCAGCGGCAGACCGCGCTGTTCAAAGCGCCGGCGCCATTCCGGCCGCGATGCGATAAAGACCGGTATGCAGTTGACGAAGGCGCAGCCGGCCTCGAGCGCGCACTCTGCATAAAAACGCGTGGCTTCTTCGGAGCCGACCGGCAGATATGAGACCAGTACGTCGGCGCCGCTTTCCCGAAGCAGCGCGCTGACATTCGCGACCGGCTCTTCTGCCTCCTCGATCTCATCGCGCAGATATTTGCCGATGCCGTCAAATGTCGGTCCGCGCTCGACGCGAACGCCGGTTGCCGCAACATCGGCAAAGCGGAAGGTATTGTTGGGCGCATTGTATATGGCTTCCGCCACATCACGCCCAACTTTGCCCTTGGCGACGTCGAAAGCACAAACCACCTCGATATCGGCGACATGATAGCCGCCAAGATCAGCATGCATCAGGCCCGGTATCGGCTCATTGCCTCTGGCGTCCCGATAATATGAGAGGCCCTGGACAAGGGAAGACGCGCAATTGCCGACGCCGGCTATTCCAATCCGTACCTTTTTTGATCCCACGAAACTGCCGCCATCGCTGTTGAAGGTAAGTTCCTCGCGCCGAACTGTCAGCTGCCAGGAATGTTCCTTGCGACCTGGAAAAATCACCAACCTCTATTCGGATCAAAGCTGCGCCCTGTATTTTGCGTTGCCTGGGCCGATCGAAGCCTGAGCGACGCGAGCCTCAATCGAGCGTTCGCAGCATATCCGCTTCTTTTTCCAGGATGGAGGCCACTTCCTCGCGCTCAAGATGCGTCATCATCAGGCTCACACAGCATTCGAGGTACGTGATCGAGGCACGTCTCAGAAAGGCAGCCGCTTCCCGTTCTGCCATTTGCTCGATGTCCCTGGCGGATCGTTTTCGATGCACGGGTCCGTTCTCCCTGCCGATATTCGCCCAACGGCGAGCTAGACCGGATGTTCCCACAATGAGAAAAAGTGAAGACGCCTGTCGGGAGTCTCACCATGCCCGAGGGCATAGCTCTCCCCGACTTCACGCCGGCAGGTTTTGCAGTCGGCCTGAAACGGACCTCACGCTTGTCGCCATTGGGGAGATTCGATCCTCGTTACGGCTGGCCTCGAGCTCCATGAAATAGCTGATCGTCTGCATCAGGCCTTGCTTGAGTGGCACCTTTGGCGACCAGTCGAGAAGGGCTTTTGCACGGGAAATGTCCGGTTGCCTCCGGCGAGGATCGTCTTGCGGCAGTGGCAGGAATTTGAAGGCCGAGTTGCTGTGGGTCATATCCCTCACCAATCCGGCCAGTTGAAGAACGGTGAATTCCCCGGGATTGCCCAAATTGACCGGTTGGCTCGGATTGGGATCGACATCCATGAGGCGGACCAGACCCTCGACCAGATCGGAGACGTAGCAGAACGACCTGGTCTGCAGCCCGTCGCCGAAAATCGTCAGCGGTCTCTTCTCGAGCGCCTGCATCACCAGGTTCGAGACGATCCGGCCGTCGGCAGGATCCATCCGCGGACCATAGGTGTTGAAGATGCGCGCGACCCGGATGTCGGCCGTTTCGGTTCTCAAATAGTCGAAGCACAAGGTTTCGGCGGTTCGCTTGCCCTCGTCATAGCAGGCACGAGGACCGGTGCAGTTCACGTGACCCACATAGTCTTCCGTTTGCGGGTGCTGTTCCGGATCGCCATACACTTCGCTTGTCGATGCCTGCAGGAGGCGCGCATTGTTTCGGGCGGCAAGCTCAAGTAGATTGAGGGTTCCGATCACGCAGGTCCGCGTGGTGTGAATCGGGTCAGCCTGGTAGCGCGGCGGCGATGCGGCGCACGCCAGGTTGAAAATGCGGTCGACCGGCTCAGCAAGGTCCAATGGTCGGCAAATATCCTGCTCGATCAGCCGGAAACGAGGACTGTCCAGCATCGAGACGATGTTTTCCATCCGACCGGTAAGAAAATTGTCGACACAGATCACACGGAACCCGGCCTGAAGCAGTGTCTCGCAAAGATGCGAACCGAGGAAACCCGCGCCGCCGGCGACAAGCGCCGTTCTGGTCCGTTGTGTCCTTCTTGATTGCCGCATCTCTATTTTCTCCTGTCTGCCAGTCATGCTGCACTTTCGATGTTCAGATCGAGCGCTGGACGTGCCGATCTTGGCCGCGCCAGCAGCGAAACGAATTCGCGGGCTCTCGCGGCGCTTGTATGTGCCGCCAGGATCGTTGCACGCGCTCGCTTGGCCAAAGCAAGCCTGACGCGGTCGGATTGGCTGGACAGGATATCGATCACGTCTTCGGCTTGGCCCGCCGTGTTGATCGTGGCTGTCGGAAAGAAGCTGTCCAGACCGGTCCAGCGATCGCTGATGATCGCTGTGCCACAGGCAGCCGCCTCGAAGAGGCGTACGCTGGGAGACCACCCAGCCGCTATCATGGAGCTGCGCGTGACGTTCAACGTATAGCGCTGGCGGCTGTAGAACGAGGCGTGGTCCGCCGGCGGCAGGTGCTCGATGCGATCGACGTTGCTTGGCCAGACGGTCTCGGACGGGAATTGCGAGCCGGCCACGACGAAGCGACGGTCCGGCATGCGTCTTGCCGGTTCGAGCAGGAGAGCATCCAGCGTCGCCTGCCGGTCCGAGCTGTAAGTGCCGAGATAGCCAAGATCCCAGCAGATCGGATCGGCCGTTCGGCGATGCCGCTCCGGGTCGACGGAGCAGTAGAGCGGCTCGGCGCACCGTGCACCGAAGTCCGCCGCCAATCGGGCGAGTGTTGGCCCGCCGGTGAACGAGAAATAGACGTCGAAATACGGGATCTGCCGCCGGCATAGGTAGTCGCAATCATCCGCGGCGAACTTGGCCAGCGTGACCGGCGTGTCGATGTCGTAGAAGCAGAACTGGCCCGTGCACAGGGACGCGACGATGTCGATGACGGCTCGCCCCTCCGGAACGAACGACCCGACCACTACGACATCGGCCTGTTGCAGACAGCCGGCATAGGTCCGACGAAGATCGTTCGTCGTTTCGTAGTAGCGCAACGTGCAGAAATCCGGGTCGCGCAGATCGCGATGGTTCGCATACCACGGCACGTCGCGCTCCAGGAAGGTGACGCGATGGCCGAGCTCGTGCAGGCCCTTCAGCAACCCCCTAAAGGTCGTGGCATGGCCGTTTCCCCATGAAGAGGACAACGACAGGCCAAGAAAGACGATGTCGAGCCGCTGGGTCATTCCGCTGCCTCCACGGTGGGGCGCTCGAAATGACGCCTGAAGACAGCGTCGGCGACAGCGGCCCTTAACGCATAGGTATGCTCGGCGAGAACACGCCGAAGCGCAGATGCGCCGATAGCCCTTGCCCGCTGGGGGGTGAGGGTGCGCAAAACCTCAGTGACATCATTACCATCGCGCGCCACCAGGATCTCTTCCCCGGGGACCAGGAACAATTCGACGCCGAGCCAGGCATCGGTGATGAGGCATGCGCCGGCACCGGCAGCCTCGAAGACGCGCGTGGCAGGCGAAAAGCCGTTGGCGGCCATGCTGTCGCGGCTGATGTTCAGCACCGCCTTGGGGGTGACGTTGAACGCATTGTGGTCCCGCGTCCCGACGTGGCCGAGCCATGCGACATTTGCCGGCAGCTGCTTGTCACCCCAACCAGATCCGCCGAGCAGGAAACGCTGATCGCCCGAACGGTTGGCCGGATCGAGGAAGAAGGCTTCGACGCGTGCTTCACGGTCCGGCAGGCGGTTGCCGAGAAAGGCGAGGTCGCAGGCGAAACGCTTGTCCTTCGCGACCGGATGGTGCGTTTCGGGATCGAGCGCGTTGTAGATCGGCACGCATTCGGCAGCCCCCAGCGCACGATAGGCCCAGACGACCGGATCGCCGCCGCCATAGGTGAGGACAAGGTCGATCTCCCGCAACGCGCGGTGCAGGGGGTGATCCGGCTCGTCGCGCAATTGGCCCAGAGTGGCCGGTGCGTCGACATCCCAGAACACTGTCAGCGCATCCGTCCGGGCATGGTCGAGTACGGCGCGCAGCAGCGCCTCGTCTTCGAAGCCGACTCCGCTTGCCTTGACGACGATATCAGCTTCGCCTGCGCTTGCTGCCACCTGCATCAGCGCATGCGGGGTCGCCTCGTAGATGACGACGTTGCACCAGTCCGGTGCCTCGATATCGCGGTTCTTCTGCCGGTCGTAGACGTCCGGTTCATAGAAGGTGATCTCGTAGCCGAGCTGAGAAAGAGCCTTCAGCAATCCGCGGTAATAAGTCGCCGCGCCGTTCCAATAGGACGACAGCAGGCTCGATCCATAAAATGCAATCTTCATGCGACTGTCTCCTCTATGGCGATGCGATCGATGGCCTGGCGGTTGCCGCATTCGGCGAGCACGTCGAACAACTCGTCCGCCCGGTGGCGGCAAGTGTGTCGCCTCCCAATGGTTTCGAGGCCCGATTTCACCAGAGAGGCGGCCAGGTCGGCATCGTCCAGCACGTCGCGAAGATGACGGCACATCTCGGACCCGTCGCGCGCGAAAAGAAAGTCGATACCTGGCCTGAAGAGTTGTTCGACATCGGCCCAAGGCGCCGACACGAGCGGGATGCCACAGGCGAGCGCCTCGAACATGCGGATCGTCGGGATGCCGGGCAGGGTCTCCCGATAAGGGCGCCGCGGGATGTGGACGGTAGCGCGGTGGGCCGCGAATGCCTTGGGCACGTCGGCATTGGCAATCCAGCCTTCGTATTCCAGGCCGGCGGCGGCAAGATCGGCGAGCGCTTCGCGTGGATAGCGCACGCCATGAACAGTGCCACGCAGGCGAAGTTCTTCCACCGGATCGATCAGGAATTCCTTGATTTCGGCACTGCGCTCGTCATCGCCCCAGTTGCCGATCCAGATCAGATCGGCAGTCGGGTCGATCTCCGGGTGAGGCTTGAACAGGCGCTCATCCGCCGCCTCGTGCCAGGTGAAGGCACGTTTGCCCCAGCCGGCGCGAAGATAGCTTTCCCGCAACGCCTCGCCAAAGGCGAGCACGCCGTCATAATGCTCCAGCCGCAGGGCCGAGATCGCCTGCGTCGCCGACACGGCGCGATGGTGGGTGTCATGGAACAGAAGCGTGAAACCGCCTCCATTCGCCTTGGCCCCGCCGATTCGCTCGACAAGTTCCGGGTCAGTCCATTCGTGGACGATCACCACATCGGCGTCGGCAATCCAGCCTTCATGGTCGAAGGACGCGTCGTAGGTCACCGGCATCAGCTCCGGAAAATCTTTTCTGAAGCGCTCGACCGCGTAGGGCCCTTTCTCTGCCAGCAGGTTCGAACGGCTCCAGCCGTCTGCTGGCTCCAGCGCGATCGCCTGGTGCCCGCGTGCAACAAGCTCCCGCATGATGCCGCGCAGGAAATGTGCGTTGCCGTGGTTCCAGTCGGAAACGACCGAATGGGTATAGAACAGGAACCGCATTGTCAGCGTTCCGCAACGGCCAGGGCGGCCCGATCGTAGATGTCGTGCATGGCCGCCGCCTGCCTTGCTGGTGAAAACTTGCGCGCTCGGCGTGCGGCGGCTTCGCCGAGCCGGCGCCTGTGTTGGGCATCGTCAGAGAGACAATCGACGCACCTGGCGAGATCGCCTGGATCGTGGACGTCGTAGAACAAAGCCGCGCCATTCCACAATTCGCGATAGTTCGGGATGTCGGCAAGCACCAAAGGTGTCGCCGACGTCGCTGCCTCCAGTGCGGCAAGGCCAAATGGTTCATAAATGGAGGGCGATACGAAGATGCCGGCCCGCGCCATCAAGCGACGCACCTCGTCGTGGCAGACCGAGCCCAGAGCAACGACATTGCTGAAATTGACACGTTGGCCATCGCCGCCCTCGATCGGGCCGGCAGCGAAGACTGGCCATTTCGTCAGCGCTGCTGCCTGGTCCAGCGTAGCTGCGTTCTTTCCTTCGTCCCACCAGCGCGCGGCGGCGAGAACCACCGGTTCGCGTCGCTCTGCCTCTGGACCCGGCCGTGTGCCGTTGCTGACAACGCTCAGGCGGGCGATCGGCCCGTAGCAGGCCTCGAGCATGTCGGCATGGCTGCGGCTGGGTGCGACTACCGCATTGGCCCAATCGAAGCCGCGTCTGTTGCGGTCCTTCTGCCAGGCCCATTCGCCGTCCGCAGCCCGCCCCCTGACGGCGTGGAGCCAGGTCACGACGCATGAGTGCGAGACCGCCACGACCGGGCAGGGCAGATCAAGTCCCACCGCCTGCGTCGGCGCGTTGAGATGGACGAGGTCGATCGCGTAATCGCCAACGAGCGCGCGCAGTTCCTGCGGCAAGATTTCCAGATCGTCCTCATTGCGGGTCATCCAGTCCGGCGGTGTCTTGAGCCACGCCAGGCCGGCGAAAGCCTGTGCCTCCTTCGCCTGCTCCTCCGACGGTTCCGGGCCCAGCCCGGCGAGCACGATGCTGTCGCCGCCATGAGCCAACTCCCGCGCCAGATCAAGCGCGTAGCGCCAGACGCCGCCGACGGCATCGACGGTCATCAGGATTCGCCGCGGGCGGCGGATCAGTGACTGCAACATGTCGCCTCCAACTCGGCCAGCGCGCGGGGGCGCTTCTCTTGGATATCGCTGAACGTCCGGAACGAGGCCAGATAATGCTCGTGGGCGCGCTCCCAGGCGAGATCGTCGGGCTCGCCCCAAAGCTCGCGATAGCTGGGCGAACTGGGATAGGGATAGAGCGGCACCGGCTCGTTGGCCCACACGCCGCGGTCGATGAGGTGCTTGCGCCAGTGGTCGACCAGAGCCGGATCGTCCTCGACGACGCCGATCAGATTGGCTTGGACGAACGGAACGTGACGTCGTGCATCGACCAGCAAAGCGGCCAGTTCCTCGGTGCCCAGCCGGCAACGCTTTGCCAGCATGGCCCGGCCTTCCACCGTCAGGCTTTCCAGGCCGGCTTCGATCGAAACGCAGCCGGCGGCACCCAGCAGTTCGAGGAGCTCCGGCTTCCAAAGATCGATGCGGGTCTGCACGCCGAACTTGACGTCGCGATCGACCAGCGCCTCCAGCAGCGCCTTCTGCGGCAGGAAGATCTCGTCGATAAAATAGATGTATCCGACGCCTTGCCCGATGAGCCGATCGATTTCCGCGGTGATCGCATCGTGGTTCCTGCGGCGGTAGGCGTCGCGGAAATCCATCTTGGCGCAGAAGCTGCAATTGTAGGGGCAGCCGCGAGATGCCTCGACCTCCGCGCCGAAACCCAGCTGATTGTCATCGAATCGGTGGTGATGGTGCGAATGCGCGGCTATCCAATCGGACGGCCAGCTGAGCGGCGGATGATCGACAAACGAACTGGCGTGAACGCCGCCGCTGCCGACAAGTTTCCCCTCGTCGAGGTGGGCGGTGTGTGGCACGGCGCTCCAATCGTGACGGCGGGCGAGTTCTGCGACGACCTCTTCGCATTCGCCGCGCACGACGACATCGACGCCCAGCTTGCGCAGCGTCGGCGCCGGCGTCGCCGAGCCGTGCGGCCCGACAGCCACTGTGCGGCCGCCCCGCCGGGCGAGGCGGTTGAGGAAGTCGGCTGGTACACGCAGCTCGGGCGGCGCGCAGCGCCAAAACAAATAGGTCGGCGCCGTGCTGACGACGGTCATGGCCGGTGCGAAAGCGGCGACGCGATCGGCAAGTGCCGCGTTGTCGAGCTTCTGGATTTGCCCGTCCAGCATCAGCACCTGATGGCCGTCGGCCTCCAGCGAGGCTTTCGAGTAGCCCAGTTCCAGCGGCAGATGTGGCTGGCGGCAGCCGAAATAGATGCTGTCCTCGTAGGTCCAGAACGGATTGACCAGGGCGACTTTCATGCCACGTACCTCGCTGGTTCAGGCTCGAGGCGATGACGCCGGAGCCAGTCGGCGAGATCGCGGACGCCGTCGCGCCAGGAGACATGCGCTTTCCAGTCGAGCGTCGCTTCTAACTTGCGGGTATCGGCGACAAAGAAAGGTTGGTCGCCGGTGCGTTCCCGGTCGTAGCGGATCGCGAGGTTCCGCCCGGTCAGGTCGCCGATCTCCTCGATCAGCATGCGCAGGCTGACGGCGTTGCCCGGTCCGCCACCGAGATTGAATGCCTGGCCCTTGATGTCGTCGATCCGGGCAAGTACCCCGCGATAGGCCGCAACGGCGTCGCTGACATGAAGGATATCGCGCACCTGCTTGCCGTTGCCGTAGATCGTGATCGGCCGGCCGGAAAGCGCGCTGAGCAGAAAATGGGCGACCCAGCCCTGGTCCTCCGTGCCGAACTGGCGCGGCCCGTAGATGCAGCTCATGCGCAGGACCGCGGTCGGCAGATTGTACGACTTGGCATAATCGAGCACATATTGGTCGGCCGCGCCTTTGGAGCAGCCATAGGGGGTGCAGAAATCCAGGCCGCAGGCCTCGTCTATGCCGTTGGCGCGGATGCCGGCATCGCAGGGCACGCACCGATCGTCCTCTTCGCGCACTGTGACGTCGGGCAGGCCGCCATAGACCTTGTTGGTGCTGGCGAAGATCACGGGAATGCGTCTGCCGTTGCGGCGAGCCGCTTCCAAAACGTTGAAGGTCCCGCGCAGATTGATGTCGAAATCTTCGCTTGGCTGGGCCAGGCTCGTGGTGACGGCGGTTTGCGCGGCGAGATGGAATATCGCCCTGGCATGCGCCAAAAGCGGCGCCAGCACGTCTTCGTCCCGGACATCAGCGGTTTCCACGGCAAGTTGATTGCCGTGCTTATGCGCCAGCCAAGCCAGGTTCTGGTCGACGCCCGGGCGGCTGAGATTGTCGATGACCAGCACCGGCACCCCATCCGACAACAGGCTGTCGGCGAGGTTCGAGCCGATGAAGCCGCTGCCGCCGACGATGGCAACCGGCGCTTCACGAAAACCGTCCGGCCTCATGATACCAGTCCCCGCTCTTCGAGTTCCCGTTTCATGTCGGCGCCGCGGTCGATGGCGACCGTGTTGCGCACCCATGCGACGAACTCGTCGAGTGAATCCTCCAGCCGGTGCTGCGGCTCGAAACCGAGCAGTTCGCGCGCCTTCGAGATGTCGGCGAAGCAATTGCGGATATCGCCGGCGCGCGCCTTGCCGAGAATTTCAGGCCGATGGTCCGGCACACCCATGGCGTCGGCGAGCAGCCGGGCGACCTCGCTGATCGCATAGGCCCGTCCGCTGCCGATGTTGATGACGTGGCCGCGCGCCTGGCGTTGTTCCAGCGCCAGGCGGAACGCGCGGGCGACGTCACGCACATGCACGAAATCGCGTTTCTGCTCGCCATCTTCGAAAATCATCGGCCGCTGGCCGTTAGCGAGGCGTGAAGCGAAATTCGCCAGAACGCCGGTGTAAGGATTTGACAGCGCCTGTCCGGCGCCGAACACGTTGAACAGGCGCAGCGCCACCGCATCGACGCCATAGGCATCGCCGAAGATCAGCACGGCGCGCTCCTGGGCATATTTCGTCAGCGCATAGATCGAGGCGAGGTCGACCGGCTTTTCCTCGTCTGTCGGCAGCGGCGACAGGCTTTCATCCGCCGCCGACAGCGGATTCCATTGGCCGCTCTTGACGTCGCTGGCCTGCCGCCGTGCATTGTCGACGCGCCGACCGCCTGGCGTGGCATAGAGACCCTCGCCGTAGACGCTCATCGAGGAGGCGACGACGATCCTCTCGACCGGATGCTTGATCAGTGCCTCGAGCAGGGTGGCGGTGCCGAGGTCGTTGGCGCCGACATAGCGGGCGATCTCGTACATGGACTGGCCGACGCCGACCTCGGCGGCGAGATGAACGGTGGCGTCGACGCCCTGCAGCGCCTCGGCGACGGCGGCGCGATCGCGAACGTCGCCTTTGATCAGTTCGGCTCCTGCCGGCAGGCTGATCGCTTCGCTGCCGTGCACCTGTTCCAGCAGCGCATCGAGAATGCAGACGGCATAACCATGTTCGACGAGTTCCTGGACGACGTGGCGGCCGATGAAACCGCACCCTCCTGTAACCAGTATGCGTTTCACGACAACTCCTTACGCAGTTGGCCTTGGCGCCCCGAACTGTTTGGCAAAAGGTTTGTTCCCTCTGCTTCAACAAAGATGGTTTTGGCGAGGCTGCAACCTGAGGTGAACGCATGGCGAACGAGCCTTGGGCGATGCGCTGGAACATTGCAGCTTCTTTGGTGTTAGGGGCGGTCATCCGGTCCGTGGGCGGCCCGTGGGCGCAAGCCAGGAGGCCACACGCCTGCAAGGTCTGGATCAAAGGAGGTTCCAATGTCTGAATCGAAGACAACCACCAATCATGACGAGATCCGCCAATGGGCCGAAGATCGTGGTGGCCGACCGGCGGTTGTACGAACCAGGGGCGAGGGGGGCATCTTGCGGATCGATTTTGGCGAGCCCGAGGAGAAGCTCGAACCCATCGAATGGGATGAGTTCTTCCGGATTTTCGACGAGAACGATCTGACTTTCCTTTACCAGGACGAAACCGGCTCCGGAAAAAACAGCCGGTTCAACAAATTCATCGACCGCAAGAACGGCTGAGGAAGCTGCGAACTCAGCGCCGTCGGGTAGCTCTTAGGCGCGCCTCACGTTCTGATAGAGGACTTAACTATAGATGGCTGTTTTCGCCTACTTGTCAGACTGTTAGAAAACCAAGCTCAGTGCAGCAGGCTGGTTCCGCCCGATCCGGCAATATTTCGCATGATGCCGTTCAGCCAGTCTTCGGTCGATACACCGGGCCGCCGCCTGTCGATCTCGCCGATGGCGCGCTCCAGTGTTCGCTCGACCAGCCGATCGGAAGCACCGACGTCGCCCAGAAGCAGCCGCGCCGCGAGCCTGAGCTTCGGCAGAAGTGAAAACACGTTGTCCGACAAGCTCACGGCAGGGCGACCGGCAAGGGCGGATTTTTCCGGAGGGAACAAGGCGTCGAAGACGGCGTAGCTATCCGACGATTTTCGAAGATTGCTGGCGTGGCGGAGACGTTCGGGAATGATGATGTCCTCGTCACCGCTGAAAAAGACGAAGGGAACGCCGCGGCGCATCAGTTCGTCGGCGATCGGAAACACCCGCCGGCCGTTGAGATTGACGTCGAGGATCGCGGCCTCAGCCACCTCGGTATGCATGGAGGCGTGTTCGACCGTCGCCGCAGGGCCAAGGACGACCGCGCCCATATTGCCGAAATATCTTGCAAGATCGCCGGCCAATACCCAATCGTCTTCGACAATCAGGATGCGCACTCCTCGGAGATCGCGCACCTCATCGCCCTTTCTTCGAGCGGGATTTGCAAGTGTCCGCACGGGCCTGTTCGGAATGTTCCTGCAAGGCTGCCTGCAAGCGCTTCGCCAAAACAAGCATGCGCGGCGGAATGGATTCGTTTCCCGGCAAACTCAGCAGATCCTCGAAGCGCAACGACGCTCGTCTTGTCAGCTTCAGCTCAGGTGTGCGCTTTGACATTGGAGTTCCACAATAATCCCGACTTTAACGCCGTCTGCACGGACTTGTTCCGGCCCTCGCGCACGTTATATGCTGGGCGTTGCGTTCAGCCCGGTCGTGGGCTTTGGGTCGATTTGGCGGCCTTGTCGTCTAGGCTGTTCAACCGAGGGCTTGCGGTGACATCTCAGGTGAAGAGATTTCCAATTGTGGGCGTCGGCGCGTCGGCCGGCGGCATTCCTGCAATGGAGGGCCTGTTCAAAGGCATCACCGGCCAGCCCGGCATGGCGTTCGTCATCGTCACCCATCTCAGCCCCGAGCGCGAAAGCCTGCTTCATGAGGTCGTCGGACGTTACACGCAACTCCCGGTTGTCGTCGTCGAGGACAGCACCACTATCCTGTCCGACCACGTCTATGTGATGCCGCAAAACGTCGTTCTCACGATCGAGCGGGGAGTGCTTCACCTGCGGCCATCCAACGTGCTCAGCCGCGAGCGCAAGCCGATCGATATCTTTTTTAGCGCGTTGGCGGAGGATCAGGGCGAATATGCGGTTGGCGTCATTTTGTCGGGCGGCGATTCCGATGGCACGCTTGGCGCCAAGGCGATCAAGGAGCGTGGCGGACTGACGGTCGCCCAGGCTCCCGACGGCTACGGTCCGCGCAACCCGGACATGCCGAAAAGTGCGATCTCCAGCGGGCTGATCGACATTGCGGCGCCGGCGGAGGAGATCGGCGCGAAGCTCGAGGGGTTCGCCCGCAGCTTCGACATGCTGAACGGCGTTGCCGGAGACGGCGAGCACGAGACGGCAGAACTGGGTCGGCTCCGCGACGAGATCTACGGCATTCTGCAGGGCCAATCCGGCCACGATTTCTCAGGCTATAAGACCAAGACATTCCTGCGGCGCATCAAGCGGCGCATGCAAATCGGACAGCTTGATTCCATTGAAGAGTATGTTGAATGGCTGAAGAAGGACCCTCGCGAGGTGGCGAACCTTTTTCGTGACCTTTTGATCAACGTCACCGATTTTTTCCGTGATCCCGACGCGTTCAAGCTGCTCGAGGAGAAGGTCGTACCGCAGCTGTTCGAGGGCAAGACCGCCAGCGACGCCGTCAGGATCTGGGTGCCTGGCTGCGCCACCGGCGAGGAGGTGTTCTCGATCGGCATGCTGTTGCGCGAACACATGGAGACGCTTTCGGTTGTGCCGCGCGTCCAGATATTTGCGACCGACATCGATGAGCCCGCGCTTGCGGTGGCGCGCGCGGCGCGTTACCCGGCGGCATTGCTGCAGGGCGTCTCGCCCGAGCGCAGGCAGCGTTTTTTCAGCAGCGACGGCGAGAGCAACGTGCTTGCCAACGAGGTCCGGGAGCTGTGCGTCTTTTCCCCTCACAGCGTCGTCCGCGACCCGCCGTTTTCACGCATGGACATGGTTTCATGCCGCAACCTGCTGATCTATTTCGGCTCGGACATCCAGAACCGGGTGATTCCGATCTTCCACTACGCGCTGAAGCCGGGCGGTTATCTTTTCCTCGGCACGTCCGAAAGCGTCGGCCAGCACGACAACCTCTTCGCCACCGTCGACAAGAAGCAGCGCATTTTTCAGGCGCGGGAACATGCCTCGCCACACATTAGGCTGCCGATGCTGATCGGCGATGGCCGTTCAGGCGCCTTCCTGCCTGAAGGAACGGGGCCGAACAAGCGAACCGCCAGCTATCCGCTTCGACAGGCGGTCGAGGCACAAGTGCTGGAGCGTTTCGCGCCGCCGCATGTCGTGGTGAATGGCGACGGTGACGTCGTCTACTATTCGGCGCGGACCGGCCGATATCTCGAAGCGCCGCAAGGCATTCCGAGCCGGCAGGTGCTGACTTTGGCCCGCTCCGGGCTAAGGCTCGACCTGCGCGCGGCATTGCGGGAAGCCGCCACGACGCGCCGCACTGTCGTGCGGGAAAATGTCGTCGTCGACGAGGACGACGAACAGGCCCAGTCGATCAAACTCACTGTCGAGCCCCTGGCGGAACGCGGCAAGGGCGAACGGCTTTATCTCGTCCTGTTCGAACCGACGGGGCCGGTGCAGCCGCGGTCGGATGTGCGGGGCGAAAACCGTGATGGCGAAGGCGCTGCTGATCTCGAGCGGGAGCTGCGCGAAACGCGGGAGCGACTGCAGTCGACGATCGAGGAGTACGAAACGGCGCTGGAAGAGCTGAAATCCTCGAACGAGGAACTCGTCTCCGTCAACGAGGAGGCGCAGTCGACCAATGAGGAGCTTGAGGCCTCGAAGGAGGAGATGCAGTCGCTCAACGAGGAGCTCAACACGATAAATTCGGAGCTGACCAGCAAGATAGAAGAGCTCGACCGCGCTAACAGCGATTTGCGCAATCTGTTCGAAAGCACGCAGATCGCAACCATTTTCCTCGACCGCAATCTGGTGGTGCGGACCTTTACGCCGGCGGCCTCGTCTTTCTTCAGCCTGCGTCCTTCCGACGTCGGCCGGCCGCTGACCGAGCTTTCGAGCCAGCTCGACTATCCCGAGCTGAAACCGCATATCGATGCCGTCTTCGAAACCGGAGAGACCCTGAACCATCATCTGGCGCGCGACAACCAGGGCCGGTTTTATATGGTTCGCATCAATCCGTATCGCGACAAGGACAACAGGATCCAGGGCGTCGTGGTCACACTGGTCGACGTCACCACCCTGGCCGAGACGGAAGAGCGAAACCGGGTGCTCATTTCGGAGCTCAACCACCGCGTCAAGAACATGCTGGCGGTGGTCGCCAGCATCGCCAACCGCACCCGTGAAAGTTCGGAATCGAAGGAAGAGTTCGCCGAAGCGCTGATCGGTCGCCTGCACGCCATGTCGCGGGCTTACGGTCTGCTGTCGAAGGAACGCTGGAAAGAAGCTTCGATCAACGAACTGCTGCATCAGGAGCTCGAAGCTTTCAGCATTGACCGGTTCGAACTTGACGGCGCTGAAGTGAAGCTTAGCCCGCAACAGGGTCTTTCCCTCAGCATGGCCATTCATGAACTGGCGACCAACGCCGCCAAATATGGCGCGCTGTCGAAGCCCGAGGGCAGGGTCGTTCTGAAATGGTCTGGCGAGGGCGATATGTTCACGCTCGCCTGGCGCGAGAGACACGGGCCGCCGGTCAGAAAACCTGAAGATAACGGCTTCGGACTTTCCCTGCTGCAGGGTGAGATCGGCTACCGGCTTGGCGGAAACGTCGAGACCACCTTCAACCGTGACGGTCTTGAGGTCCAGATCACATTCCCGATGCTGCGCAAGGAGACGCCGTGACCGACCCGCTGCGCGTTCTGGTGGTCGAGGATGAATGGCTCATCGCCGAGGACATCGCTGCTTGTCTGCGCGATTCGGGACATCAGGTGATCGGCCCGGCCCCTTCGGTGGCGGCGGCCCTTCGTCTTATCGGCGAAAATCCTGTCGACGTGGCGCTGCTGGATGTTCAACTGCATGGCGAAACGAGCCTGGCGATCGCAGAAGAACTAAAAACCCGCCATATTCCGTTCGCGTGCCTGACCGGCTTTGGGCCGCGCGATGTTCCATCCGCGTTCGCCAACGCTAGATTTGTTCGCAAGCCGGCAGACCAGGCGGCCATTCTCAGAGCCTTGGCGGAATTGGTCCCGACGTCCTAGCTCGTTTGCCCTTCAGTCCAGCGGCTTTTCGGTCGGTCGCGGCGTGGCGCCTTGCTGGCGCGGCCGGCCGGCATTGCGGTTGGCCACCGGATTGTCCAGCGGAGCGGTCGAGGGCTTCGAGGCTCCCGCGCTTTTCGGCGTCGGTGGCCTGGCTCCGGCATCCGTATTGTCAGCATCCCGCCTTGGACGTCGCAAGCCAGCGGCATTTGCCTGCCGGATTGCCGGTTTCGATGTGGTTTTCTTGTTGGCCATGGTGTCTCCTTCCTGCTGCGACGGAAACAACGGAGGCTTCGTTCACCGCTCGAAGCCCTGCGTGTCAACCGCCGGCACGGTGCGAAGTTCCACGACCTGCCGCTGGATGGGAACCATTTTCGATACTGGCTGTTCGGCTCGCAGGAAGGAGCCGGACATGGAGCGACGTAACGCCATACTTTCGCTGGTGATAGCAGCGATCATCATCGTCGGCTTTCTCATCGGCTTTTTGTATGCCGATATGGGCTGGCGCACCTCGCCACTCGAAAGAGCCCAGGAGCAAAACCAGGGTGGGAACGCCCCGGCCGACACCTCGCCTGCCGCGGGCATCGAAAAGAACCCCCAGGAGAATACCGAGATGCCGGATCAGCAATAACCGCGATCTTTCCGGCAGGAACCGGGCAAGCTGGATGGTCTTGCCCAGAACCAATGGCTGTATCGCTGGTGATATCGGACTTACGGTGGCTGCTGGTACCCGGCTGCCAACCCCGCGGCCTCTTCCCCCGTCGTTGAAACCCCTCCTGCTGATGTAAGCGATTTCTGGCATTTGCGTATCGGAAGCACGGCGTGCTCAGTCTGCGGAGACGAAAGCCGGCCGATCCTGCTGCTTGTTGCCAACGCATCTTGATTGGCCCTTGCTGCAAGCCACTCCGCCCGCTCCCGCGGCAAGCCGATAAGGCAAATACCAGCGAAGTGCGCCGGCACATCCACGGTCGTATCGAACACGGCCCATGTGTTGGTCGGTTCCTGAACGGGCAAAAACCTCATAACAGCTCCTGCTAATATATAGCACGAACTTACGGACGGAGCACTGTTTCGGCATCAACCAAACGAAGGAGAATTTTTCGTTTTGCCACGCTGCGGCGCGCTGAGCCTCGCGACTTGATCCACAGCTTCTGCATCGCGGCTGCGACGTGGCCGAAATAGGTGGCAGATCTCGACGAAAGAACGCATCCAGGAGCCCGCTAAGCGGCGGCGCTTTTGCGTGCCGGCTACCCGCCTTCAGTGCCCCATCTCGCGGGAGCGCTGCTCGGAACCAGGAATCCACTTTTTAGCAACTCCAGGGCGTCGAGTGCCTCCTCATCCTGCAAATTTGTCAGAGCCACCCCGTCAGCGAAGACAACCCTATTGTCGTCTATGTCATAGACCTCCCAAAGCCCTTCCTTGATCCGTCGAATGGCGTGCCGATGCTCCATAAGCAGACGCTAATTGAGTCGCGGAAATGGTGGCTAGTAAAAATCAGGGGCAGGCCGACATTAGCAGTGGAAAACCTCAGGCGCCCTGACGCGTGATGCGTGTGCGAAGCCAAGGGTATGCCAACCGCGTGGCCCGAGGGGACCGTATCGACCACGAACAAATAGTTGAGAAACCTTTTGACGATCATTGCGGACACTCGGGCTCTGATGTAATTTAGGGATCGATCAAGTGAGGAATATACCGCTGTCGCGACGGCTTTTCTCTCTTTTCTGTCTCGGCAGATAGCATGCTCTCTAACGGACCTTGGCACTGCAAGCTGTGTTCTTGTGGTCGCCAGGTAACGACGGTTAAGGGATTTGCCATGCTCCGACGTTGCGGATTCGTTGCGGCCCTGATGCTCGCAAGCGTCGCGACTTTCGACGCTTCTGCAGTCGAACGAAGGGTCGCCTTTGTAATCGGCAACTCCGATTACCAGGAAATCTCGGCCCTCAAGAACCCGGCCAAGGATGTGGTGGACGTGTCCAACACGTTTCGAGCGGCTGGTTTTGATGTTTTCGTTGCAAGCAATCTTACAAAGCTGCAATTTGAAGATCAGTTCCGCAACTATCTTGCCGCCGTGGACGGCGCGGATGTGGCTGTCGTCTACTATTCCGGCCACGGCTTTCAGATCGGCGGCGAAAATTTCCTGATCCCTGTCGATGCCTCGTTGAAAGATGCGGCGGACGTCGAGGTCCAGGCAATCAAGCTGAACGATGTGCTGCAGCAGATGCGTTCGAAATCGAAGATCCAGGTGATCATCCTCGATGCCTGCCGCAACAATCCATTCCCTCGCAAGGACTATTGGCTCAGGGACCAGCTTCTTACCGCCAGCGGCACCGGCCTTGTGCAAGCCTGGGATGGACGGATTTTTTCGGCGATCATCTTGGCCCGCATGACGCAAACCTC
Organism: Mesorhizobium sp. WSM4850; assembly: GCF_055811735.1. Lineage (NCBI taxonomy): Bacteria > Pseudomonadati > Pseudomonadota > Alphaproteobacteria > Hyphomicrobiales > Phyllobacteriaceae > Mesorhizobium > Mesorhizobium sp. WSM4850. The sequence continues at coordinate 45,344 of NZ_JBVVPV010000004.1, read as the reverse complement.
GTCCCAATGCGTATTGCCACGGTGCACCGTGATCGCCTGACCGCACATATCTCAAACAGGGCAACGGATCTGACACTGCCGACGCTATAGGCGCGACAATCAATCCTGATGAGAGGCTCGCACCCTCATTGTCGCGCAGCAGTCCGTAAATCACGTCGAAAAATGTGAGGTCCTCGGCTGCGGCCTTTGCCGGCTTTGCCGGATGCTTACCAGAGGCGAAGGGCGAAAGGTGGTTCTGCTCTGAAGCGGGAGCCGTCGCCGCCGGTTGGCGACGCTCGAAAGACTGCCATGAAACAGGATGCTTGCGGATCTACTTGCCGCGAGGTGCTGGCTATGATCCGAAACCGTCAGCCAGCCTCGAACCAATGCGACAGGCCTCTCTTCGCCAGATAGCGCGCGACTTCGTGGCGGTTGGTGAAACGGTCCAGGATCACCGGAGCATTCTGCCGATGCAAATCAGGGATTCCACCGCTTGCGATTTCGACGCCAAGAAACCGGGAAAGCAGTCCCGGCGTCGCAGGGTCGAGGACCTTCGCGAAATCCAGGAAGAGCACCTCGCGCCTGGACGCTGCAAAGAGGTTCATCCATTCACACTCGATGCGGCGCTGGTACTGTTCTCGCGCCTCGAAATCATCTCTGTCAAACTTGATCCGAACCTGTTCCGGCCTTTCGCCACGTCGGCTGAACCATTTGCCATTCGACTTGGCGATCTTCTCCGACGAGTACTGCGCCAGAAAATTGCCGCGTCTGAGATGGATCAGCCTGGTTGCCGGGTCTGCGATGGCCGCCTGCGATACCACGGAGCTCAGATGGGCAAAGTGCTTGAAGCCCATGAGACTTCGGCCCTCCGCGGCAGCCTCTGCGTACACCCTGTCGAGAAACCCTATCGGGTCGGCATTGCGCGCGCCGAGGGCCTCCGGGTCGGAGACGGTGCGGTCGCTGAACTGGATCATGTCGTCGTGAAAAAGTTCGTAGTGGCATACAACGCCTGGCGTTCGGTTGAGCAGACCGCAGAGCAGCGTGGACCCCGTTCTGGGGCTGGCAAAAATGGCCAGCTTGACCGGCACGTTGCTCGAGCGCGCCGGGAACGGCGCGGCGAGCCGCTGTGGCGCAAAGTCGGAAGGCCCCTGCGCCACAGTTCGCTTCGGCACGGACACGTCTCGCGCATCGGCCAGCTGAGGAAACAGACCGCTCGTCCGTGCGATCTGCCAGAGAGCATCCGAGAAAGCTGGCCCGAAGGCTTCCGAATTGTCGTGTGGCGGCCGCCCGGACTGCAAAGTCGTGGCAAGCCGTTTGCGCAGCGTACGCAACGCGCCCCTCTCCGTCCCAAGCCGCCTGGCGAGCGCGCCATACTCCTCTGGCGAGCCGGCGACGAGCTCGGGCAGCCCATAGGCGCGTACCCAGGAGGCGCCGGTCAATTGCCGCAAGGCATCGCCTTCGCAAGTCAGCACCGGCGTACCACATGACAACGCCTCGCAGACGGTCGTCGCGCCGGCGTAGGGGAAGCTGTCGAGGTACAGGTCGGCGCACGACGCGATTTGACGAACTCGATCTGGGGTCTGTGTCCACAGCAGTAAAACCCGGTCTTGACCGACACCCGCCTTGGCCAGGTGTCCAGCAAGCCTGGCGCGGAAAGCTTCGTGGGCGAAATCCATCGACCAATTCGTGGCGAACGGGTACAAGACCAGAACGGCATCCGGAACACCATGGAGGATATCGGCCCAAACCGTCAGCAGGGCATCGGTGATCTTGTGCGCCATGGCCCCGCTGACCAACATCACGGCATCCGCCCTGATGCCGAGCTCGCGCCGTATTTTCGCGGATTGAGGCGCGACAAACTTCGGAAAGGCACACGCCCACTGAAGCGGCCCCTCGATCCAGGCCAGCGTCTCGGTGTAATGCCGCTCGGGCGCCTCAGGTTCGGTGGCGCGACAGGTAAGGGCGTAGTCGAAGCTGCGGAAGCCTCCTGTCGTCGGGCAGATCGCGCCGGTCCAGACCTGGACGGGGGCGAGGCGATGGGCGACGATCGCAGAGGTCTTCTCCCAGTCGGCGACATAGCAGCCGATGATGAACAGATCGAGTCCAAGCGCTCGGATCGCAGCGACGGAATCATCAATCGACCTTCCAGCCAGACATAGTTCCTCACTGAAGAGCCCTCCCGTGCCGAGCGCTGCGTCGCTCCGGTCCATTCGGATCAGCACCGCCTCGAAACGCGTCTGGTCCAGGTCCCGATACATGCCGAGCACGGCCCAGCCCTCTGGATGCGGCAGTACATCACGCACGAGCACGCCGATCCGCAGGCGAAGGGTCGGGTTATACGGCACACGCGGCATCGCCAGCCGTGCGCCCGAGCGCGTAAGCAACCGCTCGATGCACCGGCTGCGCAGCCCGATGAGGTCGCGCAGCACTCCCTTTCCGAAAATCACGCGCGTGCTGCGGAGGGTCCGCAGGGTGGCCGCTGCCAGATCGAACAGAGCGCTCGCCTTAGGTTCCCGCCCCAGAATGCGGTCGATGCTGGCGAGCAGACGCTCCAGGTAGATCACATATGCCCCGTGCATCTTGTCATCATGGATTTCCGGGGGGCGCCCGAAATAGCGGGCCAGCGTGTCAGGCTTCCAAAGTAGAGGAGCAGGGAGCCGCTCCAGGTCTGAATCAAGGGGCGCCGTGCAGGCAGGCCAGTTCAGGAGCGACAGAAGCGCTACCCGCAACTGATCGGCACCGCCGACGCCACTTGTCCGCGCGGTGGCGGTCCGGAGGAGGGATTCCTCTGCCTCGGTTCGCGGAATGTGCACCGTGCCCTCGCCGATCCTCACCAGAAAATCCATGTCGCGAGGTGCCGAGGCGATCAGGAGGCAAGCTTTGGGATCACAGGTGTCGATGAACGCGGACAAGGTGGCGCGCATGCGGGCGAGTTCTGCCGGCTTGGTTTCAGCAACGGGTTCGAACAGCTTAGCCGCAGCATCCATCATAGCCCGAAAGCTGGGGGGGTTGACGGTATGCGCGCGTGGCAATCTCGGACGCGCGGCGATACCCTCCCGGCCGCGCAACTCGAAGCTTACAAGCGCGACAGGTGCCACGGGGCCGTCGCCTGCGCCGCCGTCAGGCAGTTCGGACACAAAGGTCGAATGCAGGACTAATCTTACCTCATGTTGATCGGCGGGGTCTCGGAGCGGAACCTCGATGGTCCCCGCCCCATCGAGTTGAACTGCGGCGCGCAGATCGCCGTCCTGCGACACGCCAATGATGTGGCGGACCCCTGGCACCGGGTCCAGCACCGGTTCAATCGACATCACGAGCGACACCGCTTCGACGCACTCCGGCGTGCGAAAGGCAAGCGATGCCTCAGACGCCGCGTTGCGTGCTGGGGTCCCGTCAGATTCTTCCCAACCAGAGACGAGAAAGCGCGTTTGCAACATGTCCCGACCGGGGAACACGGTCTCGCCGAGGTTCAGGAGTTTAGATGAAGCGGAGCCTAACTCAGCTGCAAGATAGTCGCGGATGCCGATTTCGGCGATTCGAAGTCGTTCGCCCCCTGCAGTGGCCGACCCCTCGAAATGCAGCGACAGGTCGTGGGGTCGGACTTGCTGAGGCGCACGCGGCAAGCAGATCGCAAGGCTGGTTGCGTCGCCTAGCCAGCCCGTAAACAATGACTGTTGTCCCTGCCGCACATGCAGCCAACCCCGTGGCGGAAATGCCCCGAACCCCAGGAGCAACTCGCAGGATCCTGCCGACAGCGCAGAAAAGCGCATGCGTGCCGTAGACGCACGCATAGTTGCGCCGTCCTCCGAATCGACCTCCCACTCATCAAAATCGAGGCCTGCAGCGAGAGCCGTCGCGATCGGGCGGTAGCCTGTCCCATCGATGTACGGCGCGGGCCCAGCGCTGCCCTTCGTTGATACCTTTAGCCTGCTAACGGTTGGGCAACGATCTCTTGGTAGCAGCACCTGGCTATCGGGCTCGGCAAAAAAGGCAATTTCAATCCTTATCTTCCGGCGGCCTTCCCACGGCGCCTGTTTGACTGGAAGGTGAACCTCCTGCGCCGCCGCCACCGCGCCGCGCCAAATGGCCTCGCCTCCGATAGAGATCGTCGCCTCTGGGGAGCACTCGGCAGGCTCCGGGGTCATGTGCATCTGCAATGTGATAAGGAGCATCGTGGGGGTTGGGTCGAGCGTGAACTCGAGCACGGTTGTTCCGCGCGCATAGGTCGACCCGTTGCCCAAATCGGCAACTATGACGTCCTGGTAGGTCCCGCCATCGCGGACATCGATCCAGCGTTCAAATGGCACATGTACCGGCCATCGCGAGCTTGCGAGGCGTTCGAACCAGAGCAGCTGAGCCGCGGTATCGGTACCCTTTCGCCTGCGCTTCCCACGCGTACCCGATGCCACAGCCGTTCTCCAGTTGCTCTCCCTCGCGGCGGTCGGCGTTCCCTGCGGAGCCAGGAGCGCCTCCGCCCGATGGCACAGAGCGTAGGTCAGCGAGGCTGCCTCGTCGGGATCGTTCGAAAACAAATCCGCCCTCTCGCCCAGGGAAAGAAGAGCATCAGCGATGTCTCGCTGGTGGGCCTGATCACGTGCCAGGTCGTGCAAGTCCGCCAGTCCAATTGCGTAATTGTTGCCACCATGGATCCGGTACGATCCGAGGACCTGCGGCACATGGTCAAATCGCCCGAAGAGAGCGGCTGCTCTGATCAGATAGGCGTCGGCGCTGATCCGCCACCGCGCTTCCGGCATAGGCAGCACAGCTTCAAGGAGGCTGCGCGCGAAGGCGTTACCCGACGTCGGCGGAAATGCAAAGGTGCCACTCTGTAGAAGACGGGGACGATTGTCGCCGCTGTCGGAGTGAATCGAGGGGGCGTAGAGCCCCGTGCTATGCCCGGCCTCATCGATGGTATCGAGGCCAAAGGTCAAGACCGCAAGATCGTCGCTCCAGTGGAGGAGAATGAACTCTATTGCCTCGGGACGGAGTAAGTCGTCGGCATCGAGGAACAGGACGATATCACCCGTTGCCGCGGCAAACCCTGTGTTGAAAGCCGCAGCCTGGCCGAGGTTCTCGGTTCGTATCACTTCGACTCGACTGGCATATCTATCGAGAATCTGCCCAGTCGCGTCGGTCGAGCCGTCATCGACAACCACTATCTGCACCGCAGGGTGGGACTGGACGAGAATACTGTCGAGGCAGTTTTCCAAAAAGTGCCCGTAGTTGTAGCATGTAACAATGACACTTACCCGCGGGTGGGCGAGCGTCTTGTGCGCCATGCGATCGTTGGCGGAGGCGGAGGTCTCCGATCCCGCTTGGGCTGCCATTACTCGTCGCCCAGCGGAAAAGGCTGCCTGATCGTGAGGCTACCCTTGACCGACCGCCGACAAGGGTGCGGCGCTACCTGCTTCGGCAGATCGTCGGTGACTGCTACGATCCGGCAGATCGCTCCGCCGAGCATTCCGGGGCCGTTCGCGCCCACCGTGTCAGCGGCGATCAGCCCGTCGCAAGCTACCGTAAGGCTGAGGCCAAGCGAAGCCCCGGCGACAGGCAGCGGCAGTCGCAGTACTTGAAGCCCCGGCTTCGCGGTCTCAATTCGTGCTGAACCGAGCTCTAGAGAAAGCCGCTGCAGTGGTTCTCCTATCGTAACGACCGACACGTCGAGCGCTTGCGTTCCCGTCGGCGGAGGCGGCAAAAGTAAAGTTGTCCGGTGGACTGCCAGCCAAAGTGCATCTTCCACCGCAGGATGCCAGGCGGCGGGATCTACGGCGGAGCAGTGGACGGCTTTTGGACCGAGCCCCTCTGCCGAGGGCGGCCAGTTCCCGGCTAGGGGCGCAACGTTCGTTGGAGGGAAAGGCGAGGAAGCCCAGAGCTGCACGGCTTTCAACGTGAACAGGCGCTCCGGCGCATCGATCCGGCCGTTTAGCGAGACCGCGCCGACCACCCCGTCCGGCAAGTCCAGATCTATTGCATTGTCCCGACCTAGCCAGAACGCGAGGGGCCGATCCCCCAGGCTTAGGCAAGCCGCAACCGGACCAGGTAGTGCAACTCCCGCAACGACGCGTAACCTGATACGCGCCGGACCGCTAATCGAAGGCAATTGCAAGGTCAGCCGGAAGCGATTGGCGATGACCCTAGCCACGCGCCCGTCCGGCACCAAACCTAAAGCCGTCGATGCAGATGCATTGGCGAGAGGACTGACATCGAGCGGAATGTTGAGAGGCAGAAGGGGTCCCCCGCCCGCATGGTCCAGTCGGTCAATACGCAGCGCGGCTAAGCAAATATCTGGCCAGGCACCGGTCACGGGATCCTCGAAAGTGGATAGTTCAATGCGGACCCTTCCGTCAGCCACCGCTCCAGCGGACAGCACTGCCGTGAACGAGCGCCGGTCCGGTGCTTCGTGGATCGCGGTCAGCGCTTCATTGACGACTATCTGTACAATGTCGGGTAGGCTCCCGCCCGGATCTCTGTCGAGTTGGAAGGTCAGCGCATGGTCGCCGCACTCGGCGACCGAAAGGTAAATCTGGCCTCGCTGGCCGACGAGACGCGCTCCTTGGTCGTCCGGCCAATCCCAACCTTCACCGAGGCATGCCGAGCCAACCGTGTCCCCAGACGAAACGTCCACCGTAGATTCCCCTGCAGCCCTTGGCGGTACTGTCCACATAGGCAAGATGCGGAAGAATCTCCCGGCCGGGAGACGCGGGGCTGGGGGAAGTGCGAGTGGAAGCAAGTCCAAACGTAAGAGCGAGATGCATAACCGCCCGACGTCAGCGCCTACGCGGAGCGCAATGCAGGCAGAAAGCGCACCAGGGCCGGGTAGGTTTCGGCTCCATACTGTGATTAGTTCGCCGGGGAGTCGCAGGTCGATCACGCCCATGGCGCCCAGGTCCAGGGCTTCAATGCGCGTTCCGTTCAGCCAGACCTCGAACCCCCGCAGAGGCCCGGTTCCTGTTACGGCGAAGTCGAGCCTGAGCCGCCAGTGCGCTGCCACTTCGGGCAGGCGAAACGCAAGAACCGCCTCGCTCGCCTCGACATAGACTCCATCGGCGGAGGGGTGGGACCAGCCGCTCCCTAATACTTCTGACTGGGATTGCGCGGACGTCATATCCAGTCGGTAGCCGGGACCGAGTTGCGGCCATGTCGCTGGGCCAGCGTAGTCAACAAGATCGGCGCTCTCGGCGCCTGGCAGGGGCTGGCGCTTCGGCCTGCCGGGCAGGCCAAGGGCAAGCCGGGCCGGAAGCAATGCGTGTGCCGCTCTCGCGGATCGCGAAATCGTCCGCGACGATGCTGCCAGGGCAAGCGCGTTAAACGACTCCCTTGTGGCGTCCCTTATGCCGGTGCGCCGGCGGTGCCGCACATTCTCGAAAGCGGCTGAAAGGACACGGCGTTGCAGCCCCAGTCGCCACCGCTCCGCTTGCGGGCGTGTCACCATCGTGAACAGCCGTGCACTCAATGCCCGCCAAGCCAGAACCTGTCGTCCAAGCCGCACCTCGTGCAGATAAGGCTCGCCGCCAAGCATGCGGAAGTGGCCGTTGCCGCCATGCACTCGGTACTGCCCAAGGACAGCCCCAAGATCGACGGTCTCCCCCAGAACTGCGCAAGCCAGGACGAGGTAGAGATCAGCCCAAAGCGTCCATTCTGCCTCGGGCATTGGGAGGAGCGTTTTCAGCACATGGCGCGGAAAGGCATTCCCACTGGTCGGCATGAACGGGAAAATGCCCTGCGCCGCGAGTGTCCCGGCGAGATGGCCGCTGGCGGCACGCCTTCCCGATGAATAAAGGCCAGTTGGGCGACCCGCGGCATCGATCGTTTCGAGTCCGAACTGCAGACGAGAGACGCCACGAAGGTCAGCGGAAGCAACGCGTGCGACCGCCTCGGGCAGCAGCCGGTCGTCAGCGTCAAGGAACAGAACAACATCCCCCGTGGCCCGCGCGAAGCCCGCGTTGAAGGCGGAGGCCTGGCCTCCATTCGGCTTCAGCACCGGAATGATACCCGACGTGGCAGCGATGAGTCCGGCCGACCCGTCGTCGGAACCATCATCGACCACTATGACCTCGTGGGCCGACACGGTCTGGGTCAGGGCGCTGCGGATCGCCTCACCGACGAACGCGAGGTAATTGTGGCTGGTTATCACGATGCTGACCAACCGGTGCGGCTGACGGCCGACGGCTCGCACCGCCTCATCCAGTGCGGCGGCGATCACGGCAGGTTCGCCCCCGAAGCTATTGAAAAGCGCTTCGGTAGCCAGCACTCGACGCGTGACGTCGCGGCGGTTCCGCCGCCCCGATGCGAGCGAGGCAAGCGCTCGTGGCAGGTCCGTTGGGTCAGGTGCGTCGTGCGTGAGGCCCAGCCCGGTGAAAGGACAAGCGCCCGCGCAGATCACCTCGCGGCCCTGGGCGAGTGCTTCCCACGCTTCTCGTTTGTCTCCCATGACGAGCAGCGCCGATCCGGCCGCGTTGTGGTCTGAAGCGAGGGACAGCCCATGGGCCAGAGCAAGAGCTTCGAGACGATCGGGCTCGACGAACAGCGCCCAAGCTGGTCGCAGTTCGGGATGGACACCAAGCAAGACAACCGGAACGTGGGAACCCTTCGCCGGCGACCAGTCGGTTTCGAACTGGGGCAGGGCCCCTACCAGAGCTGCCACCGCGTCGGCGTCGAGCATCCGGCCAAAGCTTTCGACCAGTCGTTGAAGACGGCTATCCTCGCCCCGCGCATGGCCAGGCAATTGCTCGCTCAGGCGCCTTCGACCCGGCACCCAACTGTCGCCGAGATTGATGATGGGCAAATCGAACCGCCCAGCCGTTGCGCGAAGTGCCGCACTATCGTCATCGGAAGTCAGGCTTATTAGCACCGCCACGACCGAAGCGTGCGGTGTCGTGTCTGATCCCGCGACGTCCAGTGCGATGCCGCGCGACTCGAGGAGCACGTCCAGTCCGCTTTCCTCGAATAGTGAACGGATTGTGCGAGATGCAAGGCAAACTGAGGCCGGATTCAGAGACGGGCTGTTTGCAATCGTCTTATGCACCCAGACTCGACCCTCTTGTGCCTCAGTACTGGGCGGCGGTGACTTTTCGCTGCGGAGCCGTCACAACCCGTTTTCGTGGAAGGGTTGGCAGTTGCGCCAGAACTCGCCGTGGCAGCGCGCTAACCACGTCCTGCGACAACCCTGCCACGGCCGAGGGCGACAGCGCGGCCAGTACGGAGGCAGGCATGGCTCCGAGCAGCGGCGCGATGCACCGGCTGTCGGGGTGCCGCACCATCAAGGCGTTCACGTCGTCGACCGATTTCGTCTGAAGCGCGCGCGTGCACAGTCTCCGTTCTTCCCCTTCGAGACCTGCGGCGGCACGGGTTACCTGCGACTCCGCCAGGCCTTGGAACGGCACGCAGCCAACTACGGTCAAGGAAACGGTTCCCAAGGATGCGCCGACGATCAAAGATCGCGTCAGGGCAGAAAGCTTCTGGTCATTCGACATCGTGTCCCCAAGCTAATGAAGTAATATGCCAAACGTCTTTGCTGTCAGGTAGTCTCCGTTTCCGACACAGTGACACAGAAAGGTGCCTAGGCCTAGCCATGTTCCGCTCGCTGCTCGGCGCGCTTCTCGATTTTTGGCTTGTACAAGAGCCCCGGGCTTTACGTGGGGTCGCGCGAGGTACATAGTTGCGTGCTTGACCGAAGGATCAAGCAAGATGCGCCAGGGTATCGCATCCCTACTACATGCCCTATTCGGTGCGTGTCGCGCAGTTTCGATTGTATTGTTGCTCGCGGCAGCAACGCTTACAGCCATTGGTAGCCCGGCGCTTGCCGAACGTGTGGCGCTCGTCATCGGCAACGGGGCATACCGAAACACGCCGGCTCTTAGCAATCCTCCGAAGGACGCCGAGGCAATCGCCGAAAAGTTGCGCGAACTCGACTTCGTTGTCACGGTGGCGCTGGACGCGAAACTTGTCGCGATGCGGTCGGCGCTGAAAACGTTCACCGCCCAGGCTCGCTCAGCCGAGGTTGCCGTTATCTTCTATGCCGGCCACGGTTTGCAGGTGAACGGTGAGAACTACCTGATCCCGGTCGATGCAAACCTTGCATCACGCTCTGACCTCCAGGCAGCAACTCTGCGCGCCTCCGAGATTTATGCAAGCCTTGTTGCAGCCGGGCCCGACCTTGCGGTTCTTGTCCTCGATGCTTGCCGCGACAATCCGTTCTCGGCTGCGATTTCGACATCGCCGGGACTGGCCAGTGGCAGCGTCTCAGCCAGTGCCTTCGTTCAGCGGCCGAATTCGGCCGGCATGCTAATCGGCTTTGCTGCAGCGCCTGGAGCCGTGGCTTTCGATGGCGGAGATGGCCATAGTCCCTTCACAACGGCGCTTCTCCAATGGATTGATCGCCCCGGGCTCGAGCTTGGCACAATGCTCCGACGGGTACGCAGCACGGTTGTGGAGCTTACACGCGGCGCGCAGGTGCCCTGGGTTGAGGAGGCGCTGCTCCGCGAGGTTTACCTGTACCCTGCCGACCCTGCCGCACTTGCCGGTTCCAAGAAGGTTGCAAGCATCGAGGTGGCGCTCCTCGACACGATCCGCGCGCTTGAGCTTCCCGTCGAGCGGACAGTCGCGCGAGAGTTTTACAGTCGGCTCACCGGTACCGACGGGGCGGACCCATTGCCCGCCTCATTGCCCGGGGAGGGCGACAAAGCGGATCTTCACGATGATTTCGTCAGGCAAGGGTTGATTTGGCTTTCGATCCGGCACGCCTCGGACATCGACCTTTTCCAAAAGTACCTTGATGCTTTCCCGAGCGGCCCCTTTGCTGCTGCGGCCGAAAAAAGGATCGAAAAACTCCGCGAAGAAAAAGAGCACCCACCGGTGGAGGTGTCCGCCGCGGTCGCGCCCGACCCGGGCACTTTGGTCGTTGGTGAGACGACGGGATTGGAGCAGGGTAAAAGCGCCGGTGAAGTCGCTGCGGCAAGTGTGGATCCGCTTCCGGATCCTAAACCCACAGTATCGCAAGAGGCTGCGTCGGCCGCCAAGCAACCGCAGCCCCTTGAGATGGAAGCCAAGCTGGGGCTTGGGTCGCAGGCTCTGGCCGGCGTGCAAGCACTCTTGACCGAAGCTGGTGAATACTCGGGTCGGAAGGATGCGAATTTTGGGCCGGGCACCCGCAAAGCGATCGAGAGTCTCCAGCGGTCTGCAGGCCTTGACGCGACCGGCTACCTCGACCAGCGGACCCTTCAGGTTCTCGTGCGGCGCTATGCTGGCGCAGTCCTTCGCGATGATCTGGACACCAAACGGCGCGACGCCGTCCACTTGCTTGCTGCAGTCGCCTCGAAAGGAGCTGGGGCTCGCCCAACCGTGCTACGCGTTGCTGCCATGAGTCGCAACGACGCAGTCCACGCCTACTGGCGCGATCTCTCGCTGGATTTTGAGGCGCGTCACCCTGGCTACCGTGTGACTATCGAACATCAACCGGGATCCACGTATAAGGCGACACTTCTTGGAATGCTCGGATCCGACACTCCCCCAGACATCATGCACACTTGGGGCGGTGGCCATTTGGAGGCGCTGCGCGAAGCTGGCTTCGCACGCGACCTGACCGAGGAAATGTCCAAGGGCTGGGCTCTGGAGTTCCGCTCCGGGGCTTTGCAGACCTACACGCAGGACGGGCGTATTTACGGCGTTCCTTCATCAGTCGAGTTGGTCAGCCTATGGGTCAACACCTCTATCCTCGAAAAGGCGGGCGTTGCGCCCGAGCATCTGGCAACTTGGGGCGGGTTTCTCGAGGCGGTCCACAAGTTAAAGGCGCAGGGCGTCGTCCCAATTGCGATTGGCGGGCGTGATCGCTGGCCGTTCCAGTTCCTGTGGGGCAATCTTGCGGAGCAGATCGGCGGCCGGGCTGCCTTCGAGGCTGCCTATTCCGGCGCAGGAGAGGGGTTCCTGTCTCCCTCCTTTGTGGAGGCAGGTCAACGGCTGCGTGAACTGGCTGAATTGCAGCCTTTCCAGGTCGACTTTCTCTCAGCGGATGAGGGCGCGGCCGGCATGACCTTCGCCAAAGGCGGCGCGGCGATGGTGGTGACCGGGAATTGGCGCCTGAATACGATGAGGTGGAACTGGCCTGGCGGCGCGACCCGGATGAGCCGCGAACTGCGTCGGCTCGATTTCCCCGCCGTTTCCAAGCCTTCCGACAAGCTCCTGACTTATGGTGGGGCCGACGGCTACGCGGTCAATAGCAAGGCTCCCGAGATGGCGGTGGAACTTTTGCGGGTCCTGACGTCGCGCGCCGTCCAGAGCCGCATTTCGGAACTCGCCGACTCGGTGCCCTCGGTGTCTGGTTCCGACCTCTCGCTGAAAGACCCCTTTATCAGTGACGTCGCGGCGACGCTGCTGAGGAGCACCTACCACCAACTTTACTACGACCAGGCGCTTGGGCCGATCGCGGGCGAGGTTCTTAACGAGGCCACGATGAAACTCGCCACCGGCGACATGCAGGGTTTGGACGCGGCGCGCGCAATTGACCGTGCCTGGGACCAAGCTGTCCTGAGCCGCGCCCCGGTCCCGACAGTCCCGACTGACGGGCATGTGCCGAAATGAAATCGTCGCGATAGGCCAAAGCACGCCATCGAGCGCGTCTCACTCAACGACCCACGATCCGGTTATCGAAGGTTACCATCCGCCGCCGGGATGGTGTTATGTCGACTGAGCTTTTCGTATCCGCCCTGCGCGCGAAGCCAACAGCCCAACCCTGGCGATTGTGCCGAACATTGCTTTCGGCGCGCCTGCCATCGTCAAATCTCTTAAGCCTTCGCTCGCCCCGCAACTGCCTTCTTGGCTGGCGTTTTCTTGGCCGGGGCCGCCTTGCGGCACAGGCCACTAACCTTCGTGAGTGCCGATCTCTGCGCAGCCTAGCTGGGCGCTACCGTCGGCAGGCCCCACATATGGCTCGATACCACCCGAAATTCGACCGACGCCGCTGCTGGCGACGCCCACGCCGAAGCAGCCGCCGAAGGTCGTTCGCAGAGCCCCTCCGCCGCGAAAGGTCGTCAGGCCCGCTCCCAAACCGGCGGCCGTCAAGAAAGTGGTTAAACCGGTTGCGGAAGAGCCTGTAACTGCGCCTGTCATCGTTCCTTCTTCGGGCGGCGGCGGAGGTGGAACTGGAGGCGGAAGCGGAGTAGGCGGTTGGGAGGTTGACCAAATGAAAGTGGCGGGCTGAAGTTTCACCACCAACGACGTCCCGGTGCTGCGACTGCAACACTCGCTGGGGACACGTTTCAAGCAAGCGCTGGCCAAATGGGGCCCAAGGCGGCCGCAAGTAAGGCGAGCCATCCAGGCTCCAGACCACGGTCTAATTTGCATCTACCGATTGGCGCAGCGCCTCTGTCTCTGCCAACTGGATGCCCATTTCGACAAACGCGGAAAGAACTGAAAAGCGGTCCTCCAACGCAACACGTGCCAGTCCGGCCAGAACCCCCGCACTCACAGCGCGGGCGGCTGGCGGCGAGGCCGATAGCGCTGGCGCCTCCATGGCTGAACCGTTGCCATGCCGTCCTGCAGCCAGGGCAATCCAGGCGGCCGGCGTTGTTGGCGGCATTGCCGCAGCCTTGTCCACTTCCGGGCGATGGTGAGGGCTCTCCGGTTCGCTGACCCAGTCACGAACAACCGCGAGCAATTCCTGATCCCTGCTGTCGAGCAGAACGGTGAGGTGGCTCAGGCATTCATGGGCCCACCACACCGCAGCCCGCTCGGGTAGCAAATAGGCACAGAACGTAATCGCCTCCTCGGGCACCCGCCCGGCCAGCAGGGCGCGGCAAAATTCGATTGAAGGCTGTTCGGTCGGAAGTGCCACCATGTCCCTGGAAACGGCGGGGCAGGCCATGAAAAGGTCCCGTGCCGTTTTGAATCGAAGCTCATTGGCCATGGCGCCACGCTTTCCCCAGGGAACAATCGACACTGAAGCCCCGGGCGGGGCGGGTCAAGTCTCCCAGTCCCCAGCAAGATGCGACTGCCCTCCATCACTCGTATGCCTGACTTTTATTGACAGACAACCGCTTCGCAATTTGGTATTGTCCGCAGTCGATGAAATCGATGCTCAAGACAGGAGTAACCGTTATGCGGTTGGGCAGTTTAGCCTTCGTGTTTACGGTCGCGTTTTATTCGACCCATGCTTTTGCTGATCCGCTTCAGAAATCAGAAGACATCGTGAAGTTTTTTGACGCGGCGAGCGAGCTCGGCCCGCCGCGTGGAATTTGCGTCGGCACCGAGGAAGAGTGCAACAGCAAGAACAAGGCAGCGCCTGCCGAAAAAACCAGCCTCGACATGCTGATCAATTTCGGCCTTGATTCTGCGGAACTCGATGCGACTGCCCGCGCTGAACTGGACGAGTTCGCCAAGGCACTGAAGGACCGCCGACTAAGCACTTTGAACTTCGTTGTCGAGGGTCATACCGATGCAACCGGCTCGGAGCGCTACAACGAGGGGCTGTCGGAACGCAGAGCCAGATCGGTAACAACCTTCCTGACCTCCAACGGCATCGATCCTGCCCGCATCAAAGCGACAGGCCTGGGCGAAGCGAGTCCGCGCAACCCCAATCCATTCGATTCGGTAAACCGCCGGGTGGAAATGCGGATAAGGACTGAGTAGGGCCGCTCCGACCACCGAGGCACGGCCAGCGTCGACACGCCTGAAACTGGCTCGTCAGTTGTTGTTGAGCACGCCACCCACGGCCACACCGGTGCCGAAAATCAGCGCCTTGGTCAGGAAGTCGTTGTTGTCCGGCGGCGGAACATCCCGTCGAACCACGACCTGCTGCCTGCGGGGCTTCTGTGCCACCACCGGCTTTTGTGTGCGGGCCTTCTGTGCCACCGGCTTCTTTGTGCGGGCCTGCTGCACCTGTTTCTTCGGCTGTGCTCGAGCCAGATCGGCAGCGTAGCTGGCGCGCACCGAATCCATCATTGGATCCGTCTGGATCACCAGGAACGTCAGTTGCTCGCGTGTCAAAAAGGTCGTCTGCGGCAGGCCGTTTTTCGCTTGCCAGATGCCGATTGCCTGGCGGGTTTTTGGGCCTATGTTTCCGTCGATACGGCCAAGCTCGTTGCCCAAGGCTTCGATGCGCAACTGCAGATCGATACGGCCCTGGCGATCGAGACCGATCGCGCTTTCCGTCAACTCGGTGCCCGGGGCCTGCTTCACCTCGTCCGAAACCCCAACCGAGGTGCGAACGGCTGAGCCGGAAATTGCGTTGGCCTCGTCCTCATCGACTGCCGGGACCTGCCGATCTTCGGCCTTCGGTTCGTTCAACTGGTCGATGTTCAGCCGTGCCACCGTGGCGAAGCGGCCGCTCGGAAACTGTTCAAGATAGGCTTCGTAGAACGGAATGGAATTGCGCTTGGAAGCTTCGTCCCACAGACGCTGCTCAACCTCCCAGGAAGGAGGCTCGTTGGTCACCGGGGCAGGCGCCGGTGTCATCGCGCCGGACGCACCAGCGATCGGTTTTGTGGCAGGCGCCGCTTCCGCTTTGGACTGTCCCAGGAAGACCTCGCGTCCCAGTGATGCGTTGTGCCAAGGTCTTTGGCGACCTTGTGTCGTTTCGGTCACCTGGCCGCGCACACGCGTCAGCGCGCTCTGGATTTCAACGCCAGGTTCAGTCAGGTGTCTGGCGAGCGCCGCGGAGTAGGGACTGTTTACGCCGTTGCCGTCGAAAGCGATGGCGCCGGGGTCGGTTGCATACGCAATCAAGACTCCGCCGGTTCCAACGCCGTCCGATCTTGCTTCAATCGGCGCCAGTCCGGAGCCAAACGAGGCGGAACGGCTCTTCGGCATCGAGGCGGCCAGCGTCCTGGCCAATGGATTGTCGCGGCAGGCATCGAGGATGATGACGCCGATCGCCGGCTCGGCTGGTAACGCCGCCATGAAGTCGTCGATCTGAACGGTGCGGGTCTTGAGATGAGCGGGCGATGTCAGTTCGGCGTCTATCGGAATCAAGAAATTCTTGCCGTCGACCTGCATGCCGTGGCCGGCATAGAAAATGACGGCGAGCTCGGCATCGTAGGATTGCTCGGTAAACCGACTGATGAGGCTGTGCATGCCTGCATTGTCTTGATCGAGCCCCTCGATCACCTGGAAGCCGGCATTGCGTAGCGTGGATGCGATGAGGTGCGCATCGTTGGCGGGATTGGGCAAGGCAACGGCATGGACATATTTACTGTTGCCGATGACCAGTGCCACGCGTTTGGCATCAGGCGCGGCAGCCTCGGCTCCAAGCGACGTGATGACAAACAGGAGAAACCCGCTCAGAAAGACGGCAAATGCTTTCATGGTCCAGCCCTCCGCCCCGCCGGGGCGCACTATCGATGTCTGCGCATGCCAAAATGGCTCCTGGGCGTATGTGATCTCGACCACAGTTTTGGTTCACAAAGGCCCAAAAAAGTTGGCTATAGTAGCACTTGGCAGCAGGAACGCCAATGGACTAACGGCAAACTCGCGCGCCTCGAGAAGCACGTTCAAAGGGTATTCTGCATCGAGCCTATGAGAGCCGTGATCGCCTGCTTGTATTTTTCGAACTCGGGCGATGTCTGCCGGACTTCCGTCGTTGTCGTTGTTTGTTGGCTCACTTCAACCATCGCCGGGCTCAGCTTCCGCCCCATTTTCCTTTCGGCCCAGCTCACGACATAGCTGGCGGACTTGCCGGTGAGGAACGGGTTGGCTTGAATGACGGCCGATCCGAGCACGGCGCTCAATTGCGCCGAGCCCGGCGACGACAACACTTGATGGGCGCCTTCCATTCCCAGGAAATGACAGAGATAAAGCCGGCCGGCTGTGATCTGGTGGCCGCGTGCCCGAAGATAGGCTTCGCCTTCGCGCGCCAGATTGCTGACCATCTCGCGCGAGATGGTGGCGTCAAAACGCAGAGCGAGCAGGTCGGCGGTTGACAGTGTCCGCGCCAGTTCGGGGCGGTAGGTGTTCATCATCCGGATCCACGTCTTGGTTATGAACTGACCGGCGCCGGTCGCCGAAGAAAGTGGGTTCTTGGCGCGGGCTTTGCCGCCACTTTCGACTTGAACGATACGCTCGGTCAGGGTTTCGACAGCGGAAGCGTCCGTCGCGATTGCCGTAACCGTGCCCAGCGGATCGATGGCCTGGCCGTTGCGATAGAGTTCGAAATGCAGGTGCGGCCCGGTCGAAAGACCGGTGGTGCCGATGTAGCCAATGATATCGCCTGCCTTCACCTTCGCGCCGACACCGCCCTTGTCAGCGAATTTCTGCATATGCGCATAGCGCGTCTCGCTGCCGTCCCCGTGCGAAATCTTCACCAAATTGCCGTAACCACTTCCATCGCCCTGAAAGACGATTTCGCCGTCGAAGGCGGCGGCTATCGGCGTGCCCAGAGGCGCCGCCCAATCGACGCCCTTGTGGATACGAACGGTTCCGAGGATTGGGTGCTTGCGTGGGCCGAAAGTCGAGGTCATGACCCCGTTGACCGGTGTGACCATGCCGTTGGCGACTGTCAGCGAGCGAACCTGATCGTCGCCGCTGACGCATGCATACTGGCCGTCGGTCTGCTGGAACACGAAACAGTCAAGGCTTTTCTCGCTACCCCGGACGCCAACATACAGCACCCGTCCGGCCGTCTCTTCCTTGCCACGCGGTTTTTGCGAATAGATCAGGACCAGACGCTGGTCTTCGCTGGCGAAGGCATCCAGATCCTGTCCTCGCGACAGATACATGATCGCTTCTCCGATCACGCCGGTTGGAACCTTGTTGCGCGCTGCTGTCGAGTAGATCGCGTCGAGCAGCCGGTATTGCCTTTTGTGCGTGCCTTGCGCCTGTGCGCCCGAGTAGTTGAATAAATCTTCGCGGACCCACGGGTCGACACCAGACACAAACACACCGGCGGCATTGCGCGTCAGCGTGCCGACAAATACGTTCTTGGCGTAGATCGAAACCTGCATGAGGGACATGGTTGTCGTCTCGCGCGTCGGCCTGAAACCGCGCATGGCGACGACATGACCTGGCTCAAGGCTCTCCCGATTAAAAAGCGCCTTCAGGGCCTCGCCTGCCAGCTTGGCATCCTCGGCGGAGAAATGCGCATCGAGCGCAACGCTGTCCAGGCTGCGGTCGTTGAGGATCTTTACGAAAATGTCCTCGGTAGCCTCGTATCGTTGATGTTCACTGATGACATTTGCAACGCTTGTGTTGTTTTCGATCTGGGTTTTCTGGAACGCGGGAAGGGCTGCCTCGCCTGAATCGATTGTTTCGCCCCAACCTGCTTCGGCATCATCGACACCCCCCTGCGGGTCCGAAGCAACCGGAGCCTCGTTTGGAACGGGCGGTGGCTGAACGTCGTTTTGCAACTCGTTGGATGGCGCCGGCGCGGTCTGTCGCTGCGCCTGGAAGAATGCGAAATCTTCTTGCGTGGACGGTATCGTCGTCATGAACTTTTCGCTGGCGCTAAGCATCACGTCGGACAGAATCTCGATCTGCGGAGAAACGCCGGCCTGGTCGAGTTCTGCCGGGCGCGGGATGACTTGGCTTTTTGTTGCGCCGCCGGTGTCGGGCGCAAGCGTGATCCACATCGGGTCGCCTGCGAGATCGATGATGGCAGGCACATAGACAGATGCGTCGGCCGGCACATCGTCGATTCCCTCGACGGCATGCAACTCCTCATCTTCGTCGCCAAACGACCAATAATCCGCGGTGAGATAGAAGCCGGCAGCGATCGACAACAGGGCAACCACAGCAAGCCCGGCAAGCAGCCTGCGCCAGAGCCTGCGCCTGCGCAGGGCGGCGCGGGCCTGCTTTTTCAACTTGAAGCTTGTGTCGATACTGTGCGTCACGGATTGCTTCCGGTCAGGAAAAAGGTCCACCGCGCCTGTTCAAGCGTATCGACTTCGAGAAATCGTGCGGCGATATGGCCGCGCTGCCAGCATTCATCGATGCCGCGTATCGAGAAACGCCGCCGGTCGATGCACATTTCGGTCGACCCGGTCAGGGTCGCATGGCCAAAGACGTCCGTCGCATAGATGTAGATGTAGCGGTTCGAAAGTTCCTCGCGGATGACGTTGACGCACTGATTTGCGCCGATGGTCCACCAGCCATCGGTCTGGTCGGCATTGTCGACCTTTTGGCCGACAGCGAGATTGACGACGTCGAGCGTCTGATTGCAGACGGTGAATTCGGCGTGCGCTTCGTGAGGCGACAGGAGAGCGAGCAATGTCGCGCCCAATATGACCGTAAGTCTGATACGGCCTGTCAGGGCAAGCAGGCCGCGAAGCCAGTCACGCTGATTGTTGGGCGGGACAGCGGGCAGGAAGGAAAAGCGCGAGCGGCGGTGGGCCATCGGCGTCCATGCTACCCGCCGAGCCGAAAATACTTTGCCGTTGCGGAGTACTCAGCTCGGTTGGCGTCGATCTCGTCGAGAATTTTGGGCAACAGCAGCGCGGCTGGTGTCGGCGCAGAGAACGCCGCAGCCTGAATATCCTGTGGGCCCGTGATCACCATTATGATCTGCGGCACGACCTTGCCGGCCGCCTTGTCGGCTGCGCCGAGATCGATCGGGATGTTGAAGGTGGCCTTGCCGGCTTGCGCCAGCATAAGATCGTCGAGGCTGAATGCCATGCCCCTGTGGTCGATCAGCAGCACGCTGGAAATCAGGCCGCCCTGCGTCACCAGCGTGCCGCCGATCGGCGAGCCGCTCGGCACCGTCGTCCGATCGAGAACAAGCTGCGGCTTGTCAGCCGGCATCTGGTCCAGAAAGCGCAGAAAGTTGGTGACTTCGCATTGAGCCGGCTCAATGAGGCGGACGCTGATGTCCGGTTCGACACGGAATCTTGCCTGGAAATCGGACAGCATTCGTTCGAACGGCTGGATCTCCGTGCCCAATCCTTCGATGGCGGCGGCGGCCTCGGTTGCCGACGTCAACGTCGCATAGAAACAGTCGCCGCCGTTGAAATCCCGCACCCAGGAGACCCGTTGCGCAGCGGGGTCGAGGGCATTTTTCGGCGGCAGTTTTAGGTCCGGTTTCGGCACGTTCAAGGCAATAGTGGCTTCGCCCGGCTGTTTGCCTGCCGCCGTCTCGTCCTGCTGCCGTTTTTCGTTCGCATCATACGTCTGGCTTTCGGCCCGCGCGTGCTGGCTGGCCGGCTGATCGGGCCTCCGGCTCTCCATAATTTCGGGCCGGACCGCTGCGGGCGGCGAGGCCTTGTCGGCCGGTGGCATTGGCGCGACCTGGATGCGCGGCGGAACCGGCTCAGGGGTTTCCTCGGTTGGCGAAAGGACTTCGGCGGGCCGTGTCGGCTGCAACTTTTGATCGGCCACGGCATCTGGCCGATTTTCAGCTGGCGATGGCGCCTCGGCTGCCGTCGGCTCCGAAATGTCCTCGGCTGCCGCCGGCTCCAGGGTTTCCTCGGTTGGCGAGAGGACTTCGGCGGGCCGCGTCGGCTCCAGCCTTTGATCCGCCGGGGCATCTGGCCGATTTTCAGCTGGCAACTGCGCTTCTTCTGCTGCCGGCTCCGAGATTTCCGCGGATGCCGCCGGCTCCGAGCTTTCTTCCGATGCCAACCGCTCCGGGGTTTCCTCGGATGGTGAGAGGACTTCGGCGGGCCGTGCCGGCTCCAACTTTTGATCCGCCGCCGCGCCTGCCTGACTTTCGGCTGGCGGCGCAGTGGCTTCTGTTCGTGACTGCTCAGGTGCAACTGCTTTTGCCGGCTCATCGCCCGGCGAATTTGCCGCGCTGTCCGTCGGACCCGGTTTGGATGCTTTTGGCGACAAGAACGATGTATCGCCGACGGTCGGCGTGGAAGGCGTCATCACGCCGCTGAGATAAACGCCTGCACCCGACGCGACAGCTAATGTCGCCAAGGCAGCGATTGCGATCGATCGGGTCTTGGTGGACTTTGCCGGGACCTTTGGCAAAACCGCCCGAGCAGGACCGGCAACTGGCGAAGGCCTTGGCTCGGACAGAAGTGCGGGCCGGACATGCGGAACGAAGCGCTGCTCACCGGCTGCCGCCGGAGGCTGACTTGCCATCTTGGGACCGGCAAGCTTGGGGCCGGGAAGCTTGGGGCCAGGCGCGGCGGTTCCCCCGGTTCGCGGCGTCCGGTCGCGCGGTGTGATCGACGTTGGCGGCCTTGTCTCCTCGTCCGTGTCGTCACGTGTCGCCCTGGCGATATCGGCCATGCTGATCGGCCGGTCTTGTGGATCCGGCTGCAGCATGGCCTCGACAATTCCACGAAAATCGGCGTCGATGTCGGACAGGTCCGGAACGGTTCGGCGTTTTTCGATGATCTCGAACTGGGAGCCGCTCATGTCAATCGGTTTGCCGCGCAGAGCAGCAGCCAGCACCAGGCCCAGGCTGTAGATGTCGGATTGCTCGCTGACATCGCCGCTGTACAGCCCGAGTTGCTCTGGGGAAACGTAGTTGTACTTTCCCGCGAACTTTCCGCCGATCAGCGTCTCTCCGCCGACGGTCGCCGATCGCGCGATGCCAAAATCGATGATCTTTGCGCGATCGACCCGGCCTCCCGGCAGGATGATGTTATCCGGGGAGAGGTCACGGTGTATCGCTCCCGCCTGGTGCACGGCGTTCAAGCCGGAAGCCAGGCGATGGCAGAGCTTGCGCACGTCTTCCGTCGGCATCGGGCCATTTCGCATGATATCGAACAGCGATTGGCCGTCGACGAATTCCATGGCGAGGTAGGGGCGACCGATACCGGGGTCGATCGTGAAGACGTGATATCGCACGACCGCGTCGTGCGACAAATGATTGAGGATCGTCGCTTCCTTGCGGAACAGCGACAGGATCGTCTGGTCACGGGCGAACTCGGGCAATACGATCTTGATGGCGACATGGTCGCCGGTCTGGATGTTGTGGCCACGGTAGACTTCCCCCATGCCACCGAATGCGATCCGCTCGTCCAGTTCATAGATGCCGCTGAGTTGCGTGCCTACGGCTGTGGTGGCCACGTCAGGCGATATCCGCGTCTTGTCGTCGGCGCTCATCAGCCTCAGCCTTCCGCTCTGGAAGGACCGGGATAGGCCCCATTGCGCCCGTCTCCGATCTTGACGAGCACGATCGTGACATTGTCCGTTCCCCCGCGCGCCAGCACCATCTGCAGCAGGTTTTCGCATGCCGCCTGAGGTGTCGCCGACACCGCCGCCGCCTCGATCTCGGCGTCTGTGACATGCGCTGTCAGCCCGTCGGTGCTCAACACGAATATGTCGCCCGGCATGATTTCGCCTTGCTGGAAATCAATGACGATCTCGTCGCTGACGCCGACCGCATGCGTGATGACGTTGCGGCGCGGCCAGGCGAGCGCTTCGGCTGCGCTGATCATGCCCTTGTCGAGAAGTTCCTGGACTTCGGTATGGTCCTTCGAAATCTGCGAGATCGAGCCGTTGCGGATCAGGTAGACGCGACTGTCGCCTGCCCACAGGCAGGCAAACCGCCCATCCATCGCCAGCAGGGCGGCGACAGTGGAGCCAATGGTTACTCCGCGGGATTGCGATATCCTGCGGATTTCGGCATTGGCCCGGCTCAGCCGGTCCTCGAAGCGCGCGCGCAGATCCGGTGCAGAGCTTGCAATGCCGATCGTTGCCAGATGATCGACAATGCTGGCCGAAGCGACTTCCCCGGCATCATGTCCACCCATTCCATCGGCCACCACCCACAGGCCGGTGTCCGGCTCGACCAGGTAGCTGTCTTCGTTGAGCTCACGGACACAGCCTCTGTGGCTAACGCCGAAGCTTTCAAAGGGAAGGGCGACATTGTTCACTTTGCCACCAAGCGCTTCTCAAGCGTCCTCTGCGGCGCACCGTCAGGCGCCCGCTCGCGCCAGTTTGCCACAGCCTCGAACGTTAGAGTATCGAAATCAACGTCCGCCCATCTGTTGCCGATGGGCCGCCGCACCGTATTGGAAAATCTAGAGCTCATCTCAAAACGCCTTTGGACAGCTGAACCCGGACAGCGCAGGAAGGAAGAGAGGGATTTGGTCCGAACTGGCCTGGACCGTATAGGCGACATCGCGTCCGCCGATCACGAAGCGGGCTTGCGTGTTGCCGCCGGTGCCGGTGATATCGGCCTTGTCCAGCAGGCGCTTCAGTGCCCACGGACCGTCGAACTTGATCGCGGACTCACGGCCCGGCATCTCCGGAATGAGGCTCAGGCTCGCCGACGCGGAAGCCATGCCGCTCGGCCAGGTCACCGTGCTTGGCGCGTTGCCGGCTTGGTTGCTTTGGACGATCTGGCCATCGACGTCGAGTATCGCCGTATCGGCATCGCCATGCAGTGAAAACGGCGTAAAGGTGATACTGACCGACGGCACAGAACCACCTGAAGGAAAGAAGGCGTTGCGGATTTCCGCCGCCAGCTGGAAGTTTTTCAAGGTCGACTTCGACAGGTCGCGCCCGAAACGCGCATCCTGCTTCCAGGTCCAGTCCTGGCCGGTCATGTCAATCAGCGATGCCAGATTCTGTGCGAAGAACCGGTCCATCAGTCCGCCTGGAGCGAACAGTTTCGCGAAATCCGCCATCGCGATATCCTCCGGGCCATCGCTGGCGAAAGGATAACGGCCCTCGACCATCTCCTCGCAGGCGCGCGTCACCGTCTGGTCGAGCAGCTGGTTCAAATTCGTCTGCGAGGTTTCTGCGACGTTGCCGTCAAGCTCGTCGGCGGTTGCAGTAACCATTCGGGCGAGTTGCTTGGGCAGCCGCGAAACATTGGCGCGAAGGGTGGATATCTGCAGCTGCAGATTCATGTTGGCGCGTTCCGTTTGCGAAGGGATATCGGCCGCCAATTGCAGGCTTTGATGGATGTCGCGGAAATTCTGGGTCAGTGCATCGATTGGGCGGCGCCCAGTGGGACCGTTCACCAAAGCCTGGAATGATCTGAATTGCGCTTCGATGTTCGCCCCGGGATTCTGGTTTTGCGCGCGAGCGGACCCCGTGCCGGCCCGGCTTTGCGATTTGCCGCTGGCGATTTGAATGCCGATGCGGGCCAATCCGCTGGCGATATCTACAGCGTTTTGCGGCTGGGTTTGAAGCATGCCGGCTTCGGCCTCGGAGCCCGACTCTTCGCTGGAACCAGCGTCTCGCGTCAGCGCTGTTTCGTCGGCGATCGCGGTAAAAAGCTGGTCGATTGGCGAGCTTGGTGACGCGGCGGCGGAGAGCGCGATATAGTCCGGCTTGTCCTTCAGCATTGGCTTGAACTTCAGTCTGTCGAGAACGCCGTTCCACGCCGCGGCGAACTCCCTGCCATAGCGCTCGACAAGTTCGGGACCGAGCTTGAGCAATTCCTGGTCGATGCCACCTTGCTCGCCGCCGCCGCCGAGAACCCACTGGTCATCGACAAGCATCTGCGCAATGCGCGAGAGTTGTCCGAGATAGAAGTTGTTGAAGCCGCTATAGGTGTAGATACCGGGCACGCGAAGGCCTGACAGATCGCCGCCATCGACGCGCTCGAACAACAGCTGCGCTTCCGGGCCGCCTTTGACGGAGACGGAAAAATCGTCCAGCGCAGCGGCGTACACCGCCGACTTCACCAGGGCAGAGGCACGATCGGCAAGGCTCATGCGTCCGAGCGAGCGTTGAGCGGCTTCGACAAGTGGCTGGTTGAGCTCGAAAACCGGATCATAGGCGTCGTCCAACGCCAGCATGGCCCGCAGATGCTTTTCGAGTTGCGCCCGTCCCTCGCGGTTGTTTTCACCCGGATACCGGTTCTGCTCCCAGTCCTGCCTCATCCAGGACACGATCAGCTCGTCATCGACCTTGGGCGCCTTGCCGCCAAGCATCATGTAGATCTTCAGCGGTTCGTAGAGCGCGGTGGGATCAGCCATCCTGGCCTGGATCGTCCGTTCGGCCTGAAGCAGCAGGCGCGAGCGGAACATGCGCTCCAGCGCCTGCCGGTAAGCTGTTCTTGATGCCGAAAGCAGTCTTTCCCTCTGACTGAAGCCGAACGTCTCCTGGATCGGGGTCGGCAAGTCACTGGTGTCGAACCCGGCCGGCAGCTCACGCAACTGGTCGAGCGGGCCGATGACGTTTTCAAGGTCGACATCGGCGACTTCAGTGCTTTTAAGGAGCGGGTCCGCCGTCTCGCGATACTGGCTTGCAGCTTGCGTGGTGGAAGCGATCAGCGACCTGTTGGCTGAAAAGCTCAGGGCCAGGGTGCCCAGAGCCGCGGCAGCCATCAATGCTATTGCGCCAAGGCCGCCATACCTGGCGATCGCTGCACGCCTTTCAGCCGATTTGTCGTATGAAACCCAGCCGGATTCCGCGAAAATGACGCCGGTCAGAAGATCATGCAAGAAGAAGCTTTTGCCGGTGCCGGAAAGATGGGCGCGAGAAGCGCTGCCGAAACTGCGACCGATTGCGCCCAGCACCTGGTCGATCGGCGTGCCCTCCTGCGTGCCTGACGAAAAATAGAGTCCACGCAGGCTGACATTTACCTGGCCACGGGCCGGATCGAATATGCCGGCGACGAAACCGGCAATACGGGCTTTCAGTGCGTCAAATTGAGCTGGAAAGCCAAAGATGGCTATGCGCGCGACCGGATCGGCCTCTTCCTGCAGGCGGTCGGCCAGCTCCTCCGCCAGGCGCTTTGCCAGTGCGTCGAATTCGGCTGGTGCCTCACCGGCCATGTTCTTGCTGCGATCGGCGGTCTGGAATGTCGCGCCCCACACTTTGCGGCGGCGCTGCTCGTCGAAGCCGCCAAAATAATCCATGAAACCGGAGACAAGGTCGGCCTTGGTGAAGAGCAGGTACACCGGGAACTGGATTTTCAGTGTTTCGTGAATTTCGCGCAGACGGCTGCGTATTTCGACGACATGGGCGTCAAGCTGCCGATCATCGAGGCTGATGAGATCGGCAAGGCTGATGGCCAGAATAACCCCGTTTATCGGTTGCCGGGTGCGGTATCCCTTGAGCAGCGACAAGAAGGCGAGCCAGCTCTTCTTGTCGCTCTGCGCATTGGAATCCTGCGTGGTGTAGCGCCCGGCGGTGTCGATCAGCACCGCCTGGTCGGTGAACCACCAGTCGCAGGATCGTGTGCCGCCAACGCCGGCCACTGGCTGGGCGTCGCCCGAACCGGCAAGCGGAAAATTCAGGCCCGAATTGACCAACGCCGTTGTCTTGCCGGCACCAGGCGGGCCGATGACGACGTACCAAGGAACCTCGTAGAGGAAATTGCGCTTGCCGCTCGACCGCTTGAGCGCAGCGATGGCTTCATTCATCCGAGTCTCGAGCACCTGCGAGTCGTCGTCCCTGTCGTCGTTGCGGGCGACTATCGTCTCGAGCGCCTTTTGCGCCTTTCGCTTTTGCCAGAAACGCACTCCATAAAACAGCGTCGCGATCGCAACGATCACGGCGATGATCGTCACGCGCAGCCAGACGGGTGCCAGTGGACGGGTGTCGGCAAAGCGGATCAATGGTCCGGCAAACCAGACGGCTGCCGCGAAACCGGCCAACGCGATCGCGCTGAATATCCGCAGCAGCCAGCGCGTCATGGGCGCTTCCAAATGGCCGTGCTCACAGCGTTTCCTCCTTGGGGATCATCAAGTCGACACGGCGATTCTGGGCGCGGCCTTCCGGCGTCGCATTGTCGGCGATCGGTTCGTCTTCACCCTTGCCGTCGACGGTGATCCGCGAAGGCTTGCTGAACCGTGGCGCCATGACAGCTGCGACGGCCTTCGCCCGGGCGATGGAAAGGTCGAAGTTGGATTTGAACTCGCTCGATTTCCGCGGCTTCACATTATCTGTGTGGCCGACGATCATGATCGGTCCAGGCTCCGGTTCGAGTGCTGCGGCGATGTCCGCGGCGATTGGTCCAAACTCCGGTTTTATCTCGGCCCTTCCGGACGGGAACAGCAGGACATTGTTGATCTCCACGATGATGAACCTGCCCTGCGTGCCGACGCTCAGCCCGCCGCGCGCGATAGTCTTGGCGAGTGCCGCATGGACGCGATCGATCTGGGAACGGGTAGGAGCGACAGGCGGAGCGACTTTCACCGGCGCAGCCGACGGCACCACGCTGGCGCGTTCGATGGCGATCGGCGTCGACGGATCGAGCGCCAGCAGCCTGCCGGCAAGGGCATCGCCCTCGTTGGTAATGAAGACCCGCAATGCGAAGAATGCCGCCGTCAGCAGCGCCGACGCAGCCGCCGCAATCACCCAGAGCGGCAACCGGGCCGACGACTGTAGGCTGGACACCGCCAGGCTTTGCCAGTGGGGCGAGATGTCGTCGTCGGCGCGCGCCCTGAAGTAACGAAGCGTCTCGTAGACGTCGCGTCGAACGCGTTCGAGATTGTTGTCCTCGCGCGCCAGGCCTCGATACTGGCCTTCGAACCCCAGCGACAGGCAGGCATGCATCAGTTCAAGCAAATCGTAGTGTGCCTCCGGCGCGGCCAGTATCTTGTTTAGTGCTTGGTAGAAGCCCGAGCCGGTGGGCACGACGTGAAAGAACTGTGACAGCATGCTGTGCTGCGCCCAGGCGTCTGTCTGGGGCCAAGGCAGGTTGCCGATGAGGTCGTCAGCGGTTTCGCAGAGAGCAAATTTTGCGATCCGTGCATCTTCCTCGGGAACACCGGCTTTCTCCAATGTCCGGTCGAATTTTTCGATCGCCTCGGCGACATGTTCCGCCAGCTGCTCCGCCTGCCTTTCGACAGCCATAAGCCTGAGCTGGCCAAACAGCATCAGCAAAGGCGCGGCCGCGGCGAGGATCTGATTGGCTGCGGAATATTTGACGCTGTCCGTGGCATGCAGCAGTATTTCCTGCTGAATGCCCGGCGCCGCCGCAACGGAGCCGGTTGCCGCCGCTGCGCCGGGGTCTGCGCCCTGATAAATCACGGTTCCGGATGTCCAGCCCGGCGGTGCATGCCGAGCGACCGGATCGAAAACCGTTGAATCCTTGACCGGCGAGGGGCCGGGGCGCCCGCCGTCGGCAACGGCCCGCTGGGGATCGGGCGCTGATTTTTCAGCACGGCGCGGTGCGCGAATGACGGTCTTGCCCGCTGGGCCGAAAGGGTCGTCCTTCGAGCTCATCGCCAATCGTCCGTGCACGCGTCGGTGCCGCATGCGCGCCACATCAGGGCAAGACGGTCCCCGGCCGGGCGCAGGGACTGCAGGCGCAGGAACTGCAGGCGCTGCTGACGAGGGCAGTGTCTGGAGGAAGATCGACTATATCTTTCTAACCCGCCGTAACATGACATGTGCCGCAGACCCCCAGGTCAATCAGCCTTACCCGCTGGCGAACTGTCGAAAATGATCGTAAGCTTAGAAACGGTCGATTGGAACCAGATGCAGCGCTGCGAAAGAATTTTTCTTCGCCAACGACCGCGCCGTATCTTTGGGCTCGCCAAGGATACATTCCACCTGGTGCGTGATCCGCTCCGCAGCCGAAGCTAAGCGCAGCAACCGATCCGATTTTCGGGGCACCTGCCAGGTTCAGTCCTGCCGGTCTACTTTTGCTTGTCGGCTTTGGCATAGGCTTCGCTGAAATAGGCCAGGAATATGTCCAGCATGCCGTTTTCGTGCGCTTCCTCCATGGTCCGCCATTTGGCGACGAAGGCGTCCCAAGCCAGGCCCTTCTTCGATGTGAACGACGTCGGTGGGAGTTTTTTGCTGATCGCCTCAGGCGACAAATCGTCAAGCAGCCGGGAGAGCGCAGCTTGCATGGCTGCATAGGTGGCAAATTCGTGCGTCTTGAGATCGCGGAACGCGTCTTCGACACTGTGCTTGGCATCAAGGTAGCCGGATCTGCGCCGCGCAAACATGATTTCTAGGATGTCGTCGGTTCCCGGGACGAACTTTAGGGGGTTGTTATCGGCAGCGCTGATCATCGTCCGGTGTGTGCTCTTGGCCAGTATTTTCGCAGCCGCACGTGCCTTCAGCAGCAGGGCCAGTTCCTCGACAACAGTCCGAAGCACCGCGCCGATTTCGGCGGCCGCTTCATGCGGATCACGCGATTGAAGCAGTTCCGGCGCGATGCCGGCTGCAATCGCGATGTCCCGCAGCACCTCGTCTTTCGTCGAAGCGAGAGGCGCGGGCGTCGAAGCGAGAGGCGCGGGCGGCGAAGACGTCGACACCGGTGCTCTCTGCCCGGGCCGTTGCTCCACCGGCTCGAAGAAAGGCTGGTCTCCGAAATCCCGCGGCCGGCCGGTGGTGATCGGCATTTGTCGCTGCGTCGAACCGTGGCTGCTTCGCGGAAGCCCTGTCGCGGCCCGCTCGTCGTCAATCGAAACCAGGACGACATAGCGGCCGATCAGCAACCGGTCGCCTTGACCGAGCCGGTGGGGGCCGGCCATGCGCTGGGTCGATCCGTTGATGAATGTGCCGTTGCGCGAGATGTCGTACAGCCAGAACGCGCCTGCCTGGTAACGCACTTCGCAGTGTCTGGCGGAGATGAACTTGTCGGGGTCGGGCAAGGTCCAGTCACAGGCCTCGCGGCCGATTTCGAAGCTGCGATCACGAGCGGAGTAGCCGGTCGACATACCGGCGGGCAGGGAGACGACATTGTTGATCTGCAGCCTGATATACATTCAAAATCGCCGTCGATCCTGTCGGGAAACTCACCCAGGACACCCCATTATACCAGCAATTTCTGAGCGCGGCGGCACAGAAGCGTTCAAGTCGATGATTCCACAGGCGACCAGGCTGCAGCCGCCAAGGGTCCCCTTTGGTCGGTGCAAGACATGTGCTAGGCTCAGGCAGAAACGAGCGGCGGGAGGGGGCACGACCCATGCCGAACGAACGTGCCACGGTTGTGCAGACGCCGGTTGGCGCTGAGCTGTTGACCTTCACGCATCTTGTCGGGCGCGATGAGATCAGTCGTTGTTTGGCCTATACGGTCGGGTTCGTAAGCAACAGCCCCGACGTCGATCCGCTGAAGATGCTGGGCGGTGCGGTTTCGATCGAAGGTGAATCCGATCCCAAACGCTGGTTCAGCGGCCTTGTCTCCGAGTTTCGGCTGACCCGGATCGAGGACCGTCTGGCATACTACGAAGCCGTCGTAAGGCCATGGCTCTGGTTTCTCGGCAATACCACCGATTGCCGTATTTTCCAGAACATGAGCGTCATCGAAATCGTCGAGGAGGTTTTCTCGAAGTACAGCACGGCAAAATTCGAGAAGCGCCTGCAAGGATCTTATCCGCCGCGCGAATACTGCGTCCAGTACGACGAGAGCGATCTCGATTTCGTGCAGCGGCTGCTCGAGCACGAAGGCATCCTGTATTTCTTCGAGCATGACGAAGGCAAGCACACGCTTGTGCTGGCCGATGCCATGAGCAAGCTCAAGCCGGCGCCGGGCTATGAAAAGGTGCCCTATCACTTTGAAGGGCAGGGCTCCCGGCGCGATGTCGAATACATCACCGAATGGATTCCGGGCAGCTCGGTGCGGCCGGGCGCCTATGTCCATACCGACTATGATTTCGAGAAGCCGGGCGCCGACCTGATGGCCAAATCCGCCCAGCCGTTCGGTCACAAGCTGGCCGCGGGCGAGAATTACCGCCAGCCCGGTGCGCATCTCGACGTCGGTCGCGGCGACAGCCTGGCCGCGATACGGCGCGAGGAAATCCAGGCCGTGCACCAGCGCATTGCTGCAGTCGGCACCGTGCGCGGCCTGTATTCGGGCTGCACGTTCAAGCTGGACGGCTTCCCAAGGGAAGACCAGAACCAGGAATATCTGGTGGTCAGCGCCGAATACAGGCTGTTCGATCCGGGCTACAGAGCCCTTGCCGACGTCGAAAGCGAGAACTTCAAGGTGATCCTCGGCGTGGCGCCGACCGCCTTGGCCTATCGCCCGCCGCGGGTTACGACACGGCCGATCATGCGCGGCCCGCAGACGGCGACGGTGGTCGGCCCGTCCGGCGAGGAAATTTTCACCGACAAATATGCACGGGTAAAGGTCCAGTTCCACTGGGACCGTCTCGGCAAGAAGGACCAGAACAGCTCCTGCTTCGTGCGGGTGTCGCAGACCTGGGCCGGCAGCGGCTGGGGTTTCATCCAGATACCGCGCATCGGCCAGGAGGTGATCGTCGACTTCATCGAAGGCGACCCGGATTTGCCGATCATCACCGGCCGCGTCTACAACGCCTCGCAGATGCCGCCCTACGGACTGCCGGGCAACGCCACGCAATCCGGCTGGAAATCGGACTCCTCGAAAGGCGGCGGCGGCTACAACGAGCTGATGTTCGAGGACAAGGCCGGCTCCGAACTGGTCAATTTCCAGGCACAGAAGGACCACAACCTTCTGATCAAGAACGACCGCACCAAGCTTGTGCAGCACGACCAGTCCGACCGCATCGACCACGACGCCAAGCACTCCGTCGGCCACAACCTCGACGAGGACGTCGGCAACAACAAAACGGTCAAGGTCGGCGTCGACCAGACCACGGATATCGGCAACAACGATACCGAGACGGTGGGGGTCAATCGCTCGCTGACGGTGGGGTCGAACGAGACCATAGGCATTGGGGCGAACTCGACGGAGACGATCGGGGCCAATCACACGCAGACGGTCGCGCTCGTCCAGACGATCACCGTGGGTGCCGCGCGCATCGACAGCGTCGGCGCCGCCGAGACCAGGACCGTGGGTGCGGTGCAGACCAACACCATCGGCGCGACACGGTCGGTGAGCGTTGGCATCAGCCAGACGCACAGCGTAGGCACGAGCGATACCTGGACCATCGGTGCCGGTCAGAACATCAGCATCGGTGCCGGACAGACCGTCGCCATCGCCGCGTCACAGGCGACCGATGTAGGCGCCTCTCGCGTCGCTAACATCAAGTCGAACGACAGCACCGACGTTGGTGGCGGTTACATCCTGAAGGTAGCGAAGGGCAGCCTTACCGACGTGAAGGAGAATACCGGCATCAAGGTCGGTAAGAGCCTGTCAGTGGAAGCAGCCGACGACATTACCCTCAAGTGCGGCAGCTCCAAGATCGTGATGAAGAAGGACGGTACAATCATCATCGACGGCAAGGACATTACGGTCAAGGGCTCCGGCAAGATCAACATCAAGGCGTCGAGCGACGTGATCATCAAGGGCTCGAAGATCAATGAAAATTAGAGGGTGACATGAAAAACGTCATGCATCGCATCGACGGGGTGGTGATTGGAGCCTTCCTCGGCTTCGGCGAGGAATCGACGCCGCTGGTGGTCTTTCCGGGGAGCCCGGAGGAGACGGCCTTGCCAGCGCGGAGTCTCTGCGAACTCTCGTCGGACATGATCGGTCAGGAGGTGGCGCTGCTCTTCGACGGGGGTAATCCGCACAAGCCGCTGATCGTCGGACGCATCGTCGATCCCGTGCGTCCCGCCGCTGCCGTCCCCCATGTCATGCGCGACGGCAAAAACGTTCGCATCAGCGCCGAGGACAGGCTGGAACTGCGCTGCGGCAAGGCAACGATCATCATGGACAGCGATGGTCGCATCACCATTCGCGGCGGCCAGATCACCAGCCACGCCAGCGGCGCGCAGCGCATTCGCGGCGGCTCCATCAACCTCAACTAATGGCTCCGCGCTGATGGTACCGGCAGGAGAACAGCTCTTTGCGCCGCCGCGCCGCATCGCGGCCGAGGCAGTGCGCCAGCACGTCGAGCAGGCGGCATTTCTCTGGGCTCAGCGTGACAACTGGGGCCAGGAGGATCCGCCGGACGAGACGGTGATCGGCGAGATCGGTCAACGCGTCGAGATCAATCTCGACGGACTCCGGATCGCCGGCGCGGCCGCATGGCCGGCAGCCGGACGGCAGCTCGACGATTTTCCCGACAAGGGCGAGTTTTTCGTCGTCGGCTGGATGGCGATCGAGCAGGGCGACGCCACGCGCATCGACCAGACCGTGGCGGCGGCAAAGGAGCAGAACGAGCGGCGCGGCCTTGTCGGCGCCCTGGCCTGGCACCAGCCGCCGAAGATCGGTCACCTCGTGCGCGACTGGCTGGTCGCACCGGACGCGTTCAAGCGCTATTTGGCGGTCGGCGCCTGCCTTGAGCACGGCGTCGACCCCAGGCAACTGCTCGCGCGTCTGGTCAAAGACCCCGACGCGCCGGCGCGCGCTTTCGCCATGCGTCTTGCCGGCCAACTGAAGCGAGCGGACCTCGCGCGCGAGATGGCAGCAGCGCTGGAGTCGGAAGACCAGATGGTGCGGCTATGGGCCGGATGGGCTCTGACGCAACTTGGCTCCGGCGACCTGGCGCGGGTCCAGTTGCGCAAAGCCGCTGTCGCCGGCGGACCCGACGCGCTGACTGCCTTGCGGGCCGCGATCACGGCCGGCCCGGAGAAAGACGTGCGCGCCTGGATGGGCGGGCTGATGCAGTCCGTCGCCACCGCGCCGCTCGCGGTGCGCGGTATCGGCATGCTGGGCGACCGCTCGATTTTGCCTTGGCTGATCGAGCGGATGAAAGAGCCCTATGTCGCCGTCGCCGCCTGCGCGGCGTTGCTGGAGCTTTTCCCGGAAGCGCGGGAGGAGACCAGGATGTTCACCATCGACCCGACCGAACTGGGGCCGGCGTTCGCCAAGCATTTCGAGGATGATGTGGTGACGGTTGCCATTCCGGACAGGGTCGAGGAGTGGCAGGCCATCAGCCGCGCGGCGTAGAGCTAAGCGGTATTGGGTGGCCGAAGAAATAGCGCCGCCCCGGGAGAAATCTGGCCCCCGGGTCGGTATCGAGAAATTCATCAAGTATTGCAATTGCAGCCAAGCGATTGAGATTGCCAATCTCATTGAACATGGCCGTGCAGTCGATTCCAGTTGCAGCTTCGAAAACCAGTCTCCTGCGGAGTAAGCGCCCGCGCGCTTCATCTTCCTGAAACAACTCGTTCCGCATCTTTTCGGCCAGGCTGGGGATATCCAGAACCGCGCCCTCGAAAATCGAGTTGCTCTCCTTCGAGGCTTGCGCCTCGACGGAGGGTCGGATCAGACTTACAAGGTCTTCAAAGGGCGGATCGGCATTACGAGCGAGGAGGATTGCATTGTTGCGGTCCTCAAGCAAACACGACAGTTCACGGATCACATGGTTGCGCGCCTCTTCCGAATCGGAGGATCTGCTGTAGAGATCTAGCAGAACGTTGATGGCGCGGCGGTCGCACGATGCCCCCAGAAGAAAGGCCATGTAGTATTTCACGCCCGGAGCATCAGGTCGCTGCATGAACAGGTCGTACCAGCGAACAATCTGCGACCAACTGCCCGAAAAACCGAGCATATTGATTCCAGCATCCCAGATCTGCGCGTCATCGGTCGCCGCCAAGACCGGTGTCAAGCGGTCCAGCTGCAAGAAATTTCCAGATCGGCCCAGAATGTTCAGTGCGGCGACAATATTCCACTCGCGGCCGGTTCTTAGAAGGCCTTCCGGGTCATATCGTAGGATATCGTCATTCCTCAAATGGAAGCCGAGAGACAGGTCCCGAAAAGTCCACTCGTCGTCTTCGATTTCGTCGCTCACAGCGGTGTACCTTGCTCTAGTATGGTCTGGTTCGCTTCCACCTCTTTACAGCTCGTGCCCTGAACATAATTTCTTGGAACTGTATTGTTCGGGCTGTTGCAACCACCCGCCTGTTTAGGTGTTACGTGATCCAACGTCGTCCCGGGAGGGACTTTCCTGCGATTGGCCCGGGCCCATAGGGAGCGTGTGACTGCTTTGACTTCGTGAGTGAACTCTTCATCGCATTTTTGCGCCACGGTTTGCCCATCTGGATACACGGTGCCCTCAGGAATGTCGAAGTGGATCGCGCAACCATCCGTTTCATTCTGATGGACATTGGGGCAACCGGGGCGACCAGCGGCTTTGGCCTCTCTAGCCTGCCGCTGCGCCTGTTTCAACTTTCCCGCGGCAACCTGCCTCTGACCTCGCAGAGCGCGTTGAGCTGGTGTGCCAATTGGCATTCGATCTATGCGATTCTGCCAGAAATCGCTTGAGGTCATAGGAGCATATGGTTGGTTGTTGTTGTTGGGATCCTTTTGCCATTCGTGTAACGGTCCGTCGCAGCACGGGCATTTGCCCTGATTCAGTTTCGTCTGCACATCCGCCATGGTCATAGTTTCCATTGTGGGCAGAGGTGGAGTGATGACCGGCTGAGACCCATGATTGCTCGATGTTATGTCAAGGTGGCGACAGACGTTCTTGTCTTCAAACTTGACGTCCATGCACCATGCCTGGAAGTAGGTTTTACCGGTAATCTGGTGCGAAATGACGTTCGCCCCGAAGGTGCGCGTCGCAGCTTCATTTCCCAGGGCCGACTCCTTGTAATAGGATTTCTGGGCGAGCGCAGCGCCCTTCCCCCCGACTTTGACCGTTTTGGAACCCTCCTTCAGATTATTGGAGAACGATGTATCGGGATAGGGAATAGGTATCGGCCCTGCCGGCGGTGACGGCGGCGACATGCAGACGTCGGGAAACCGCGCAATCGACTTGTTCATACCGTTCTCCGCAGCAATTTCCCACTTTCCGGCAAAGACGTCTTTGGTCATCGTCTCCTCCTCAAGCCGACACGATTGCGGCCGCGCGGCCGGCGAAAGCCATCGAGCTGCTGTGCAGGGCGGCCAGGTCACCCGGCGCGTAGCCGCGGCCGAACGCCTGCTCCGCCCAGGCGAGCTGGATCAACCCCGCCGCGGCGCCGGTATCGCCGATGCAGTCGGCCGGGTGCCAGATCGGTTGCGTCGGTCGTGTCTTTCTCATGTTTCTGACTTGCGCCAAGGCAAGCTCTTCGAACGCATAGGACTCGCCGCTGACATCACTGAAGCGGAAGGCGACCTCGTGCATCTCCGTGCGCGCCTCGGCGAGCGCCGTCTTCAAGGCGCCCGCCAGTCCGTTGGCGCGGAAAGGCTCCTCGTTGATCGCGGTCGCAGTTTCCGCGCCAAGCCCGAGGCCGCGAACCGCGACATGGCGCGGTGTCATCGGACGGTGGCTGACGACCGCCAGGCATGCGGCCTCGCCGGGGATCAGCCCGTCCGTCGTCTCGCTCGTCTTCAGCCGCACATGGCGGTCGAGCCAGGCCAGCGTGCGCGCATCGATCAGGCTGTCGATTGCCAGGACGAGGCAGGCCGGTGCGCCTTCGCCCAGCATCTTCCGCGCCTGCATCAGCGCCGCGAAGGCGGATGTCTGGCCCGCTGCGATATGCGCCGTGCGCCGCCCGTTCACCGCAGAGCCATCCGGAAAACGCAGGTCGGAGAACATTCCGTTCAGCTGCGCGCCCGGCGTTTCCTTGTCGCGGGTGCACAGTATCAGCGGCATCTGCGCCCAAGGCAGCGCCGCGCCGATATCGGGCTCGATATGTTCCAGCACCAGCCGCGCAAGCATGCGCAACCGCTCGCGCCCGCGCCTGGAAGGCGCGATGGCGTCGACCCGGGCGCCGCGGATCGGCATCGCCATGCGGTCGCGATAGTCCAGTTCCTCAAACGCCGCGATGCCGGCCCGCAGCGCCGCGCAGGTCGCGGCGGCGCTGTAGCCGACCGGCGAAACAAGGCTGACGCAGCTGACGACCGTCATCGGCGGCGGCCCCGCAGCTTGGCCAGCGCGGCGACCGCCTCGCCAAGTCCGGCGTAGTGCGGCTTGGCCGCGGGCTCTTCGCGCGGCGGCCCCACCTGCACCTGCTGCAGCCGCACGAATTTGCGTGGCAGCTTCGCTGTCGCGCGCCCGACCAGCACGATCTTGCCTTCGTGCGGGATCAGATTGAGCGTATCCGGCTTCACGAACTTATGCTCCGTGTGATCGTCGTACATGAATCTCACCGGCAGCTCCATTCTCGGCACTCTGACCTTGAACCGGCCCGACGCGTTCATATTGGTGCACCCGAATATCGTTCCCTCGCTCAGCTTCTCGACCCATTGGTCTTGCGGCGCGGCCTGGAAATACCGGTCGTCGAAATCCTGCGGCAGGAACGGCAGCACGTTCTCCATCCAGTGCTTGTCGTACGTCCCGGCATAGCGTGCGCGCTCTTTGGCGAAACGCGGCACCGGGCCGAACCCGATCGCCTTGGCGCGATCGTTCCATATCCGCAGCCGCGATTGCGGGTCCTCGACCGAAGGCAGCAGGGTGCCGTCGATGTTGCCCTGGCCGACCAGGAAACCGCTGCCAATCGGATTGATCGCGTCGCTGCGGTGCTTGGCCGGATCCGGATCGGTTCGGTCCCAGCCGCCGAACGTCAGATGCCAGGCCAGCGGCATCGACATGAACGGCGTCGGACTTGACGACTGGATGCCGAGCCCGCCTCGAAACCATCGGCGCTGCCCGGTGACGATCGCCCGCTTCTGGAGGTTTGGCCCGAACAGGCCGACTTCAACCGTTTCCGCCGGACGACCGCCGCGCGCAACCGCCATCGCATCGAGCACCACCTCGCAATGCGGCTTCACCGGCACGAAGTCAGTCTCGACGCGGATCGATGTGGTCTCGGGATCGCCGTAATGCGTGTCGGCGAAGACGAATGGCAGTTGTTCCTTTGCCGGCGTGCAGTTGCCATCTTCGTCGACGTCAAATGTCGCGCGAACGACCGCCACGCACCATTTCACCGCATGCTTATCCGCGTAGGGAAAGGTCTCGGCGAGAAAGGGGGTGGTGTTCTGGCTGACGAACATCAGACTTGCCCCTGCATCAGCTGGTCTCCCAGCTAGCAGCGAAGATCTGCTCCAGCGTCGCTTGCGGAGATTGCGGATCGATATCGAAAATGTCGGAATGCGCAGTCCACATGACCAAGTCGGTAATGATCTCTTCGCTCGGCTCGACAGGTGGCACCGGAAGTGCGGCCAAAGCGGTATTCAGTTCGTCGGGCGTCAGTTCGTCATGTTGGGCGGCGATGGCCACCTCCTCGATCCCGTCAAACCACGCTTCGGCATAAGCCAACTCGACGGGAGCTTCGGGAAGCTGCGCGACGATGCTCAAGGGGAATTGTCTGCCAACCCTGTCGGCGCTCTGCAAAATGATACCTGCCGATGCGCCGAAAAAAGCCGGGCCGGCCAGAAAGCGTAGCGCGGTAGTGGCTGGCCAAGCTTCCTGGCCAAACAGCGGGACGATGTGCAGTGCCAACCAGCGGTCCCAGATGCGCACAAAATCCCCCGGCAGCCGCCGCGTGACGAAATCGCCGGTGGCAGGCATTTTGCCGTAAAAGCCGGGCAGGATCATATCTGCGGCGGACATGAGAATTTCTTGAACATCTGCAAATTGTAGGGGTTCTCGACGCTGGCCGCCTTGAGCTCGAAATCGGCGTACATGCCTTGCGTGCCCAGTCGCAGGCTGTAGACGTCGGACAGCGAGGTGCCGGTGAAGCGGCCGCTGCGCAGCAGCCTCAGCCACGCCCAGCTGCCGGTTTCGTTCAACATGACTTCGGGCGAGCCGTCGATCGGCTGGAAGGCGAGCGAGATGACGCCGGTGCCGTCCTTGCCGGGCCAGGTCATCGGCTGCGGCCGCGTCGCATTGTTGTAATAGACGAGGTTCTGGCCATCGAGGTTGAGCGTCACGCGCGTGACGTTGGGCGACAGGTCCGTCGGTTGCAGCGTGAAGCTCATCACCGGCCCGGTACCGCCCGGAAACAGATCGTCGCGGATCCGCCTGGCCTGTTCGAACGCCGCCAGGGCCGCCGCGTCGAGGCCGAAATCGGCGCGCCATTTCCATGGCTGGCTGGCGGTGTCGACATAGCTGATCAAATGGTCGTTGATGAAGGCGTCGATCATCCCGGCCGGCCCGAACAGGCGGGCGAAATCGCGGACATTGACGTCGACCGCGCTTTCGGGGCTGAACGGGTAGCGGTCGTTCAGCGCCGCCTGGCAGAACGGCAGGATGTCGGCGCGCCAGATGGCGTTGAGCTCCGAGGTGACCGCCTTCTGTGTCAGGCCGCTGGTGTCGCCGGCAATGCCGCCGAGCCAGTCGTCGACTGGATCGGGCAGGATCTGCGCTTGCCTGGCGACCGCTCCCGTCAGTTCGGCCAGCCCACCCTGCTTCTTAATGGCGTCTTGGGGGTCGGGATTGGCCGTGACCGTCTGCAGCACGTTCGAAAGTGCGGTCAGCGCCACCACCGCGGCGTCGAGTGCCGGCGGCTGGCCGTCGACCTCGGCGATCGCCCCCTTGAGCGGCTTGAAATGTTCGGCCACCAGAGTGCCGGTAAGATCCACCTCGTCGGCGGAACCCGCGCGTGGCAGCAGTTTTGCGCCTGTCTTCACGATCTTTCCAAGCTTCCCCAGCTTGCCGAGCAGTTTCGAGGTGCCCTTGGCTGCCGCCTTGTTGTCGGCGGCCGGCGCTTCATCGGACCGGGTCAGCTCGGTCTCCTGAACGACCGCCGTAAGCAGCCGCTTCAGCGCGGAGTCGGCACTCGAAAGGTCCTTGAGGTTCTCGCTGGCGACATTCAGGTCGGCCAATGGCGCGAGCCTGATATCGCGCAGGATGCTGTCCCATTGCGCGATGTAGTCTTCGTAATAGAGTTTTAGAATATCCTCCGACAGCGCCGAAACCGAGGTTTCGGAATTTTCCGAACAGCCTCCGGCAAACACCGCCCGATCGAGTGCGGCCTGGGCGGCGACGTCCTCGACCCGGTCGAGAATGGCATCGTGGAAGCCGGAATAGGTGAACGCGCCCGAAATGCCGACGCGCAGCGTCTTGTCGGAACGCCGTGCAAAAACCTTGGCGCCGTTGGGACCGGCGAAATTCGCCGGGATCCATTCCTTTAGGCCGGCCACCGCCGGGTCTGCCAGCAACTGCCTGTAGGCGCGCGCCGGCAGCGAAATCGTGCAAACCGTTTTCAGCGCCTCGGCAACCAGCGCCTGATCCGCTGATATGTAGCTGTCGTCGACCGCCATGCGACGGATCGCGGCAAGCTGGTGCTCTTCCGCGTCGGCGGTCGGAAAGGGCGCCGCCGGTGCGAATTCCGGCAAGTCGTTGACCCACCAGCTCTGGACGTAATCGGCGTCCATCTGCGACAGGCCGGTCATCATGCGATAGGTCTTCAGCGCCCCCAGCATGAAATCCGGATCGCGGATCTGCCGCCACATGGTCGCCTCGAGCAGGGCGACCATGTGCGGCTCGAGGACGTTGCGCAAAGCGTGGTCGTAAGTGTCGGCCTGCGCCCGCAGCAGCTCTGCCGACGCCGACGGCCCGAGCAGGTCCTGGGCGCTGCTCGGCGGTGCGGTACGGGCGTTTGCGACCTCGGCCATCGCATAGAGCGCGCTGTCGATGGCGGGCTGCTCCACCGATGCCGGGCTCGCGGCTGCCGCGGTCAGCGGCGCCTGCAGCGCTTCGAACTGGCCCGCCTGCGCTGCGATCGCATTGCGGTTGTCATAGTAGGACCATGTGAACATCGCACCGGCCAACAGCGCGGCGGCGGCACAGGCGGCCGCGGCGCCACGCCAGATCCAGGCGCGGCGGCGCTGCGCCAGCGGATCGAACGTCCCCAGGCCGGCTTCCCTAAAAATGACCTCGGTCAGCAGGTTCTTCAGGAAAAAGCTGCGTTTTTCAACACGCGGCGCCGGCATGGCCCGCCGCGGCGGAAGACCAAAGGATGACGACAGCGCCGCCGTCAGCCGGTCGATAGGCGCCCCTTCCTGGGTCGCCGACGTCAGATAGAGGCCGCGCAGCCAGGCGGCTTCTTCGTAGCGGCTTTCGCCGAACATCGCCTCGACCAGCACCTGGATCGG
Organism: Mesorhizobium sp. WSM4850; assembly: GCF_055811735.1. Classification (NCBI taxonomy): domain Bacteria; kingdom Pseudomonadati; phylum Pseudomonadota; class Alphaproteobacteria; order Hyphomicrobiales; family Phyllobacteriaceae; genus Mesorhizobium; species Mesorhizobium sp. WSM4850. The sequence continues at coordinate 4,792 of NZ_JBVVPV010000004.1, read as the reverse complement.
CTCGGACAGGCTCGTCAGCTGGGCGGGAAACCTGAAAATCTCGGCGCGGGCGGCGAGTTTGTCCTCGTCCTCCAGGCGCGGCACCAGCCGCCGCTCGAGTTCCGTCGCAAGGGTGGCGATTTCCCGTTCTATGGTCTTTGCGTCGACACGCGCATCCAGCGCGAAGGTCGTGCCCCACACCTGCTCGCGCGAGGCCGTCGACAGGCCGCCGAAGAAGGCCTCGAAACCCTTGATCAGATCGGCCTTGGTCAGCATCAGATAGACTGGAAGGCGGATTTCGAGCCGGTCGTTGAGCTCTGCCAGGCGACGACGGATCTTGCGTCCATGCGCCTTGATGGCTTCGTCGCCCTCTGAAAGCGCATCGATCGAAAGCGCGACGATCACGCCGTTCAGCGCCCGGCGGCCGCGATGCTTTTTCAAGAGGTCGAGGAAGCCCAGCCATTCCGCCGCATCGACGTCCGGCTGGCTCTCCTGCTGCACATAGCGGCCCGCCGTGTCGATCAGAACCGCGTTCTCGGAGAAAAACCAGTCGCAGTTGCGGGTGCCGCCAACGCCCTGCAGATCGTCGGTGAGGTCGATCGGAAAGTTCAGGCCGGACTGGCGCAAGGCCGTGGTCTTGCCGGTGGCCGGCGGCCCGACGATCACGTACCAGGGCATCTCGCGCAGGAACTTGCGTCCGCCCAGCTTGCGGCGCTTCAATTCGACCATCACCTCGGTGAACTTGGCGCCGACGGCGGCGACGTTCTCTTCGCCGGGGCTCAGCGGTTTTTCCACCACGGGCGCAGCGATTTCGGCGACGAACATGCGGTTGGCCCGGATCGCCCGGCGCTGTGCGACGATCAGCCAGATCAGCCAGAAGATGACCAGCAGCGCAATGATGACGATGCGGACATTTTCCGAGGCGAAGGGTTCGTAGGCACCGACCCTGACGATCGGGCCGAACACCCAGATAACCAGAGAAAGCAGTGCGATGCCGATCAGCGTCCACAGCCAGCGCGATGTCAGAACCGCCCAGAGGAAGCGCAGGATGAACATCTCACAGCCTCTTTTCGACCAGCACCTCGACGCGGCGGTTCAAGGCCCGTCCCGCGCGGGTGCTGTCGTCGGCCACTGGATCGGTAGCTGCACGTCCTTCGAAACGAATGCGGTCCTGCGGCACACCGTTCTGGACCAGCATCTCGGTAATGGTTGCCGCGCGCGCTTCCGACAGCCGCTGGTTGGTGGAAAGCGGATTGGATCGTTGCAAGGGAATACTGTCGGTATGGCCGACCACGGTGATGTTGCCGATCAGCTCCTGATTGGCGAGGATCACTTTGGCGATTGAACCGATCAGCGGCTCGAAGCCTTCCGTCAGTGTCGGCCGCGACGACTGGAACAGTTCGGGGTTGGAGGCCTGAATGATCAGCCTGGCCAGCGAAACGCTCTCGGTGCCGCTGAGCGCGGCTCTGAGGTTCGCCGGGGCTCCGGCCTGGAACTCCGGCACCAGCGCGAAATCCACTGCCTCCGGCGGCGGCGCGTCGACCTGTGGCGATGTCCGGCTGATTTCGCCGCGCTCCGGCGGCGGCAAGGCACGAACCAGCGTCGAAAGCTCGACCGCCTGACTGCTCAGACCCATCGACAGGCCGAGATAGATTGCCGTGGCGAGAACCGCCGCGCCGAGCCCCATCACCCAGATCGGCACGATGAAGCGCTGCGGCTCGTCGGATGCGATCACGCCTTTCCAGTTCGGCGACAGCGGCGCGCCGTCGGCATCGGCATCGCGCAGAAAGCGCGCCGCAGCAACGCGAACCGCATTGAGCGAGCGGTCGCCCGACCGGCCTGGCACACGATATTTGCCGCGGAAGCCGAGCGCCAGGCAATGATATTGCAGTTCGAGCAATTCGCGATCCCGGTTCGGGTGCCGCTCCAGTTCATCGAGACGCGTGAAGAACTGCGTGCCGGCATCGACATCGCCTCGCAGCATCACCACAAGCGGCTGGCGCGGCCATGCGCTGGCGCCGCCCCATGGCGTGTTCAGGGCCAAATCATCGAGCAACGCCGCCACCACCCAGGCTGCCTGGTCGGCGCGCTCCAGAGAGGAACCCGCCGCCATTGCCGCGTCACGCGCCCGCACCAGCTCGTCGAGCAGCCGGGTGCGCAACGCTTCCGGGTTTTCCGGCGGCAGCGCGCTTTCAAGCTCGGGCGCGAACTCGAGCAGCGGCGCGAATGCATTGACCAGCGTGTTGGGATGCGTGCGCGAGCGTTTGATTGGCACGCCCGACAGCAGTGGTGTCATCGGTCGCGGCATTGGCGCGCCGGTCAGTCGTATGCGCGTGCGTTCGCGATCCTCCGACAGTCCGAAAGGATCATCGCGGCTCATCATCTCACCTGTTTACCGAATAGCAGTCGACCTGCGGCTCGCTAGGCAGCACGCCCGACACGCCGATGACGAAGCCGGGGGCATCGAGCAGCGAGGCCCAATGCTCGCTTTTCTGGTCCAGCTCAAGGCACAGCCGATCGCCATCGTAGGGGATTTCGCGCGGCTGGGAATGAAGCGGTTTCAGTGGAATGCCGGGCAGGCGGGATTTCCACAGGCCCTCGAACTGATCGGCCGAACCGACAGTCGCCTGGTTGACGAAAATCTTGCGCAAGGCATCTTCCGACAGCTCGGAGCCGACCCGGATGACGATCCGGCTGGCCACCAGCAGCTTCGGGTTGTCGATGCGGATTTTCCAGACATTGGTCGAATGCCGCATGACCGGCAGTGCGCGTGATTTGGGCTCGATGTAGCGCAGGCTTAGGATGAGCGAGCGCAAGGCGTCGGCCAGCGCCGAATAGGCGGGGCCGGGCGCCATGTGATCGTAGGCGGGCAACTCGCTCAGCCGACGCGCGCTCGAGCCATAGGTCGCCATTGAACCGGCAAGACCGGCAAGCTCCAGGTAAAGCTCGGCCGGATGGAAAACATCCTGAGCCAGCATGTGCGCCAGTCGCGGACGCGCCGCATTGGCGAGATTGAGCATCAACAGGTCTTCAACGCTGCGCCCTGGCCCGCCCATGACCATTTTGCCATGCGCCTCGGCGATCTGGTCGAGGCCGGTGACAACTTCCAGAAGCAGCTGCCGGTACCAGGCCACCGCCCCGGTGACCAGTGTCGGCGGCAGGAACGTCTCGTCCAGCGAGACGCCGCCGTCGGCGCGAACCCCTTTGATGTCGGCTATCGGCAGGGCGGTGTAGCCGCCAACCGATTTTCCCGGTGCAATCAGCAGCGCCTGCGGGCGGGCGATTTCGATTTCTTCAGGATCCGAACCGCCCTGGACGGCGTCACGCACCGAAACGATCCGCCCATGATAGCGTGCCCCTGTCGATGCGGCGTGCGCCGGATCGAAGCCGACACCGCCGGCAGGCTCGAGCGGCAGGGCGACCAGCACCGGTCCGGCGCCGGTATCGGCGGTGACCGGCAGCGGTCGTGGCGCGTCCATCAGATCCGGGATGGAGAAGGGGGTTCCATCCGGAAAGATGCCGCGTGCCGACAGGATCGAGACCTGGCCGGCATCGAGCATCGCCTGGTCCAGCGTCAGCTGCTGAAAGCCGAACGTATGCAGCTGCCCGGCCTGCAACGCGCCGCGCACGGTCGCCTCGAAAAAGCGATCCTGCTGCTGAAAATGCTGGGTCCGGAGAAACAGGCCTTCGGACCACAGCACCCTGTTTGCATCGCTCATGCCGCTACTTCCTGCATCGAGCACCCCTTGCCCTGGCCGCTAGGCGGAAATGCCGCCGCTGCCAAGCGTGACGTTGACGGTAACTGTTGATCCCGACGACACCGACTTGGTTGTACGCCAGGTCCGGCCGCCGGGCTCGCGAACGAGGGCAACGAAGCCCAGCGCAGCCGCGTCCGGCTCGACCGTGATGGTTTTGGATGCGGTCTTTCCAGGCCCGACGGAGATCTGGTCGGATCCGATGAGATCGCCTGCGAGTGCCGAGCCGGCATCTCCCTGCAGCGCGAAATAATCGGCCGAATTGAATTTACCGGTGCTGCGCAGCCGCATCACCAGGACTGTCACCGGCCGGTCGCCGCCGCCTGGTCCCGGGTTCATGCCGGCCGCGCCGGTCAGGTTGACGGTCACCGCGGATGGTTTCGGCGGACCGCTCTGGCAAGCAGCAAGCAGCCCGGTTGCGCCCAGGGCAACGATGAATTCGCGGCGATCGATCATGTTTCACTCCTCCTCATATGCATCCCGAAAATCAGCGCCGATTTCGCCCAAAAAGCTCGATTCCGCACTCTGGGCGATGTCACGATGGCGTTTCTGGTAAAGCTCCCACAGTTTTGCGCGGCGCCCGCCCGAAAGCAGGGTGCCGATCGCGGAACTCGATTTGAGCTCTTTCTCGATCTCGGCCGGGTCAAAACGGTCTATCATTCGCCGCAAGGCGGACTGCACGCCTCGCCAGGCGCGCACATGATGTTGCGCGAGGTCGCGGACGGCGTCGGCGATTGCCGCTTCACCGGCCAGAAATCCGGGGCTGCGCTCCGCGATGAGGGTCACGATGGCGTCGTCGACCGTCGGCAGAAATTTTAGCGGATTGACTTCAGAGGCCCCAACCACCGTCTGGGCGACGCGAGCGTTGCCTTTTTCCTCGGCCCGCTTGCGCAGCAGCTGCATCAGGCCTTCCATCATCAGCCGATACTCGCGACCGAACTTCTCCATTTCCGCGATGCTGTCGCGTCCGGGAAAATCGGCTTCCTCAACACCCATGCCTCGCAGGAACGCGGTGCGAAAGGCGGTGTTCGCCGGTTGCGCCGCTGCCGGGGAGGGGG